>JASLXP010001171.1 GCA_030740295.1 Planctomycetota bacterium
GCAGAAGAGAGGCTATGGAGTTTCTCAAAAGCGAGTCCACCCAATGGAGATTGCCCGACATCCAGGGGCGACTGCCCGTGCACATCGCGGCCGAAAACGGGCATGCGGACCTGATTCCGCTGGTCCTCGATAGGAAGAAGAAAGATGTGCATGTGCAGGATAAAACCGGCGCCACTCCGCTGCACCTTGCCGCGGCAAAGGGCCACAATGCAGCGATGGAAGCCCTCGTTGCACTGAGGGCCAGGACGAAGGCCGAAGACGGGGCCGGCCGGACGCCACTCCATTATGCGGCGCGCACAAATCAGCACGGGGCAGTCGAATGGCTGATCAAGCGCAAGGCATACGTTCGCGCCAAAGACGATGCAGGGCTGACCCCTCTCCACACCGCAGCACGTCACAATGCAACAGCCGCGGCAGAATCGCTCCTGGCCACCAAGGCAAAGATAAACGAAGAGAGCGAAGAGGATCGGACGCCTCTCGACGAAGCCAGAGAGCGCGGCCACGAGGAGATGATCTCTTTGTTGAAGTCAAAGGGAGCGCGGTGATGCTCCGCCTCATCGAGAACCCGCCTAATCCTTTCGAATCGCAGGCCGGGGCCGCAGCAGATGAAACTGTTCTGAATGAGGGAACTCATCGAGTGCTGGGGCAGTCAATTGTGGACGGAAGGTGTATAATCCGATTCAATATCTCTCGTATCGTACGGTAAAACGCTCTTTTTGAGGGCCAGATGATTACTCAAGCCACTGCACCTTCAACTTCAGACGTTGTCTATCCGGACAGCGACGGTGAGCCCATGGCGGATAACACTCTCCAATACGAATGGATACACACCATCAAATCAGGTCTCGACAACGTATTCGCGGATGACCCGGATGTCTTCGTAGCCGGCGACCTCCTGTGGTATCCGGTTGAGGGCGACAACAAGACGCGCACTGCGCCCGATGCTCTAGTCGCTATCGGCAGGCCCAAAGGGTATCGGGGATCGTACCGGCAATGGGAGGAGGCGGGGATCGCTCCCCAGGTAGTATTCGAGGTTCTCTCCCCGGGCAATCGTCCGGCTGAGATGGCCAGGAAGCGAGACTTTTATGAAGAGCATGGGGTTGAGGAGTATTACATCTATAACCCGAACGGTCCGCAGATCGAGGGTTACATTCGCCGCGACGGCAGACTCGAGGAAATTCCACAGATGCATGGCTGGATCAGCCCACGTCTCGGTATTCAATTTGAGCTCGTTCCCGGCAGCGATCTGACGATTCGCGAACCTGACGGCTCCCCATTCATGACCCACCAGCAGGTGATTCAAGCCAGAGACGCGGAAACCGAGCGAGCGGACCGAATAGCGGCCAAAGCGGACCGGCTTTCAGCCAAAGCGGACCGCCTGGCGGCCAAATTGAAGGAGATGGGAATCGATCCGGACGAAGTTTAGCCCGTGGGTACGCTGGCGGATCTGGAGGTCTTGACAGCGCTGGCCAAATGTGGTGCTTGCGAGTCCATTGGGTCCGCTGCAAACTGGGCCAGAACACCCCAGTTTGCCTGTATTAACTGCCCTGCCAATCTTGAGGTGTGTATCAATCCACCTCACACCCGATCACTGACACCTGATACTGGAACCGTGCGCATAGCAATCATCAACCAAAAGGGCGGAGTCGGAAAGACCACCACCGCGGTCAATCTGGGCGCGGCTCTTGCCCGGTGCGGGCTCCGCGTTCTGCTCGTTGATATCGATCCTCAGGCCAACCTCAGCCTCCACGTCAACATCGACATCTATGGCATCGAGCATTCCATTTACGATGTCCTCATTGGGGAAAAGAAGATTGAGGAAGTGGTTCACGAGACCTCCGTCGAGAATCTTCACGTCCTCCCCTCAAATATCGATCTGTCCGGCGTCGAGGTCGAGCTCGCCTCAGCCATGGCTCGCGAACACATCCTCAAAGAAGCCCTCGAGCAATACCTTGCCGACGGAGATCAACAGCGGCACGATGTTGTCATCATGGATTGCCCACCATCGCTCGGCCTGCTGGCCATCAACGCACTGACCTCGGCTCAGCACGTCCTGATTGCGCTTCAAGCGGAATTCTTCGCGCTCCAGGGAATGTCCAAACTGGTCGAGGTCGTGAAGCTCGTGCAAAAGCGGCTGAATCCCGATTTGAATCTGTTCGGCATCGTCGGCTGTATGTACGACACGCGCATGAAGCTCACCGAAGAAGTCATGAATGAAGTCCGAAGCTACTTTGGCGACCAGCTCTTCGAGAGCGTCATCCACAAGAACGTCCGCCTCAGCGAGGCCCCCAGCCACGGCAAGACCATATTTGAATACGACCCCACCTGCCGGGGAGCAGGGGACTATGCAAGCGTCGCTGCGGAGTTCATTCGCCGCGCCGCGGGTCTTTTGCCGGAAGTCGAAGCTCCCGCGCCGCAGGCCGCAGACGAGGTCAGCGAAGAACAACGCCAGGCCTCTATTCAGAAAAAACGTCTGGCAGCACTGGCAAAGGCCCGGGCCGCAAAGAAAGCAAAGGCCGAAGCACGGGTAAGACAAGAGGAAAAGGAAGAGAGCCAGGAATCGGAATTACACAAACAAGGTGGGTCTGAGGAGTCCGAAGGGTCTTCGACCACTGAGACAACCCCAACACCCAACACTCCATCTCCGCCCCCCCCTCCCACACACCCATCGCCAACACCTCCATCCCCTCCTGAAAAAACGCGCATCGCCGCCTCCGCACAGCTCGCGGAAAACGCCACTATCACATTCACATTTGATTCTTCAGAAGGCGAGCAGGGAGGTTTCGTCTTTCTTCGCAGCGGTCAGTATTACGCCTATCAGAATACCTGCGCGCACATGTCGCTATCACTCGATATGGAAGATAACGACTTCTTCACTGTGGACGACGACCTGCTTCAGTGCAAAACGCACGGCGCGGTCTACGTGCCGGAAACCGGCGAATGTGTTGGTGGGCCGTGCATAGGTGAGTGGCTTCACAAACTGAATCTCGAAGTGCGGCAGGGCGAGGTATTCCATGTTCGGTAGGCACCAAGCGTGAATCAGTTTTTGCTACGGACTGGCGACGTCATCGTGACGCGGATTGCCAATTCGGTCTAGAATGGACGAATTCGTCCGTTTGGTGCCGGATCAGCAGTCCGGCCTGCGACAGTTGCCGTCATTCGTCACTGAGATTCCGAAGGGGATCTCTATACACGCTCTGCCGACTTAATGAAAAAAACGAACCCATTTACTCCTGCGGTTCTCCTTCTGTGCATTGCGTCCCTTTCTGCCGAGCCTGACTGGGCGGTTGGTTACGTGGGAGATGTGAAACACCATCGCAAGAAATTTAATGTTTCAAAAGTGGCAGAGCTCTTCGCCCGGTATCTGTCGCGAGTCCTAGATACGGATGTGCAGACTGCGCCATGGGAAGATGCGGAAGGAAAAAACCTGTTCCTGATCACGGACGCGAGACATGCCCCGGCGGAGATTGCATCTGAGTTAGATGACAAACGCCTCGACGCGTTTGTCATCCGTTATCCATATATTCACAAGGGCAGGAAAGTCTGTCTCATCGTCTCGCATGATTCGCACGGTTATGACTTTCCGGTCTATTACTTCCTCACGAAGTATGTGGGCGTTCATTGGGTAGGGCCTGGTGAAGTCGGCGAGGTGGTTCCTTTGAATCCAGGCTGGAAAATGCCGGACAAGATTGCCGATCTTGAGAGCCCTCATTTTGAGATGCGACACTGGGGGGATTACAGTTTTGACCACGCGCGCCCACTCCTGGCTGGAAGTATTCGCATGGGCTTTCACCATGCTTTCGGCGCCATCTATTCGCCGAAAAAATACGCTGAGACTGACCCGGACGTCTACCCCCTGATCGAAGGTAAACGTCGAGTCCCATCCGTTGACTCCGTTCACACGGCGGGCTGGCAGCCGTGCGTAGGCAATCCAAAGGTCCAGGAAATCGCGGTCAGGCACGTCCTGGAAACCTTCAAGAAGAATCCGCACACGGCAAGTGTGAGTTTGAGCGTCAACGATGGCGCGGGCAATCATTGCATGTGCGAGCGCTGCACAGCCATGGACGCGAAGGATGCCTTCACCGACCCGCTCAAGCCCAATTTGAGCGATCGCTATTTCCGTTTCTACAACAGGATTATCAAGCGTGTGCTCGAAGTTAATCCCAACGCTTACATCGCCGTTCTTGGCTACGGCCCATGCGGCAAACCTCCTCGTGAAATCAAAATCCACGATCGCATAGTTGTCTTTATCTCGACGGGCGCAGACCCGGCCCAATTCAAATCAGCGGGCGGGGCTTCGTCTCTATACCATTACCATCTCGATAATGCGTACCCGACTATCCGGCATTATCCCCACATGATTGCGCAGTATCTGCGTGAGTCTCAGGGCCTGGGCGGGATGGGCTACTATGCCCAGATCGAGCACTGTTGGGCTGCCGGCGGGCCCAAGGCTTATGTGCTGGCGCACCTGCTCTGGGATGTCAACAGTGACGTCGATGCCTTGCTCGATCAGTACATGCGGTTGGCATTCGGTGAGCGCGCCATGACGGCCATGCGCGCTTACTTTGACCGATGGGAAGAGATATACGTTCGTGAAACAAAGGAACACCACCCCTATCAGACGATCAGAGCCTGGGGTTCCAACCACCTCAAGAAATTCAAATTCCTGGAGTGGGACGATCTCAAGTTCATGGACGCTGCAATCGCCATCGCCCTGAAGGCGAAGATGACTGAAAAGCAGCGGACGCGCCTGAAATTCTTCGTGACTTACTACCAGTGGCTGCGAACCAGCGCGGCTCAATACCTGATGGCCGAGGACTTCTCAAAAGCCGGCTGGCTCGCGTCGCGACCTGCATCGGAGGTGATTGCCGAGATCGAGGAGAGCATCAAGCTGACGGAAGAATTCGACCGCATGTGGAGCGACAGTATCGCGCCGGACCGAACGGGCTGGCTGTTGAATCAGAAGAGCCGCCTCATCAAAGCAGTCGAGCAGGGACGAAGGTATTACGACTCACTTCTGGTCGATCCCATTCGCGCAGAATTGGAGACGCATCTGGCCAATGGCATCGGCGACGCTTTGCAGTTCATCTCGGCGGCTGAAAAGAAACCTGTGGAATTTTGGAAGAGGGAACTTGCCAGGCGGCCGGCTCTGGAGATGTTTATCCAACCGGAGATCAATCGGCTGCAGGGGATCGTACCCAGGAACTTTCTGGCCAATCCCGGTTTCGAAGGGGGTGAGCCGGGGGACGCCACTCCCGGGAATCCACCGAAGCTGCCCGGCTGGTGGTTCTACGATCGTGTCGGGATGGTTGCAGGCTCAAAAGCGGTTTACGGCTGGGAGAAGAACGGTCGAAAGAATTCCAAGTGCATCGGCTGCGGCCCCGGCAAGTACCCGGGTCTCCGTGGCTTCGTGAAACTGCCGCCCGGCAGGTTTCGTTTTGCTTTCTGGTACAAAACTAAAGGCCGCGGCTTACCTGTCCCTGTGAATCTGTTCCGCATGAGCGATGACGTCAGGATCGAGACACTGACGAGTGCGAAGGCGGTCAGAAAACTGGCCAACGATCAGTATCTCAAATTCCTCCGGCGTTCGTGGCCCCCGACCGACGGCGAGTGGCAACGGGTAGTTCAGACCTTCAAGCTCGACAAGGGTTGCATCATCGAAATCGCCCTGGAGCCGTTCTTCATGGAGGATGGCGCCTGGACGTGGTTCGACGATATCGAGATGGTAAAGCTGTATTAACCAGACAGGGACCGTTGCTTCCGGTTTCAGACCGCAAGCATGATGCAGGACGGGCTCTTTATCTCATAGGTCGCGCCGGTGTGCGTGATTTCGCCTGTGTCGGCATTGATCCTGAAGGTGACCACTTTGTTGTCCGGCATATTGGCCACGACCAGGAGCGATCCATCGGGCGTGATGGCCAGATTCTGCGGGCCGCCTCCGAGGCTTGGCTCAATTCCCACCAGAGTGAGGAGACCGTCGTCACCCACCGAATAGATGGCGATGCTGTCGTGCCCGCGATTCGTGCCGTAAAGGAAACGGCCGTCCGGAGTGAGCTTGACGTCGGCAGTGTGGCTGGTGCCTTCCCAGTCGTCCGGCAAAGTGGAGATGGTCTGCTGTTCCAGCAGAGAGCCCGTGTCAGGCTCGTAGATGAAGACCGTCACCGAATTATGCAGCTCGTTGATGGCGTATGCGAAGTCTTTTTTCGGATGGAACGTGAAGTGTCTCGGTCCGGCGCCGGGGAGCGTGCGAGCAAATGGCTGCTTATTTGGCGCAAGCGTCGCCGTCTCCACATCGAGCTTGTAGTTCATGATCTTGTCGAGGCCGAGGTCATTCGAATAGACATGCTTGTTGTCCGGGCTCACGACGATGCAGTGCGCATGGGGTCCCTGCTGCCGGCTCTCATCGACGCTCGAGCCTTCATGTTGAAAGTGGCTGGCAGACTCGCCCAGCGATCCGTCATCGTTTACCGGCAGTGATGTGATGTCACCGCTGCCATAGTTTGCGGCGACGACCAC
Organism: Planctomycetota bacterium; assembly: GCA_030740295.1. The sequence continues at coordinate 6,517 of JASLXP010001171.1, forward strand.
CTTCCCGGTCGCATCCACATCCACGTAGCAGGCGGCCCCGCCATGGACGGCAGCGGCGTTGATCCGGGTCAGTTCGCCCGTATCGAGATTGGTGTTGAATCCAACGACCTGTCCCGCATCTCCAAAACCTCCTGGCACATGGATGGAATACAGCCTTGTGTTCCCCGGCCCAAGAGCGAGGAAGAATGGGTTTTCAACGTCTTTGTGTTCGTTGATCAACTCAAGGCTTCCGGAATCCGTATCAAGATTGCATGCGTGGATGGATCCTTCGTCGCCAGGGGCAAATGCACTTATGAATGTGGTGATGGACATTTTGATATTGAGCAATGAGTAAAAAGAAGGGGCTGACCTCTCTTTTCTTCTATCCGTGGCTATTGCCTTGATCAACCGTATCGAACATCGGGCTTCGCGATGGTGTTGCCAGAAATCAGATTACTCACTCCCGAGAATCTGGTTATCCACAATCTCGATCAGTCTCGTCTCGAGCAATGTTCCCTGAGCTACTTCGAGGTCGACGATGGCCTTCTGATAGTCGAGTTTTGAGCGTTCGTTGTTGAGCTCGGCGACGGCAAAGTCGACCTGAAAGTCCAGGACTTCCTGCGGGGTGGACTGGCCGTCCTTCAGTCGATCTTCTTCGCCGGCCAGTTTTTCCTTCTGAAGATCTCTGGCTGCCTCGGTGGTTTGAATACGCTTTTGAGTGGCCCTCACCTGGCGAGTGGAAAGACGCACTTCTCTGAGGATTTGTTGTTCGAGCTGTTTCATGCGCAGCAGCGTCTGCGCCTTCTCATTCTGCCGGCGCCGGTATGTGCTGCGGGCGGAGCGGAAACCCCTCGGAAGTTCGAGGGTGAGGCCAACGTTCCACTCGTAAAAATCTGTCGATACCAGCGAATCCACCGTATTGCCGTAGCTGCCTGTCAGGCCGTTGAGAGCAAAGGTACCTTGCAGATCCAGCTTTGGGTATCGGGCATTGCGAGCGACGACCACCGCCAGATTTCGGCTCTGCAGATCGAGTCTTGCGGCCTGATACTCTGGGCGATTCTTGAACGCATTCTGCAGTGCGCTTTCTTCACGCACTTCAAGTTGGCTGATTTTGGCGATAGTTGTTGCTGTGAGGGCGCTGTCTCGTTTCGAATCGTCGGAGAGCATGGAAGTAATCTCTTTCAGCACATCCTCCGCGTTTCTCAGGGCCTGGTCGGCCACGATGATGTTCTCTTCGCGTGAAGCCACGCCGGCCCTTGCCTGGATGACATCGGTCGCGGTGAGGATGCCACCGGCCTTCAGGTCATTCACGTGCTCCAGGAGGCTCTTCGCCTGGTCAAGCAGGGCTTGCTGGACTCGCAGATTTGCCTGGGCGAAAACCAGATTCCAATAGGCTTTCTCCGTCTGCCCGACAACGATCTCCACGGTCCGCCTGAATTCGTGCAGGCTCTGTTGCCTGGTGTTTCTGGCCACCTGAATCGCTGCCAGGTTGACCTCTGTTCCCCGTCCCTTCAACAGCGGCTGGCTGACGGTCACGGCCGCATTCGCCGCATTCGAACTATCGAATGAAGAGAAGAATGAATTTGTTCCTTCGCGCCGGGTGGTCAGGTCCGTACTCACCACCGTGCCGGTTTCATACCTCTTTCTGATTCCGATCGCGGCATCAAAACGATCGGTGGAAATGACCTCCGCGCCGGCGAGTTGTGTGCCGGTCTGTTGTTCTGCTTTGCCACCTGCAACGGATGAAGTCAGGACGGAATCAAATGTCGAAACCTGTTGGAGCACTGAGTCGTCAGCGATATCCGGTGCGAGGCTGGCGATGCGGATGTCCAGGTTATTGCGAAGGGAGAGCAACACTGCCTGCTGCAATGAAATTTCAATGCACTCATCCGATTTGGACTCGGCTGAAATGGCACCGGCCGCCGCCAGGACAAATGACAGGATGAGACGACCAGGGCAGGCGTCCATAGTCGGTTGTCTGTTTCCTTTCCTG
>JASLXP010001172.1 GCA_030740295.1 Planctomycetota bacterium
CAGCTCATCCATGTACCCCATGTCGCCCGTATGCAGCCAGCCGTTTCTGAGTGTTTCGGCCGTTGCTTCTGGGTTCCGCCAGTAGCCTTTCATGACCAGATCGGAACGGGTCACGATTTCGCCCATCTCGTTCGGCGGGAGCTCGTTGTCATCCTGATCGAAAATCCTGACCTCCACGTCCGTGCGTGGACAACCGGCAGACCTGAGACGCTCCATCTGTTCCGGGCTGCCGTTGGAAACATGATCCCGGTGGGAGAGAAAGCTGATGGTCATCGGCGTCTCGCCCATCCCGTAAAGCTGGACGAGACACGGGCCGAGTTTCTCCATGGCCTTTATCAGATCCTCGAGCAACATCGGACCGCCGCCGTAAATCACGGACTTCAGAGAGCTCAGATCAGACCGGTCTATGGCGGGACTGTCGATCACCCGCTTGAGCATGGTCGGCGCGGCGAACAGATTCGTAATGCGAAACTCCTCAATGAGCTGCAGAACCAGTTCGGCATCGAAGGACTTTGATTCCGGAATGATGTGGGCAGCAGCCTTGGCGACATTCGGCAGAGCATACAAACCGCTTCCGTGCGACAGGGGCGCGGCGTGGAGGGTCGCGTCATCGGGGCCGCAGCCGGTACACATGTCCGCAAAGAAGCTCATGGTCATGGCCATCAGATTGCGATGGGTCAACATGGCGCCCTTGGGCATCCCGGTCGTTCCGGATGTGTAGAAAAGCCAGGCAAGGTCCGTGGGATCGACCTCGGCGTCTTCGAATTGTTCGTCCTCAGCGCTTACCAGCGATTCGTAATCCAGCAGCTCGCCTCGCGCGCCGGACACCGTAATGATGCTCTGCGCCTGCGGTATCTGATCCCGGACATCCAGAATGGATTCATTGAACTCAGAGGTGATGACGACCGCTTTGGATTCCGAATGACCGATGATGAAGGAAAACTCCCTTGGATGGAGCCGGAAGTTAATCGGTACCGCGCAGCATCCAGCCTTGAAACAGGCAAACATGGCCTCGAGCGTTTCGGAGCAGTTGTACATGAGCAGCGAAACGTTATCGCCCTTTGTGATGCCAAGGCGACCAAGGGCATTCGCCAACTGGTTGGCCCGCGCATCGAATCGGGCATAGCTCAACTTCTTTGAACCGTGCGCAATCGCCAGACTTTCCGGGAAGCTGCGGGCCGATTTGGTGAGAAGTGTTCCAACGTTCATGTTCGTTCTGATCCTGTGAAGCACTACGACTTACACGTGAGCCCTCCGTCGACCACGAGTTGGGCGCCGGTGATGTACTTCGCTTCGTCGGATGCCAGGAAGAGGGCGGCATGCGCGACGTCCCAGGCGTCGCCCATTCTCTTCATTGGGACTTGGTTGTTTCTGATGTCGAGCATTTTCTCGATGTCGCCTTCAGCGTAAACGTCTTTGAGCGGTTCGATGATCATCGGCGTGTTCATCAGGCCCGGTAGAATCGAGTTCGCCCGGATGTTCTTTTCCGCGTATTGGAGCGCAATACTCTGGGTAAGCTGTAGCACAGCGCCCTTGGTCGCGCTGTAAGAGACGTACGGCACTCCGAGGTAGCGGATGCCGGCAATGGACGAGATATTGACGATGGCGCCTCCGCCCTGTTCCTCCATGTGCGGGAGGACGAATTTGCAGGTAAGGAACATGCTCTTGAGATTGACGGCGACGACGCGATCCCAACTCTCTTCACTAGCTTCGACCGGCCCGCCGACTTCCACGATGCCGACGTTGTTGTGAAGGATGTCGACGCGGCCATAGGTTTCGATGCACAGATCGACCATTGCTTCAACCTGCTCCGCGCGGGTCACATCCGTCTGCTGTACCGTAACGCCGGCGCCTTCGTCGCTGATGATCTGCCGGGTTTCCTCGACGGCCTCCTGATTGATATCGACCGCGAAGACCTTTGCCCCCTCCCGGGCAAACAGCACTGCAGTCGCTTTGCCATTGCCCCAGCCCGGTCCGGACGAACCCGCTCCAGTGACAATAGCCACCTTGTTTTTCAGACGTTCTCCCATCGGCCCATGCCTCCATAATTCCTGGAATCGCTGTTACACTGCGCAGAGTCTATATTCCCTCAGCCTAATGGTAAAGGACGACGCTCATGCCGTTTCGAACAGGTGAACATCCACGACTGCTTTTCAGTGCTGCAGAACTGCCAGACCTGCGGGCGGGCGCAAAGAGCGGGCTCAAGGCCCGTGTCCTGGAACGTGCAAAGCAGCTCTGCGCCAATTACATGGATCCGGAGCATCCCGACTTTCTCGATTTTCGTGAGCGGGAGAAAGACATCTGGCGCCTCCGTTACGGCATCTTCACGGTATTGCCGGTTCTCGACACCTTGAGTGCCTGTTATGCGTTCACCGGCGATCCGGAGGTCGGCGATTTCGCCCGCGACGCGGTGATGGAGATCATCGACCACGGCCTCGCCGACGTTAAGAGCTCGGCATGGGGCAGTAAAGACGACGGCTGGCGGCACGGGCTCGGCCACGACAAGGGGATGTTTGCCCACACGATGGCCTGTGTCTATGACATTTGCCACGACCGTTTCTCCAATGAGCAGCGCGCCCGCTTCGCCGAATACGCGAAGGAATCTGTTGGCATCGTGCTGGAATACTGGCGGGAGGACTGGTACCAGATCACCAACAATCGCGGCGTGCGAGGCATCATGCCCAGTGCCATGTGGTGTATGGCAGTCGAGGGTGAGATTGAGATTGAGGATTTCGAGCGTTACATCGATCAGAGTGAATCGGCGATAGAGCAATACCTTTTCAACAGTATTGATACCACGGGCGCCCCGTTTGAAGGCCCGCAGTATGTGTTTCGAAGCTGTGTGCCTTACTGTGCCGCAGCCGCGGAAGCCATTCGCCGTCGCGGCGGCACCAATCTGCTCAAAAACAATCGATTCGAGCGGCTGCTCGAATACTTGCTCTACGAGCTGATACCCGGCGGCGGCACCCTGAATAACCTGAACGATTGCCAACCTTCCTGCGGCAGTATCGCGTGCAGCCTGACGCAGATGGGAAAGCCAGGCGGCAAACTTCTGCCGTGGTTGGGCGCGCAATTGGATTTCCATCCGGAACGCAGGCCCGACTGGCTGGACGAGAACGACGACCTGAGCGAAACACCTCAGGGAACAAACTTTCTCTACTTCCTCCTGTGGTGGCGTGATGACATCCCCTGCCGTACGCCTCAGGAGCTCGGCTACCCACTGGCGCGCCACTTCACCGGACGCGGGGTTGTCAGCATGCGTACCGGTTGGGAGAAGGACGACTGGCTGGTGTCTCATTTCTGCGGCCCGCAAGTGCTCAAATGCCATCGCCAGGGCGACAGTAATCATGTGGCGTTTTATGCACTGGGTGAGCGATTCCTGGTGGACGCGGGATACGGCATCCCACAGGCAGACAGTACAAAAGGACTCGATCGCTGGTTCGGCGAGACAGACGCTCACAACTGCGTACTGGTGGACGGTCGAAACCAGCGCGGTCCGCACATCACACCCGGTTGGACTGAAGGTGAGATGGTGGACTTTTCTCACACCGATGATTTCACTACCAGCCTGGGCGATGCCGCATCGACCACCGGTCCGGACCATCGCATCCGCAGATCGTTCCGGCGAGTGGTGCTGGTTCGAAAGGGCCCTGTGCCGTTTCTCGTCGTCGTGGATTTGAACGAATACGACGGCGAGCCATTTTCGGCCGAGTGTCTTTGGCACACCGAATCGGGCAATGATGTTGAACTGTCAGCGGGCGGCTTTGTCATTCACGGGCAACAGAACGATTGCTTCGCCCGTGTGCTATATCCACAAACTGCGGACATCCAACTGGCGGACAGCTATACGCGCCCGCAAGTGCGTGTTTCGTTGCGGGCCGCAGTCGCTGAGTCCGTCACGGTATTCTGTCCGGTCAGGAGAGGTGAGGAGGTTCCGGAGTTCATCTGCGATCGAGAAGCTGAAGGACATTTCTCCATCACCTGCCGGTCCGGTGGCTCGGAGATCACCGCCCGGATGGCCGCCGCGGTCACCGAGCCGCTTCGGCAGCCAATCGATGTCGAAGTAGTGTGAGGATTCAGTTCTCGACGCTCAGCGACGAGTATCCCATTGCCTTCAGTGGTCTCGCCGCGCCGCGGCGAGCGTCTATTGTCCTGTTGCCAATAAAACGCCGTCTTGGTAGCGTTTCCGGCCTGTTGGGCAATAGAAAATAAATAGGTTTTCTGCCGGGAAGGCCGCCTGCCTCCCGCTGCCGCATCCTTATCTGAAGGATTCAGAGTCATGTCAGAATCAAATGCAAAGGCCCTCGAAGTTCTTGATAAAGCCATGGCCGAGGGCAACGGAATCCTTCGTTGCGATCCCGCGTGGATTGCTCGGGATTTTCTGCCGCCGGGAAAGCGACTGGGCCTCAAAGAAGAAGAATATGACGTCGGAGAACGCGGCAGCATTTGCGAACGATGGATCGTTTCAGAGACGAAGGCCGACAACGCCATCGGCCCGGATGATGAGGGCCTCAGCTACATCAATCTGGCCGATGGCTCAGACCGCGTGCTGTTAACCGACGCGCTTGAAGCGGGCGGAAAACAGATCCTTGGCGACGAATATCAGGCCGCTCACGGCAATACCCTGGGCCGGCTCGCCAAGCTCTTCGATTTCGGCTCGCGCATCCCTTACCACTACCACCAGAGAAAAGAGGATGCGGCCCTTGTCGGCGCAAACTCAAAAGAGGAGGCTTACTTCTTCCCCGAAGGGGCCGAAATGGGCGACCATCCGGAGACCTTCTTCGGCGTCAAACCGTGGATCGTCGAGCAGGGCGAGCAGGAAATCCTCCTCCCCTACCTGCAGGATTGGGACAGCGATCTCAT
>JASLXP010001173.1 GCA_030740295.1 Planctomycetota bacterium
TCATCGTAGTCGAGGTCCACAAACTCGAAGGCCGAGCGAAGGCCACTGGATACCGGCCGCGTTGGCCCGGCGAGAGCTTCCTCGACCGCGTCGGAGAGCATCTTGCCGTAGCGCTCGCAGAGCTCCACCTTTCGTCTTGGAATGGGATTCTGGTCTGCACCCGAGGCATTGAAGAACATGGCCGCAGTGTCGGGATGGCTGGCTTCCAGATTGGCCTGGGCGAAGCCTGGATAGTCGCCGCAATACGTCGTGAACGAGAGAGTGGTCGGATGGCAGGCGTAACCGAACAGCACTCCCAGCAACTCGCCCCCTTGTCCGCGAACGGCCAGGACCGGGACATAGTGGTCGACCACACCTTTGAGGGGTTTGCCCTCGGCCAACAACGCTGGCACCTCCGCTTCAGTGTTCTCGCGGCGGTTCACGGCGAAGGTGCATTTGCCTTCGCCCATGAAGAGTTGCGCTGGCTGCCAGTTGGCCAGCGCCTCAGCTACGGCCTCCACCACCTGGCCCTCCATCCAATCTGAATATTCATCCACCAGGCGCCGCTGCTCATCGTCCAGGGGATAGTAATCGACGAGGTCATCCTTCAGAACCGGGCCGCAATGATTGTGCGAGAAGGTGAGCATGAACTCAGAGCGGTCCAACGAGAAGCGATGGCTCATTTTCGCAAAGAGGCTCTCGTAGATTGTCTTTGACATCCCCATGTGGTCGGTGGTCGCCATGACTACACGCTTTCCGTCCGGTGCACGGAGAGCCAGCACCTTGACCCAGAGGTCATGAAGCTTGCCGTCAGGCGCACGTTTGGTGCCATATCCCGCCAGCCACACAGGTGTCCTTGGTGTGATGACCCGACGGCTAATGCCAACATTCCAGTCATTCATGTTGCTCCTCCTTTTCTAAACAGGCCGGCATAAGTCATTGCGCATTCTCTGCCCCGGACAGCTTGCTCAGGAGCTGAATAAAGAATGATGATTCTTCATTTATGATTTTCGAAGTCAGAAATGTGCTGCCTGAAAGAATGCTTGACTTCAGAAATCAAAAATCAGAAATCATCATTCTCTATTCGGATTTCTGAAATGGTTTCAGTCGGACGTAGTTGACGCTCATCCAGATTACTCGTCTCAGAATTCGGATCACGTCATCAACATCGCCCTTGCGAACGCACAATCTTCACAACTGCGGTCATCGCGTTCAAAATCGTTGAATATCTGATAGAGGCCCTGCTGGCGGCGTGAGTTCGTGATCAGGCGGTCGGACCTCTCTGGGCCTCCGAGCACCCGGTCCACCATGAAGCGGGTAACACTCGATTCCGGCTGCGGCGGCATCTGGTCATAAAGCTGGTGAAGGAACGATTCCAGGTGCTCATCGCCGTCTTTTCGTGCAAGACCGAGCAGGGCAGGGAGGAGGACGTTTATGAGGATGATCTCCACCCGTTCCTTGCCTATCAGGCGCATCGGGTTCTTCGTCTCTTTGCCGCCGAACTTACATCGCAGGGCCCAGTAAGGGTCATCAATGCCGGCGAAGATAGCGTCTACGGATTTCATGACCTTCAGGATGTCTTTGCGAACGAGAAAGCCCTCCTTTCGAACGATCTTCTGCGGCAGTGCCCGGTGGACGCTGTTCAGGATTCCATCGTCATGGTACTGGTGGATGAAATGGGCCACGCCGGCAATGCGCCGTTGGGGAAAGTTGACCGGGCGGGTGCCTGAGAAACTCCATGCGGTCGATAGTGCGTTTGATTTGATTTCGGACGCATTGCGGAGTTGCTCCCTGTATTCCCGGGTCAGATCGTAGGTTTCAGGATCGGGCATCCCCGGTAGAAACTGTTCGAGGGGCATCAGGCCGGCCGCATGAAAGAGCGCGGCCTGGACGGCCTTCACGCCGGAGGGGAGTAAATGACGAAGTTTCTTGAGCGTGGCCTCGCGGGCGAGTTCCTCGAAGGGCTGCTTGTTCCTTTTGTAGCCAAGCGCCTGCATGAGGAGTTCGTAAAAGATTTGGTCTTCACCGACGATTTGCGAGCGGTGTCCGAAATACTGAGCTTTGCGAAGGATGCGTTCGTCGCCAGCGTGGTCGAGGAAGTCGCCGACCCATTCTTCGCTCACCGTGCCTTCTTCAAGATACTGATGACAGAGCCCTGCTGTCGCTCCTTCCGGCCGGGGAAAATCGCCCTGGTCGAGCGCGCTGAGCAGTTCTTTCAGATCGCCATCGATGTTGTCTTCGATGACGAGCTGCCGAATGGGCTGGCCGGACTGATTAACGATGAAGTCATCGTCGCTGTCATTCCAGAGCACCACATGCAGGAGCACATTGTTGTAGGCGGGATCTTCATGATGGCTGTGCTGATACCAGCCGGATGGCTCGAGATGGATTTCAACATCGCAGCGCTGAACTTCCCCATCGCCGAAGACAAGCTCCGCTTTCAGGAAATCCGGTCCGGCCTCGACGTTCCACCAGCCAGGTGTGACCACTCGAACAGATTCTCCATCAACCGTGGTTAGAGACTCGGTCGCCAGGTACTGCCCATACCAGATGCAGCGAACCACCCGCTCACGGATCTGCATGCCGCGATAGTTGAGCCGCGGCTCGGTGACGCCCGATGCCTGCTCGAGGACAGTGCGGTAGCGCTCGGTGAAACGATGCATGAAGGTCGGTGAAGGGATTCAGGGCTCAGGATTCTGGATTCTGGATTCTGGATTCTGGATGCTGGATGCTGGATTCAGGATTCAGGATTCAGGATTCAAGATTCTGGATGCTGGATTCAGGATTCAGGATTCAAGATTCTGGATTCAGGATTCAGGATTCAGGATTCAAGATTCTGGATGCTAAATCAAGGAAGCAGGTTTCAGGATTCTGAGTTTTCAGTTGCCGGGCACTTCGTGCTCGCCTTTGGGCTCGCGGCTCATCAGGTCCCTGACTGCTTCTGCCGGGCTTTTCTGATGAAACAGGACGGCGTAGATTTCCTCACAGATCGGCATTTCGACCTGGTACTTGAGGCTGAGCTCTCGTAAGGATTTTGTCGTCTCCACTCCTTCAGCGATCTGCTTCATAGATTTGCGGATTTCGTCAAGCGTCTCGCCGCTTCCTATGCGTTCGCCTACCGCACGGTTACGGCCGTAGGGGGAGGCGCAAGTGGTGTAAAGATCGCCGACCCCGGCCAGGCCAAGAAATGTCTGCGGCTCGGCGCCCATGGCCTGACCAAGCCGCACGAGTTCTGACAGGCCGCGGGTGACGAGCGCGGCCTTTGAGTTATCGCCGTAGCCGAGCCCATCACAGATACCGGCTGCAATGGCGATGACGTTCTTTACCGCGCCGCCGAGTTCTACTCCAATGAGGTCCGGATTTGTATACGCGCGAAAATTACGCCCTGTGAATAGAGCCTGCACCTGATCCGAAAGACCGGGATCCGTCGCAGCGATGACGACTCCTGTCGGGCGGCCATGGACCACTTCCTCACAATGGCTCGGTCCGGAAAGCGCGCCAACCGGGATCTCTCCAAGCACGTCTCGTATGATCTCTGACCCGCGCTTCAACGTCTGCCGTTCGATGCCTTTCGAGCAGTTGATCATCGGCACACCGGCCGGGTACACCGGTGCGATGCGATCCAGAATCGCGCGCAGGCTCTGCAGAGGGATGGCTTCAAGGACCAGGCCGGCACCATTCAGGGATCCCTCTTCGTTGTCGCTAATGGTGATTTCCGGCGGGATCGTCGTGCCCGGCAGATAACGCTCGTTCACCCGGCTGTCGTTTATCCGGGCCACGTATTCCGGATCTCTGCCCCAGAGGGTGACCGAACAACCCTGGTTTCTGAGGTGGATGGCGATGGCTGTACCCCAGCCGCCGGTGCCCAGGACAGTGACATTGTTCATTTGCCGTCCTCGTTCTTCCAGGGGGTGATGATGACCGTCACTTTTGTCCCCGGTGGTGGCGAGTCGTCCTTGTTCACCATGAAACCAGCGTCATCGCCCCAGTAAGGATTACGTGAGCGGACAGAGTAATTCAGAATCGCAGACCGGTCATACCACACGCCAACCGATACCTTTTCGTAATCGCCGCCGAAGACCTTGCCCGCACCTTCAATATCCCGAATGCGCGAACCAGTAAAAATCCACGGCGCGGCCGGCGGGGTCTTCTTTGTTGTGCGGCGGATCATCAGATCTTCAACAGTGGAGGTCGTTTTCTTTCCCTTTGAATTCCACTTGATCTGAATCGAAACGGCGCCATCGATGAGCGCATATCCCGGGACACTTTTCACCATGCCATCCTTGGTAAGCTCGACCTCTCTTTTCTTCAATCCGATGAGGCCAAGGGCAACATTCAGATGCGAGGCTTTGGCATCGGTCACGAGGAGACTCTCATAGTCCTTACCCGCCTTCTGCACCATGAGGAACTCGATGATACCGTCATTCAGGGAGAGCTTGGCATCGACTTCAACGCGCTTGCTGGCAGGGAAAACGCGAATGCCGGGGAAGGTAACCTTTGCGGCGGTCTGTCCGGCTCTGGCGCCAGAGCTGACGAAAAGAATGATAAGTAATGAGTAATGAGT
>JASLXP010001174.1 GCA_030740295.1 Planctomycetota bacterium
AGCGTGCCCTGCTGAGTTTCAGCGGCCAGCAGGTCTCCCGCCATCAGGCTGACGAAGACCGGGTACAACAGATTGACTGTCGGCAGCAGGGCCATCGAGACAAAAAAAGTGCCGTTCATGAAATCCGACAGATTGAGGCCGGCCTCTTTCGTGATGCGCGTGAGATAGGGCTTCTTCGAGTAAGTCATTCCCAGGTACATCAGAGACATCAGTGCGCAATACCCTCCGAACCCGATGTATGTACGGCGCCGAAAGACAGCCTTGATGAGTTCAATGCGAAAGGTGAGCATCTGTCTCGTTCAACTCCCTGATTCTTCGCCGGTCAGATGAAGGAAATACTCTTCCAGCGTGCGTTTCACGGGCCGCAGCTCGGATACTTCAATACCAGAATCCACAAGTTGCTTGTTGAGGTCTGCCGCGCTTGTTGATTTGAGATTCACCCGCAGCCGGTCATCAGATATAGCAGAGACGCTGCACCCATTGAATGCCTTGATGATCTCGACGGCCCGCGGCAGCGCGCCAACCTGCAGTTCGACTTCGGGCTCTCTCTTGAGCAGCTCGTTCAAGGGGCCGTTTACCAGGACTTTGCCCATTTCAATGACAGCGAGTGATGTGCAGATTTGTTCGACCTCTGACAGCAGATGACTGCTGAGAAAAACGGTCACGTCGCCCCGTCCGGCAAATTCGCTGATAAATTGCCGGACCTCGCGAATGCCCTGAGGGTCGAGCCCGTTCGTCGGCTCATCCAGAACGACGAGCCGCGAATCCGGCAGCAGGCTCAGCACAATGCCCAGCTTTTGCCGCATTCCCTGCGAGTAGGTGCTGACTTTGTCCTCGAGGCGATTGAGGATTCCCAGCCGATCTGCCAGCTCGTTGGATCTGCGGTCGAAATCCTGTTCAAAGTTTCTGGCCAGAAGCTGCAGATTCCTCCGGCCGGAAAGGTATTCATAGAAGGAGGGCCGCTCGACCAGCGCGCCCACATGCTCCAGGGCCCGGTTGTGCATCTGATACAGGTCATGGCCCATCAGACGAACGTCTCCATTGCTCGGGGCGATCAGACCAAGCATCATTTTGATGGCGGTGCTTTTGCCGGCGCCGTTTCTGCCCAGCAACCCGAAGACTTCACCTCCCTCCACATTCAGTGTGAGATCCTGCACGGCCACCCGTTCGTGGAAGCTCTTACTCAGGCCATTCAATTCGATCACGTTCATGTGCTACTGCTTGAATTGAGAAACCACGCTGCCATCCGCATAGAGGAAGTTCTTGCCCGGTTCGGAAGCCCCGATATGGAAAGCCTCATAATCCGCCATCAGCGGCACTTCCAGGGCCAGGCCGGCGATCTCCAGGTTTTCCTGTCCGATCGCTTTCCCATTGAGAAGAGAATTCCATTCATAGCTCAGGCCGTCCGGCCCGAAGTAGCTCCCTGAATCGGCAGGGCATTTCATGACTTTGGGATTGCCGATGTAGGGCTTCAAAGTTTCTGACAGACCAGGCATACCTTCCTCCCCGGCAGGGGGCTGGCTTGGGCGCCTCGTGCAGTGGGGCAGGCGAAGCGAGTTGAGTGCGATGTACTCGCGCAAAGACATCCAGACCTGGCGCAAATTGCCGGCGCAGGTCGCCTGGTGCGCCCTCGCCCCGGCCTTCTGAATCATTGGAACAATCAACCCCGCGATCAGCGCAATCACTGCCACGACGACCAGCATTTCAATCAGCGTAAATGCGCCGCTCGAGGGCCTGGCAATCATCAAAGCGACTCCAGTTGTTCGAGTATTTCCTTGACCAGGGGCATCAGGAGGGCGCGCTCGTCCGGCGTCAGCTTTTCGTTGAATCTCTTCATACCGTTCTTCACGAACCGCTGGCCCGCCGGGCTTTGCAGGCGTCGCTTCATTCGTTGCCTGTCTTCGTGCGTGCTGGTCTCACGTCGTTTGCGTAGAGCGTCCAGGCGTTTCTGAACCTGTTCAGTCTGCTGTTCCGGCGTCATGTGCTTCCATTGCTTGCGCATTCTTTCCAATCGGATGTCAGCAATTTTCTCGCGGACTTCGTCCTGTTCTTTCTCCGGCAGTTTTTCCACCTGCTGCCGGATATGTACGAAGACTTCGGGGCGCTTCTCTTCGGGTACAGCTTCAAAATTCAGGTTGCTGACCGTGACGACGATCTCATGTCCGGACAGATCGTCTCTCGCCAGAAGCTCGTCGACCGAGAGTGGCTCTTCTTTGACAACTGAGAACACTGCAGCAGCCCCAATCCAGCAGGCGGCAATGGCAATCGCAGCAATGATGACCGGCTTACGAGTTCGCATATCTCGTTAGTTTGTTGTCGGGCCCGCGCTTTGCCACCGGTGAGACAATTGCACCGCGGAACAGCTCGGCGATCGAATCTTCTTCAAATAAAGACTTTGAATTCCGCATTTCTGCTGTCAACAATCATTCATCATTCAATTCCGCAACGAGACCCGATCGAATTACGATTAAATCCTGGATTTCGGCCTTCTGGAATCAACGATCCACAATCGTCATTCTTCGCTCAATTCCATCCAAACTGGCGTTCTTTGAAACAGCATCAGGTCCGGCTACAATACCGCCTCGCTCAGCGGGCGTAGTTCAGTGGCAGAACATCAGCTTCCCAAGCTGAGGGTCGACGGTTCGAATCCGTTCGCCCGCTCCAGTTTTTTCTGACGATTCCGAATCCCCTCCAAATCGTCGGTGCGGCGCCTCTTCCGATCGGCTTATCCTTCATCTGCGTTGTCAATCCGGTCGCGGAGCGCCCGGTCTACTGTAAAACGTGGTTGACGCTGTAGTACCTGTTTCTGAAAGGCACCGTCATGCGCATCCTCCTTCCAGCAATCCCTCTCCTGTTTATCGGCTGTCACCATAACAAAACGGTCATCAAAGAACGGGAAACGCATACATCCGTTGAACGCATCGACGAGCGCATGAAAGTCATCCTGCCCCCTGAAGGCGTTTTTCACATCGTCCAGGAGGGAGAGACCTTGAGATCGATCTGCCAGGGCTATGGAAAACTTCAGGACGCGATTCGAAAGGTCAATGGGCTGCAGGGGAATCAGCTTAAGCCGGGACGTCGGCTGTTCATACCGGGCGCAACCCGAGTCGTCCGTACGTCAATTCCGGTGGTTGTGAAGACGCCAGCTCTGCCGGTGCTCGCAGCCTATACCGGACCGGTGGGTGCCGGTCTGATCTGGCCCGTCAAAGGCAAGGTGAACGTGCGGTTCCGCCAGCAGGACTTCTTCGCCCGCAGCAATGGCATTCATATCGCCGCCCCTTTCGCCGGCCCCGTCTGGGCTGCGCAGAGCGGGTCAGTGGCTTATCAGGATGACGATCTGCTGGGACTGGGGAAAGTAATCGTCCTGCAGCACACGGGTGGTCTTTACACCCTGTATGGCAATCTTTACGAATCAAGAGTGAGAACCGGCCAACAGGTAAAACAGGGCCAGGTGATAGCCCGCTCCGGCAACAGCGGGCGCACCCGCCAACCACAGTTGCACTTCCGGGTATACAAAGGTTCTACCCCGACGAACCCGATCACGTTGTTGAAGTGATCGGCCCACTGCACGCTCTCGGGCGCAGCCTCATCGAGGGCAACTGTGCGAATGTTGCGTCGTATTCTGCTTAGCATAGATTCAAGAGGCCTTCGGAAGCTCAGACTGATTGAGGAATTACCGTGGCCAGCAGTAAGGAATCCCACAGACAGGCGGAAGAAATCATCAACGATCCCGGGTTGATGTCTGTCTGGGATTCCAACCCACTCGAATCCCAACTGATCGTGGCGTTGGTCGAAGCGGGCATCCTCACAAAGTTTCAAATCAAGAAGCTCGCAAAAAAGCGCAAAGAGGGCGAATGCCTCCTCGATACCTTTCTGGGTACGGGCACGATCACGGAAGAGGACATTGCCGAAGGGCTTGCTGACCACTACCACCTGCCTTACATGAGGCTCACCAATCTCAGCATAGAGTCTGAGCTCTTCAATTACGTAGAAGAGGATCTCGCACGTCGTCACTTATGTGTGCCATTGCGAATCGAAAGGAAGCAGCTCACCCTGGCGATGCACAACCCGCTCGATTTCAAGCCCATCCATAAGATCGAGTCCGAGAAAGGGCTCTCCGTCAAAGCTGTCATCTCAAGCCGCAGTGACATTCTTCGGGTTGTGGAAGAACAGTATGGCCTGCCGGCGACTCTGGATAAGTCCATGAAGGGGGACTGCAAAAGCGATGAACTGCCCGAAGGGCCTCAATCACCTGAACATCCCAACCGGCCCAGGCCCACGGGGCCGGATGAGCTTGGGGAAACCACCATTCCCGACGGCCGCGTCCGGGTGCTCATCATCGAAGACGAGGCCATGGTGAGGAAGCTCATTCACCGTTTTCTGAGGCGCCTGAAGATCAATACCGAAGTAGATTTCGCCGAGAATGGGCTCGAAGGCCTTACAAAAGTCAAGGAACGGGCCCCGCATCTGATCCTCCTTGATCTCCACATGCCAACCATGGATGGATTCCAGTTCCTGCAGCGCCTGCGTGAGGACCTGACGACGGCCTCCATCCCGGTCGTCGTGATGACCTCCCAATCACCCCAGCAGAGCCAGCAGGTGGGGATGGATCTCGGCGCGGATGCATACCTCTCCAAACCTATCAAGCCGCAGGAATTCGAGACGAATCTCAGGAGCATCCTCAGCCGCATTTACGGGCTCTGAACTTCTGCATTTTTTCCAGCCATCCTTTTACCTCCTCCCCACACCTATGTCCGTAATCACTCTACTCCAGGATCTCGTTTCCATTCGCAGCACTAATCCAATGGGGCGCGATCTCACCGGCCCCGATTATACCGAAGCTGCCTTGGCCGATTACATCGATGCTTTTTTGCGGAAGCTCGGTGCAGACATCGAACGACAGGAAGTGAAACCAGATCGGCCAAACGTCATCGCACGTTTTGAATTCCACGGGGATGCGCCCTGGCTCATGTATGAGGCGCACATGGATACAGTGCTGGTCGAAGGGATGACGATCGATCCGTTCGACCCAGTGATCAAGGACGGCCTCATGTACGGCCGGGGCTCCTGCGATACCAAGGCATCCATGGCATCCATGCTGTGGGCCATCAATCGTCTGGTCGTAAGCAGAGATCGGCCGCGACTCAACCTGATGTTCGTCGGGGCCATGGATGAGGAATTCCAGTTTTCCGGGATCAGCCACGCTGTTGAGAATGGCGTGACTGCCGATTTCGCGGTGTGTGGCGAGCCGACCGAATTGAAACTGGTCATCGTTCACAAGGGCGCGGCCCGATGGCGTATCCGGACGGAAGGTCTGAGTACGCACAGTTCAAAGTGCGACGATGGGATTAACGCGATCTATCGCATGGCAAAAGTCGCCAACGCCCTCGAGGAATACCACGCGAAAGAAATGCGCCCGAGAGAAGGCCACCCCATGGTCGGCGGGCCAACCGTCAGCGTGGGCCGCATAGAAGGCGGCCAGACCGTCAATACCGTCCCGGACTGGGCCACCATTGAGCTGGACCGCCGCACTCTTCCCGGCGAGGCACCCGAAGAGGCCCGGTCCGAGATCATCGAATACCTCGCCAATCATCCGGACATCGATTTCGAAGTGAAACATGACGAAGGCTTCAACATGTTCGGCGGAATGGAAGTCTCGCCCGATTCCACCATTGTCCAGGCCGCCAGAAGTGCCTGCGAGAGTGTGACGGGCAGCACTGAAATCCTCGGAGTGCCCTACGGCGCAGACGCAGGGAAGATGGTCGCCGCAGGTATCCCGACCATCGTTTTCGGCCCCGGCAACATTCTGCAGGCACACTCCGCGGATGAGTTCGTCGAAGTCGAGCAGGTAGAGACAGCGGTGCATATTCACGAAGCCATCGCACACCATCTGGCCGAAAGAGTTTGAAACAGAGTGTTCAGGTTTCAGTGTTTAGCGAAGCTTCGCCTCAAACCGTCGAGTTTCTCGCCTGGGCGCGCCGGCCCCCTGGCGGCAACATAGGAGGGCGCCGGCGGGTTCCCCACCGGCGCCCGCGGGCGGTTGGGGGGAGG
>JASLXP010001175.1 GCA_030740295.1 Planctomycetota bacterium
GAATTTGAGGAAAGGTATTTTTTCCGGACGCAAATTGTCCAGCGCAACCTGGTCTATCAGAGGATGCCCCTCTTCCCAGTAATAGATTTCGTCGGATATCCAGGAACGTAGCTCGCCGGCTGCATCGGGGATCATCTGAGAACTTTCACTGTCAAATTCGGGGGTCAGGTAGATCGTGTCAGCGTGAATAGAAAAGGTGTCAGTAACACCTTCCACTATCACAATGTCGGGCATGAGCATGGGGTCCGGTTGCTCATCAGGCTGAACATGCACCAGATCGAAGGAGTCCAGTTTTTCGAGGAAATTCTTGATCTCTTTCCTTGCGGAAATAAGGAGCAGCATTAACGGCCGACGAGGTGGCAGCGCCGCATAGCCGGTATTGTCCAGCGCAAGCGCGTCCTCCAGGATGAGGCTTACTCTGGCGATGCCGGAATGTTCTCCCAGGTCGAAGGTCGCGGCCTTCAGGCCCATCGGGCCGAGTGCAACATTCGAGTTTGCGATCTCCTTGTCATCGATGCTTACGGCCAGTTTTGCACTCATCGCTTCCGGGCTGAAACTGCGCACACGGGCGATCAGCTTGCCGCCGGGATCGAGCAGACTCGAAGGGGTATCCAGGGCCACGATCGCCGCGTTCGGACGAAGCGTGCCGACGCTTACGATTTCGAGATTCAGCCCTTCCTTCAAGAGAGACGCCGGGAGCGAGACCTGGCTGTCGGTAAGCAGAACGATTCTGCCCCCGCCTGCAGGCAGTAACATATTGGCCGCCGCAAAAACCGATTCTGATGCGCTGCTGGCGGTGTCCGTCTGTCTGATCTCGGACAGCACACGCATCAGTTCATTCTTGTCAGGCGTGAACGGATGCGTCACAAGACTTCTTCCGGCCTCGATGATGGCGATTCTTTCTTCAGAGGGCGCGTCAAGAATACGCTCTCTTGCAGCTTCGATGGCAATACTCAGTCGCTTCTTCCATCCCGGATTCTGTGGATCCTCTTCCGTGGCCTGCATGCTTGCGGTCACGTCAATTACGTAAACCGAGTGTCTCACTTCCCGGTCACGGATAGGTTTGGCCAAGGCGGCTACGAGAAGAAATATGAGCAGGAGCTGCAGCCAGAAGAAAGGCGAATTCAGAAAGTAACGCAGTCGTTGTTTTACCGGCACGGGCGAATCGGGAAGCGCCAGCATATGCAGGATTGAAGGAACTTCGAAGACCTTGGTTTCCTGGTTCACGAAGTAGAGAATGACCAGGATCGGCAACACCGGCAGAAGCCACAAAAACGCCAGAGGAGTGGCGAACATCAGACCTTACCTCGGAGGAAACCCATCCCCGGCAGTTGCCGCAGCACGAACTCCTCGAGCGCATTTTCATGGTCCGCCTCAGGCAGAACGAACGAGGCGTACCACACACGCATGGAGTAACAGAAGCTCTGCAGACGTTGCTGGTGCGTACCCATCGCCTGTCGGTACAAACGCCGCGTTCCTGCCGTAACCTGAATTCGCTTGCGTTCTCCTGTCTCCGAATCGCTTACCTGGACGACTTCCTCGCCAATCTCCGGCAATCCTGTTTCACTCTGTCCGATCACCTGGATGACCGCGACCTGAAGCCCGTGGCTCACGAGCATCCGCACGGCGCGCCGGTAGGCCTCCTCCAGAAAAAGAAAATCCGAGAGGAGGACGACCGTCCCGTGCCGGCCGCGACTCTCCTGCAGGATTTCAGATGCCGCGGCAGGCAGGTTCAGCATCCCACCTCCCTTTGATGCGGACAGGTAATCTCGCACTTCCATGACACGGGCCCGGTTCTGGCAGGTGAAATTCGGCGGCGTCTCGGCTGTTCGCGGCGATGTTGAAAAGTTAGCCGAATCCTCTGAACAAAGCGCAAGATACCCGAGCGAAACAGCGATATCTCTCGCCACGTCCAGCTTTCGGTCTTCGGGCACCTTCACCATCGACCGGCTGGTATCCAGAAAAAAATGAGAGAAGCGGCTCTCATCCTGCTGGAACGTCCGCACGTACGGTTTGTCAAAACGAGCCGATGTTTTCCAGTCAATATTCCGGATGTCGTCCCCCTGCGCGTAGTCACGAAACTCTCGAAACTCCATCCCCGCGCCAGCGTATTGTGAAATGTGCGCCCCGCGCCCCCAGCCCCGCAGCCTCCGAATATAACGCAGCCGAAGCGCCTCAAGCCGCGAAAGAAACGGCCGCGTGCGTTCGGGCGAAATAGTGAAGAATAGGGATTCAGTATCGGGCATCAGTGGAAAGCAGGATGCGGTAATACCTAATACGTAATACGGAATGCGTACTACGTAAAGTAAGCAGCTCTCAATTCCGGACGTTTGGCATCCTTTCCTGCATTTTGAATCCTGATTCCTGAATCTCATTCCGCACGTGTGATCGATTGCTTCCG
>JASLXP010001176.1 GCA_030740295.1 Planctomycetota bacterium
GCCGTCGCGCATGGAATTCACCAGCTCGAGGCTGCGCCGGGTGGACTGATCGAGCAGGACGTATTTGGAGGCGGTGTACTTCTGCAGACGGTTGATGTGGTTGAGCGCGGTCTTCTGCGTCTCCTGCAGATACTCGATCAACGCTCCGGCCGCGCAGACGCCGAGGGTAAGGTCCTGGCAACCGAAACCATCGAGAGATTTCGTTCTGAACTGTTCCGTGAGTGCATGGTGCGCGGTTGAGAAATCGAAGACGTAATCAGAGCGGTGAGTCAGCGGGCAGTTGATCCGCGCGCCGAGCTGCGCCTCAATACTGTCCGGCTTTTCAGTGATGGCTTCGCGCACCAGACATTCGGCGGGCATGATTCGGGCGAGCTCGTCGATGGCCTGCGCGTCCGGGATTTCTTCTACATAAAACTGGCCGGTCGAAAGCTCGACCCAAGCCAGGCCCGCTTGCCCTTTCTGAGAAATTACGGCTGCGAGGTAGTTGCTGGTTTTCGTGTCGAGGAGCGCATCCTCGGTGAGCGTGCCCGGGGTGATAATACGCGTGACGTCGCGATCGACAATGCCCTTGGCTTCACGCGGATCCTGGACCTGGTCACAGATGGCAACGTGATAGCCGGCCTGGATAAGCTTGTGCAGGTATCCCTCCACCGAGTGATGCGGGACGCCGGCCATGGGTATCGAGCCTTCTCCCTTGCTGCGCGAAGTGAGCGTAATCCCGAGAACGCGAGAACAGGTCTTGGCGTCCTCAAAAAACACTTCGTAAAAATCGCCCATCCGAAACAACAGGATGGAATCCGGATGCTGCTTCTTGAACGAGTGATACTGCCGCATCATCGGCGATTCTTTTTTTTCAGCGGCAGGCATGGGCGAGTGGGGTGGCTTGTTGGGCAACGAATACCAGAGTTGCCATTTTGAATTTCAGAATCTGCCGCAGCAACACCTACGCTCCAAATTTATTCAGCTTGTCTGCATGAGCAAGAAGAAGCGGCATAAGCTCCTTCGTCTGAATGGTGCCGAACGTGCCCATCGAACATTCAGTCTCACCAAATCCACTGACTGTTTTGTGGCGCACGTTTTTCGAATGCACAAGGATCGGGATGGGATGCCATGAGTGTGACATCATGTTCGAGGGCGTGGAATGATCGCCGGTGATGGCGAGGACGTCCGGCCCCAGATCGAGGATGCGGGAGACCGCGCTGTCCGCCTCTTCGGTTCGCTTTACCTTGGCATCGAAATCACCGTCCTCTCCCGTGCTGTCCGTGTATTTGAAGTGAACGAAGAAGAAATCGTAGTCGTCCCATATCTCCTGGAGTTGATCGATTTCTTCGGCAAGAGAGCCCTCGACCGCGAAGGTGCTCATGCCGACGAGTTTGCCCAGGCCGCGGTACATTGGATAGCTGGCGATGGCCGCGGCGTTCAGTCCGTAGACCTCTTCGAAGGTGGGCAGCGGTTCGTAGACAGCAAAGCCGCGCATGAGGACGGTATTGGCCTGCTCCTCCTTGAGTATTTCCGTGGCCCTTTCAGCAAATGCGTTAAGCAGCACGGCGCTCTTCTCTGCTGCGCTGGAATTGGGTTTCATCACTTTCGGCGGCACACCTGTGACCTGCGGATCTCGATCCGTGAGATCGGATGAAAGCCCGGCACAACGCAGAACGAGGACAGCCCGGTACTCCTTTTCGGTGAGCAAATGAATCTCGACCTCGGGCATTTCGATCTGCTTCAGTTTTTCGAGCAGTCTGATGTTTTCCTCGGTCGGGATGCGGCCGGCGCGACGGTCAGCGACATTGCCGTCCGCGTCGAGAGTCGCAAAATTTATCCGCACTCCAAGATCCCCTGGCTGGATGGGGAACTCGACTCCCAGCGCGCTCAGCACGCCGCGCCCGATCTGGTATTCGACAGGGTCGTAGCCGAACAGACCAAGGTGACCGGGCCCGCTGCCGGGCGTGATGCCGGGAATAACCGGGATGAGTTGACCGAGTTCGGAGCGGCTGGCCAGTTCGTCCATACTTGGCGTATTGGCGGTTTCCAATTCGGTCTTGCCATTCTTTGGCAGCCCGCCGAGACCGTCGCAGACGAACAGGACGATTTTGGAATCGGTTTTTCGTATGAGTGGTTTCAGAAAATCGAAGGTGTTCATGGGGTGTTTCTAATGGTGCTGCTTCTGGGTTTCAATGAATTATGGTTTGAAGTCGGCAACTCGCCTGCCCGATGGCCATCAAGGCACGCTCTCGCCTGTGACGAACTCCTCCGCCGCCTTGCCAAGGAGTTGCTCGCGTTCCTGGCTACCGCAAGGAAGGTTGCGGTAGAAATCGACGACCGTCGCATAGTCGCTCTGAAAACAGAAATCTGTGCTGCTGCCGTTGTAGGGCCAGTCGCTGGCCCAAGTCACCCTTGAGAAACCGACGTTGTCTCTGAGGAACTCGAGCTGTCGTTCCAGCAGGGGATTGACCTTGTTGCCGGAAAACCACCAGGGCATGCATGAACAGATCCAGAGGTTATCCAACTCCGCAGCCAGCTCGAAGCACTGAAGATTGCTCGCGAGATAGGTGTCCCAATCTTCTCTAAGGACGCTGCCACAATCGCCGGCGTGGCTGATCATGAATCGGACGCCACTGAATTCGCGGATGACCTTTTCAAACATGGCGAAGAATTCTTCGAAACGAGTGCCCGGGAAACAGAGGCTGTGTTCCCAGCGTTCCATAGTCAGCACAACCGGCAACCCATGTTCGGCTGCGAATCGATAGACGGACATGAACTCAGGACTGTCAGGCAGGATATTCTGAGTTGCCGGCTGAGTTTCTCCGATGCCATGCATGCCGAGCTTAAGGCACTTCTCCAACGTCTGAATGCAGTCCGGTTCGCGGGGATCGGGAACTCTGAAGAAATAGAATCTGTCCTGATGTTTCTGCCAGGCTTCGATAAAGAACTCCCAAACTTCCTGGTCGTTGTCGCCGAAGCGCTTTTCATCAGGCCCGGAGATTTCTCCACAAGGCGAGGTGAGCGTGCTGTCGGAATAGAACGTGAGGAACGTCCGGTCCACACCGCATCGATCCATATCGGTGAGCAGATGCTCAACGTGACAGCGAGTGAACTCGTGGCTCCGCGGGAATACGTGCGTTTCACAATCTACGACCATGGTGTTCTCCGATGTTGATTTGCCCATAGCTTTCGCAGGAGGCGGGAGAAGGTATCGGTATAATGCTTCACCTTCCAAAACCGGCAGGTCAAAAGCAAATGGTCTCCAGGAGAGCGATTCATGAACTGCGGTCGCGGCCGAAGGCTGCGGCAGAGATTTACTGCTGAACTTCTGCGTCGTGTGCGTGTACCCTCAATTAAGTACCACAGATAGCAAGGCCATCCCACGGATGGTTTGAAACAGCTTTAATCCGTGGGATGGCCTTGCCATCTGTGGTAATAAACCCTCAGTTGCGGCTGAAGGCTGCGGAGGAATCAAGTAAACCTTCTGACCAATCCGTTGGCAGACGGCTGTTGCTCATGCCACTCGCAAGGAGCCGAACAATTGCGCAAAGCCGGAATTCGAATATGGAGAATGCTCTGCATCTGTGTTTCCCTGCCTGGCATGTTCCTGGAGGCAGAGGAATCATCTCGCGCTGTCTGGTGGCCCAGGATAACGTGAA
>JASLXP010001177.1 GCA_030740295.1 Planctomycetota bacterium
CGGCGCCTGTCGAATGGCCCGGCGTGTATCGCAAAATTCGCGATGCCGGAAAGCTCATCCAGTTATGGGGCGGGCTGGAAGAATTGAACAGGATGGTCGAACACCTGGGCAGCTCCGAAGGCATCATCATGTTGACCTCGGCAGGCATCTCTGAACAGAACGAAGTCGAGTCCTTTCTGAAGGAATACGGCGCGCTATGAGTGCGACAGCAGTGTCCGGTCGCCCTCCCCACAGATCACTGACCGCTGGCACGGGAGTTTGGAGACCATTCAGATTCTCCAAGGCCCACCATGCAGTTGGGCGCTCAACTGATTGACTGAGCCGGAGAGAGATGGCACTGTTTTCGTCATTCACTGCGGCTCTGCACAGCCGCCCACCATGGCCGGCGCTGACTGCCGACTTCCGGAGTCACCCCATGACGATTCACTGCGGAGACGGGCGGGGCCGCCCAACGCTTGGCATCTATGAAGTCGCCTTCCTGTGCCTGCTCCCAATCTCCTCAGCGCGCGCTGCACAGGACAGACTGACAGTCGCGCAGGATGGCGTCGCGCGCGTGGTGATTGTGCAGGCGAACAAACCGACCGTGCCTGAACAGACCGCGGTGAGGGAACTGGTGACGTACCTACAGAAGGTTACGGGAGCGACGTTCCAAGTCATCGACGAGCAGAACGCCAAGCCGCGCCAGCCAGCGATCTATGTCGGGCAAACGGCATTTGCGGCAGCACAGGGGATAAATGTCGCCCGTTTCGGCGATGAAGAGGCCCTGCTGCGGAGTGTGTCTGGCGCACTCATCTTGACGGGCGGGAGGCCGCGGGGAACGCTTTACGCCGTGTACACTTTTTTGGAGGACGTGCTGGGCATCCGCTGGTACACGCCCTGGACCAGTCACGTGCCGCGCCGCCCGACTTGCGCTATTCCGCCAACAGACAGGCGTACCGTTCCAGCCTTTGCCCACCGGGATGTTTACACTCACTGCAGCAGCGTGCGCGCGTTCCCGCAACAGGAGTTGTGGAAGTGGTACGTCATACGCAACCGTTTCAATGGCCGCGGCGCTGCGGCTCGGATCTGGGGCGACTACAAACCGACGAAGTGGAATCCAAAACGACACGAGTTCGTGCCGCGAGAAGACAGCCCCATGGGGCCGGACTGGGCCGTGTTCGGCGGGCCGCACTCGTTCCACGCGATCCTGCCGGTCGACAGATACTTCGAGACGAATCCTGACTTCTTCTCGCTCCGCAAGGGCAAGCGCGTGCCATCGAACGGCCAGGACGGCAATCACCTGTGTCTGACGAACCAACAGATGCGGAAGGTTGCTGTCGAGCGTATGAAGGAGGCCATGCGGGAGTTCCCGGAAATGCGCGTATTCTCGGTGTGCATGAACGACGGCGGCAACCGAAGCGCGTGCGACTGCGCCAAGTGCGTCGCGTTCGCCGGCCAATCCAGTTGGACCGACCTGCACCTTGATTTCGTGAACGCCATTGCCGACGGCATCAAGACGGAGTTTCCTGAGAACTTCATCTATACCCTCGCGTACTCGTATGCGAGCCGGCCTCCGAAGGTCACCAAAGCTCGTAAGAACGTGATCATCCAGGCATGCCTCCTCTTCAGCGGGAGGACGCGTCTGCCGGGGGAGGGCGACGTCCAACACGCGATGCTACGCGAATGGGGCAAGTGGACTCAGAATCTGTGGGTGTGGGACTACGCGTTCCCCTCGGGTATGACCGTGACATTCCTTCAGCCCACCTGCGACCGCATGCAGGCCGGGTACCAGTTGGCGCGCGATGCTGGCGCCCGGGGTATCTTCGCGGAGAACGAGCTGCTGCCGTGGGGCCTGCCCATCGTGCCGGAGCTCTACGGCATGCGCCTGTGGATCATGGGAAAGCTGATGCAGAACCCGGATGCCGATCTCGACAAGCTGATCGCTGACTTCACGACGGGCTACTACGGCAAGGCCGGGCCGTCCGTCAAGTCATACGTGGACATGGAGCGCCGGCTGCTCGACCGGTGGCCCATGCGCGTGTTCGATCTGGACTTCGTGCGCAAGGGCCAGGCGCTCTTCGACGCTGCCGAGGCAGCAGTGCTTAAGGATCCAGTAATGCTCAAACGCGTGCGGACCACCAGGGCGTGGCTGGACGTGGGCACCCTCTACTTCCGGTCCGTGTTGCACGGCGAGTTCCTGCGTGGCGGAGGGGACCTGGAAGACTACCCGTACAAGACGGCCGCGCTGAAGGAGCGCGTGCTCTCGGCTTTGAACCAGACGGAGAATCTGTTCTGGCGCGCCCTCTACCCCTTCCCGAGCCGCAGGGGCGGGCGCGGGCCGCGCAGGGAAGCCGTTGGTCACGCCTCCGCCTACCTCGACGGCCTCTGCCGCGGCAAGGACTACTGCCCTCTGCCCGCGCAGTTCCGCAGCATCGAGCCTAATCGCATCCTTGACATCCCGGGACACCACGTCAAGCCGGGCCGGCGGCGTTACCAGGTCGTTACCGATCCGGACTCAGCATTCGGTATGGCCGTCTCCGGCGAGCACAACGACGAGATGCCTTTCTGCATGGGCGTGTACGATCAGACTGCCGGCCGCGGTCTGATCGGCCGCCGCCTGAACGAACGAGACGTCGGCGTGTCTCTCGACGGAGATTCCATCATCGGCCCCGGCTACCAACTGTATAAACTCGGCCGCACGATCGTCACCCCGCGGTGCTATGTCTGGCTGACGAAATCGTGGCAGGTCCAACAGCCGCTGGACATGCTGCACGACCCGACCCGAATGGATGCGAAGTGGGACATCTATGTCTCGCTCAAGCTCACCGGCCCCACGTACCCGCACGGCAAACCGGACGAGAAGAACGCGATTTACTTCGACCGGTTGATTCTTGTCAAAGTCGAGGAGTAATCTGTCGTGGCGGAAGCTGCAGTGGAACTCCCAAAGACGCTCGGGGAGACTGCCACGCCAGGCAGCAATCGATACTATGCCTCTCCGCAGTTA
>JASLXP010001178.1 GCA_030740295.1 Planctomycetota bacterium
CATCGTGGAGTTCTTCTTTCACGCCCCGGAATCGCGCGCCTACAAGGTCAAGCTTTCGATCGATCCATCCACCGTGCTGCCCGTGGTGCTTCTGCATAATATCGACGTCCACAACAAGCTGGCTCAAATGGCGGGCAAGGCCGGCAAGAAGAGCGCAACGTTCTACGATCCGGCTGAGCGCCTGGCCGGCTGGAAGGAAAAGGGGACCTACAAACCCGACGCCCGGGCTCCGGAGGTGAAGCTCGCGGACGACCTGAAGCTGTGGCAGGCGTGTTTGCCTCTCAATGCCCAAACGGCGTGCGGAGGCGATGGGCATGGGGCCTGGAGCGCGTTCGCAGGCGGGGCAAAAGCCCTGGTCCCCCCGGGGGTCGTGGATGACGGCATGGGCATCGATTTCTACGGGAAGGACATGCTGTGGAATCGCTCGCCGGAAGAACTGGACGCCTTGCAAGATCCCAAGAGAAGCCCGGGAGCGTGGCGGAATACCGGGACTATGGCGCTCCTCAAGCGGCGTCCCGGTCTGGCTAAGGAGTTGACGCGGCACACAGCCTACATCAAGGCCGGCTGGTCGGGTCGGGGAGGCCAGCAACGGATGGACAAGGCCTACAGCAAGGCGTTTGCCGCGATCAAACTAGCCAAAAAGTACCATGAGACGGGCGACGAGGCGAAGGCCCGGCAGGCCGCCATCTGTCTGGCCCGGCTGGGGCTGCAGAATGCCTCGCACGGTTTCCGCCAGACCATGCGGACCTATGACATGATTCCGGGGGTCATCCATGGGGATGCCGCCTTCCGCCGCCGGTACAAGCAGATGGTCTACGACTCCCGCGGCGCCTTCTCAACCGGCGGTTTTGTGACCAGTTACGATTACCTGTTCCCGTACATTCAAGGCAATGCCGAGCTGGCCGCAGCGCTGGGCCGGTTCATTCCCTGGATCAAGACGCCCGCGGATGCGCAGCGGTTCTACGAGACGTACATCCTCCAGCATTACGCACACCAGGTCATGACGTATAACGCCTTTGTCAATAACGGCACGGCCGGCTGGATGGCCAATGTGATGGCCGTGCAGCAGGATCCGTCGATCGTCAAGCCCTGGTCGGAGTGGCTCTTCCGCTACGTCTGGGTCTATCCGAACCGTCCGATGGGGGTGGACGAGGTTGCCGTCAACACCATCACCCGAGACGGCACGAACAAGAAAGGTTCGACCTTCTACACCTGGGGCGGCAGTGCACTAAGCTCCGTCCTGGCACGCCTGGAGCTCTGCCGGAACGCGGGGCTGGAGCTTCCCGCGGGTATGAGAGACCCTGACCAGTTTCCGAAGGCCTACTGGGGCAAGCGGTTCAAGGAAGACATCACCGTGGCCGGGGGCTATGCCTTTTACATCGGCGATGTCAGCGGGCCCAACCGCGAGCGGCTGAAGGACCTGGGGCGGGAGCTTCGGAAGACACCAGAGAAGATTCCGAACAACCCTTCGCGTGTCCTGAGCACGTGGGCGGGGATATTGGAAACGGGTCAAGAGCAGGCCGACTTCCGCCAGCGCCGCGCAGCGGCTGTGCGCGTGGGCTCCGGCTATGGCCACGCTCACCACGATCCCTTCGACCTGCAGATCTGGGCGCACGGCGTTCCCATGTGCGGCGACGGCGGGGCGCGCAACGGCTACGCCCAACCCCAAACCGGCTGGCTGGGCAACCATAACACCGTGGTCTCCGGTCTAGCGTACGGGCACCAATGGGTTTCGTCCTTCGCCCCCCTGGCGGGCGCGCAGTATCTCAAGGCCTCGCTCCTCTGTGAAGGGCTTTACGAACGTCAGGTGGCCCTGGTGGATGTGGATACGACCAACAGCTATGTGGTCGACGTGTTCCGCATCAAAGGCGGTAACGCGCCTGCCTATGCCTTCCACGGTCCGCCCGCCGATCAGTTCGAGGTCAACGCCACCGGCAAGCATCCGGCGGAAGTGGGAAGGTTCCTCCCGCAGGCGAGCACATGGCGCGGCCGGTGCCCGGAGACCTTGACGGCGACGTGGCGCATGCGCCGCGATCCGGAGACGGTCACCTGGACGACCAAGGCCGGCGTGGCGGGCAAGTTGGCCGTGCCCGGAGCCGAGCGCATGGCCATGGGCGCTGACTTTGACGAAAAGGCGCCGCGCAAGTTCATCCGTCTGTATCTCCTGGGCCATGCCGGAGACGAAGCCTACGGCGGACGCGCGCTGTGCATGAAGGCGACGCCATACACCATGGAGAACCTCTACGTCAGACCCCGGGACTGGAAGGGCGAGACGGTGTTTGTGGCCGTCTTCGAGCCGTTTGCCGGCGAGGGTTTCGTCAAGGCGGTTCGCCTTGTCACGCCTGCGGCTTCGCTCACGAACGCGGACGCGCCGGTGGCCGTTGAAGTCACGCTCCGGGACGGCCGGCGCGATGTGATCTGCCTGGCCCAGCGCGACCGGCCTGCGGCTGCGTTCGAGGGCATGACCGTCCAGGGCGAATTCGGCTTGGCCTCCTTCGACGAGAAGGGTGTGCGACAGGCGGCCCTGGTCGGTGGAACCCGGCTGGAAGCCAAGGGGATGACCCTGACTACAGAGAGGGCCGCTTATGGGGGGACGATCCAATCCATCGAGTACTTCAAGCGCACCGCGACGCTCAGCCAGCCGCTGCCCCCGGAGGCGGCCGGCGCCGTGATCGAGGTCGGGAAGCCGCCCTATCCAACGAGCTATGCACTGACTAAGGCAGGGGGCGCGGACGTGACCTTCCTTAAAGGGATGGATTTTGCCATGTCGCGTGTGGTCGAATTCAATACTGAAGGATTGCCTGTCTTGCAGAGCGCAATCACGGTCATCCCGGGCATGACGGTGACGGACGACGGCTACAAGACTTTTTGGCGCTTCGCGGCGGACGCCAGCGCCGAGAGGCTGGCGCTGGCAGACGGCCCCGCGCCGAAGGATGCCCTCAAGCCGGGCGATGCAGTTCGCGTTTGGGAAATCGGGCCGGGCGACCGGTATCGCCTGCCCGTTCAACTCAAGTTGGTGCGGCAGGCGGACGGCAAGTATCAGGTCACCGGCAATGCGCCGGCGACGGTCGCGGGAATACCGTGAAGTTCCGGTACCCGCCAGACGACCCTCCGGTTCGCGCTTCGGTCCGCAGCGAAGGCGATCTCGGTATGAGCCGTCGATTTTCCCGTCGGACCAGTGCCAGGCGCCGTCCCTGCCCTGGATTGAGAGCCAGGGGATCTCCGCCCCCGGGGCGGGTAGCATAGTCGCCAGCGATCGGCCGTATCACTACATGGGCAGCGGCAGGTTCTTCGTGCGCTTCGGCGATGCGCTGGCGGGCGCGATGGTCAAGCTGCTGAAGAAACAGAAGTAGCGTATCGTGGCCACAGCCGACGTAGCCACGGGCTGCTGCCAGCCTGTGGTCTTTGAAGAGGACGTTTCACGGCGTCAGGGACTCGCCTCTTTCTTTTTAATCATGCTTCTAATCTCAGATTTCTGTCTTCGGCCTTTTCATCTTGCCCTTTCACCTCTGCTTTCTGCCGCTTCGCTGCACGCGACATCCTCTTTCTGTTGATGGTGCTAGAAGAGAAAAGACAAAAGCCGAAGATTAAAAGGCGGAAAAAGAAAAGTGGAGATTAACTTGACAATGTTTACTCCGTCCCTGGGAGGCCACGGGCTTGCCCCGTGGAGACTCACGTTTCTTCCTCGCGAAGCTGCAACGCAAGTTTTGAGAGGCCACGGGCTTGCCCCGTGGAGATTCACGCTTCACTGCGACAGATCGTGAAACTCCACGGGGCAAGCCCGTGGCCTCCCAGGAAATTGTTGCCATGAACCGCGAGGAAAAAACGTGAGCCTCCACGGGACAAGCCCGTGGCCTCTTGAAGTTAACATTGTCAAGCTAAAAGCAAGATTAGAAGGGAAAGAGCTGTGCCTTAAGCGACAGGCAAGCTGCCCGACGCTACGATTCCACGGCAGCAACGATTCTGTTCACCGCACAGCCGGAGTGCCAAACGTGAGGAAAAAATTCAATGAGTAGAACGATGACTCTCTGCAATCTGGCTCTCATCTGTCTGGCAGGTTCTGCTCTGGCCAAGCCGGAAGAAAGAAATCCACTCGCGGACAAGTCCGTCCCTGAACTGGCCTCAATCCTCAGCCAGAGCAAGGACGAGGCCCTGCGTCTCAATGCATCGAAGGCTCTGCGTGCAAAGATGCCGCAGAAGTCGGTCCGGTTGAGGAGAGGACAAAAGACGCCTGCCTACCCCAAGGCGGATGCGGACCTGGTTAAGGCGCTCTTGCGGGGGTTGCACGACACTTCCAGCGGAGTGCGCTATGAATGCCGCAAGGGGCTGGGGTGCGGGGGCGAAACGGCTCTCAGCGGGCTGCTGGCAGAGATGGCAAGTAAGGAAGCGGATGCGCGCTCGTATGCCGCAGACGCGCTGGGGGACATGGGCACCTATCCGGATGCCGCCGGCCTGCCGCTGGACAAGGCCCTACCCGCACTTCAAAAGGCTCTGAGCGATAAGGACTATCGGGTGCGCGTCAGTGCCGCGATGGCCTTGTCAAAGATCGGTGCGCGCTCAGCTCCAGCGTTGCCGCAACTGATCAGGCTACTCGATGATGAGAAATGGGCCGTGGCTGATGCCGCGGTACGGGCAGTCGGTCAGGCTGACCCATCAGGTGTGAAGTCAGTTCCAGCTCTGGTGAGGGTTCTAGACAATAAGAAGCATGACCTGCGCGAGTTTGCCTGTAATGAACTGAAGGCCATGGGCGCAAAGGCCAAGGCGGCCATACCGGCGCTAATCAAGCTGCTCGATGCGGACCGCGAATCCTGGTATGCCGGCAAAGGCGCTGCTGATGCACTAATGGCCATGGTCTCGTATGACAAACGCAAGATTAAAGATGACCCCGCAGCCGATGTCCGCGCAGGGGTCATCAGCGCCATCGCGCAGAGCGTCAACAACCAGGCAGCCCCATTCGTCAAGCTTGACCGCCTCCAGGCGCTTTTCATTCCGGGGAATGTTGCCTGCCCGATGGGGGAAGAGGTCTTGCCGGCTCTGCCCCATGCACTCGAGCTGCTGGAGAAATGGATGAAGAAGCCGCCCTGGGGTGATCCGAGAGGGAAACTGGCCGCCTTCTTGGCTAGAGTCGGGGGCCACGCACCCGAACAGGTCGTACCGGTTGTCACGAGATTGCTGGACGACCCAGAGATTAAGAAAGACGAAAAGGGCACGAAGCTACTGCAGGATCTATTGAAGAAACTGGAGGCGAAGTAATACCGTGATTACGAGAAAACACCTTGTCCTCTTGTGCCTGAGCCAATTGATTGCAGGCTGCATCTCTGGACCACGCAGGGCGAACGCAGCAGACCCACCGGCCCTCAAGCCGGTCAAGATCTACATTGTTGCCGGTCAGTCCAATGCTGAAGTCCGCGGGTCTCTCTCCTTTTTGAAAGAAAATTTTCCTGAGTTAGCAAAGCAGCGCGAGGCTATCTGGCGTTTCATCCCCACGGTTGCGACACCGGCGCCTTTTTGTGGCCCAGGATATGGAGGCTACGGGGTTGAGTTTGGCGCGGGACTGGGTGTCCGCGAAGTGGTTGATAATGACCTCATCTTTATGATGTCTGCTGTGGGAGGCACCATGCTCTATGACCGCTGGTTGCCACCAAGCGCAGCGAAGCGTTTGGGTCGTGGGACCGGTGATCTCTACAATCGGCTGATCAGACAAGTCCATAACCTGGTCGCCAATCTCGAAGAGCTCTACCCCCGCTATAAAGGCCAGGGATATGAGCTGGCCGGCTTCATCTGGTTTCAGGGGGAGAATGATTGCTGTGCCAAGACGCAGGGGCTCTATCGTGACAGCCTGATGGATCTGATCAAAGATGTGCGAGGCGATTTGGGCGTCCCGAAACTGCCGGTCGTAATCTCCAAGATCAATGATGGTTGCTGGGGGCCGCCTGCAATAGATATCTGGGCTGCCAATGAGTACGCCGCGCATGCAGACCCGAATACGGTGGCCATCAATACCAGGGACCTCCGGCCGCTCTGTCACTACGATTCGCAATCTTATCTGACCATCGGCCAGCGCATTGGAAAGGCATTGCAGCCCTTTGCCAAGAAGACGGTGCATTCCGATGCGAAAGGCATGCGTGCGGCAGCCAAAGCATACTTTGCCAGAAACAGTAAGCCTGCTGAAAGGCATGACATGGCCAGCCTGAGGCAGGGGCTGGTCGAGTACTGGAAGTTTGACGGCAACCTGGACTCACATGCGGAGAATGGAACCAAGGGGTCAACCTGGTTTGGCCGAGGCTTTGCCGCCGCTCATGGCAGCCCGAAGACGGTAGCCGGCAAATTTGGCAAGGCCCTCAAGCTCGTCAGTCAACAGAAGATCGAGTTCAGAGGTTACAAAGACCCGGTCAATGCCAAGGGCGAAATCGAACAGATGAGCATCGCCCTCTGGGCCCGGGCGACAGGCGGAGACAATATCTACCGTATTGGTAAAGGGTCCGGGCAGGCGATTACTGCCTACATAGGCCATAACTGGTATTGGAGCCCACTGGCGAACAGAGAGGGCTGGGACCTACGCGGCTTTGATCGCGGGAATACCTCTTTCACCGGCAACACGAAGGTCAATGGTAAGCCAGAGACCTATGCGGCCTGGGTAAGAGGAAGTTATTGTGGTGATGGTGTGGAGTGGCGCCATCAGGTCGTTGTCTATGACGGCCTCAAGAAGGAGCTTAGTTTTTATCGCAATGGCGAATTGTCTCGGATCATCAGATGCACCGTGGTGGTGCCGCCCAAGAAGCCACGCAAAAATGCCCCCCCTCTGCCGCTGAGCGTGGAAGCAGGCCCGATAGTCAGCTCCAAAGCAACGTTAACCATAGGGGGCCTGGAGTTTAAGAGTGATCAGGATTTCCAGATTTACGACGAGCTGGCGATCTGGTCGCGGACCTTGAGTGAAGAGGAGGTCAAGAAGCTCTACAACAACGGTCATGGTTCTGAGATTTATCTCGCCAACCCTCTGGCCGCAAAATCTCTGGCAGAACTCAGAAAGATTATTCGAGAAAGCCCTGATGCTGAAGGGCGCTACGAGGCGGTGCGTGCGGCTGCCACCAAAGGCGAGGAAGCTACGCAACTTCTAATCGAGACACTCAGCGACAAATCACCGGGTGTCGGCTATGGGGCAGCTCAAAGTCTGGGTGAACGCGGTGATGCTTCGCTTGACCTCGCATTGGGCCTGCTGAAGCACAAAGACAAACAACAGCGTACGCTCGGCACTATCATGCTCAAGCATATTGGCAAAAAGGCGTCTCCCGCCGTTACGGTGCCCGCATTGGTGAAGTGTCTGAAGGATGAGCACTTTGATGTGCGCATGAATGCGGCCGATGCCCTGGCGGTCCTGGGTGATTGGGCTGAAGCGGCCGTCCCGGCGTTGATCGAAGCAGCCAGTGATGAAGAGTGGTGGGTACGCCGTGAAGCATGCATGGCGCTTGCGAGTATTAATACCCCAGAAGTTCGCCGGGCCATGATCGATATCGTCACGGCTGAGCGCCATGCCGCGCTCGGCTGGCAGGACAAAACCGTATTCATGAAGCATGTCAATCGTGACACGGAATTGCAGGACGAACTGGCGCACGCTTATGGAAAGTGGTTGCTCAAGAAGAAAGGCTATATCAATACCTTTGCGGCCCGCGGCACCTTCGGCAGCGGAATCAAGGGGCTGGAACGCCTGGTTAAGGAGAAGACGCCGATCCCGAATGACGTGGCGGAGAACATACGCCGGGTCTTAGCGGACAAAGAGAGTGCCTTGTGGCCCGTTGATGAAAAAGCACGAAAGCGGCTGGAAGCAATTCTTAAGAGCATGGATGCCGCAAAGGGGGAGAAGTAATGACGATTCACACTACGGCCAATCTATCCGAACGAGATGAGGGATTAAGCCGGTGCGCACTCCTTCTATCCGTCCTGGTATTTTTTTTATCGGCAGCCCCGCTCCTTGCCGATGAAAACGGCTACCACCCGGACATCGGTGACTACGCCAAAATTGTCAAAGGCAAGGCTCACAAATACACATTCAATTTTGGCCCAACCGGCCTCACCGGATGGTTCTACGACAAAGTCTTCGTCATCAACGGTCTGGACAAAGGTTCGCCCGCTGACGGCATCGTGAGGATTGGCGACCGCGTACGTGCAGTCAATGGCAGACGGTTTGTCTCCACAGAGTTCAAAGATGATGAAAGGGACCCGCGCCGCGTCCTGGGCTATGGGATTACCGAGGCAGAGGCCGGCGATGGCAAGCTGACCATTACGATCTGGCGTGGCGGCAAAGAGATCGACTTAACAGTCAGCCTGCCGGTCACCGGCCCCTATGCCCCGCTATGGCCCTATGGCTGCAAGAAGTCAGCAAAGATACTCAAGGATGCCTGCCAATGGCTCGTGGATCGGCAACTGCCGAGAGGCGCCTTTGTGGAGGAGCGTGGCGACGGTTTCGCGCTCGGCCCCGCACTTGAGGGCTTGCTGCTCCTCAGTAGCGGCGACCCTGTTTTCCTGGAGAGTGCGCGCCGGCTGGCTTATGACTTTGTGAAGAATCCGGGCCCGGATCCGTTAAAAGGAGAAAAGCAAGGCACGGATGGCTGGGGGCAGTCATACCAGGGGATGTTTGTCGCCGAGTATTATCTGCGGACCGGTGACCCCCATGTCGTGCCTTACCTCAAATGGATGCGCAAGGTCCTTGGCACCGGAATGGGTGCGGCTGGGGGCTGGGGGCACAACTATGGTCATGTCGGCGGCTATGCCGTCGGTGGCTACATCAATCCGGTCGGTGTGATGGTGCTGAATGCCTTGGCCCTGTTGGAGGAGGCAGGCATCGAAGGTGACCCCAAGAAACTGAAGTTGGCCGGCAACTACTTCAGGCGCTGGTCCTATGGCAGCCGAGGCATCCACTATGGTGATCACTTTAATCCCCATGCAACGAAGCCCGGCGGCAGTGGCACGGGCAAGAACGCAGTAGCGGCACTGGCCTTTGAGGTACTCGATGAGCCGGCGACTGCCCGGCGCATGGCCCAGACCACCATCGACTCTTATCGCCACCGCGATGCATGCCATACCGGGCCATTTCTGCCCCTGATGTGGGGGCCAATTGCCGCCAGTCGCGGCACGAAAGCTGAATACAAGATGTTCATGGATTACTGGACATGGTTTCATGACTTGAGCCGCCGTTGGGA
Source organism: Planctomycetota bacterium (assembly GCA_030740295.1). Next base: position 9,198 of record JASLXP010001178.1, read on the forward strand.
TGGCAGTTTCATCCTGCCTTCAAAGAATGGCGGCGCCAGCTATACCATGCGCGGCCCGATCTTTACCATGGGTGGCCAGGCCCTGGTCTATGCCCTGCCACTGAAAGTGACACGTGCCTGCGGCGCGACCGAGAGTCCGTTTGCGGCGAAGGATATGCCGGCCGAGCTCGCGCCGATCAAAAGCCTTGTTGATAAGAAGGAATACGGCGCCGCCGCAAAGGCAGTGGCCGACCTCATAAACTCCGGCACTTTGAACGCACCAGCCAAAAGGCGGGCCCTGCTGATGAAAGAGTCCATCGCCACCACGCTTGCAAGCGTCGAGTACACGATGGGTGCCATCAAGAAGAATCTGGAGAAGGGCGACTCATTACTGGCGCGCACCAGAATTGCCAATCTGGAAAACCTGCTCGCACGTGATAATCGGCTGCCTGCCCTGAAAGCGGCCGCAGCACAGCCGCAGCACGACAAGATATGTAAAGACTGGCAAACCTACCGGGAGAACAGTCAAGCCGCATTTATCAATGTCGACTGCTTCAAGATCATCAAAAAGCTGGCGCAGGACAAGAGCGCAGGCTTTGTACAG
>JASLXP010001179.1 GCA_030740295.1 Planctomycetota bacterium
CTAGTGCCGTGTCCTAAAAGACAGCTTGTGGTTTTCGATTCTTTTCAACGTGGCATTTGATGGATGTGAGTTTCGCCATCTGCTGTATTTGCGAATAGCCAGGCTGATCTCATTGTGGTCGACGAAGTCGGAGTTGGCGAAGACGAATCGCTGAATGCCAGAGAAGATGCTTTCAATCGGGTTGAGCCACGATGCGTTGGTGGGCGTGTAGACGAGCGTGACATTGTTGGCACGCGCCCAGCGGACGACTTCGACTTTTCCATGCGACGACGCGTTGTCCAAGATGATGTAGAGGCGCTCATCGCGAGGATAGCGATCTCGCAGGTATCTGAAAAAGCACAGGACCTCCCGCCAACGCTTACGAAGGTAGCTATGCATGAGGAGGCGGTCATCTTGCAGATCATAGGCTGACAAGTAGTGGCGCACACCATGGATTCTTCGGTAGGTCGCACGGATCCGGGCCGGATGACCCTTGGGACACCAAGATCGCCCGCCTCGCGGACGGACTTCGACGGGACCGTACTCGTCGAAGGAGATCACCCGGCCCTGTTTCGGCGGGTGCTTCTTGAGGCGGTCGATCCGTTTTTTTTAGAGACAAACTCGGGATCCGAGCTCTCCTTCCACGTCTTCGTTCGCTGAAAGGACGCGCCATGTTCCTGCAGAATTCGCCCGAGCGTGCTGCGGCTCATCTCCTTGACGATACCAGTCTCGACAATGAAGTCGGCCAACTTCCGCAGGGACCAAGCACGATAGCCCTTGCCCAGATCCTGCGGCCGCCACGTGAGGAGCTCGAGGATCATGCTGATCTCTTCCTCGCTGTACTTCGGCGGGCGACCCGTCCGCTGCCGAGGACGCAAGGCGTCGAAGGAGCCCCGATTGAAGCGCCGGATGAGCTCGCGCACATACTCCTCGTGCAGAAACAATCGATCGGCGATCTCTTGGACACGCATCCCTTGTCCCGAGAAGGCCACCACCTGAGCCCGCCGCATGTACGTCACCGTTGCCGCGGACTTCAAAACACGCGTTAGTTGACGCGACTCGTGAGCGTTGAGATCGCGGACATACAGGCACATGAGTTGCCTCCCAGAATCGAGAACGCACTGTATGTCTAAATGATATCACGACTTACCTCAAAGTACAAGGCCAATTTTGGGACACGGCACTAGTGATCCACCCAGGTAGCATTGCGGGTTATTGAGGCTAGCGTTTTCTGGCTGCGGATGGTATTCTTGTGCTGACACCCTTTGTCAGGATGAGGAGAGCGACTATGCCCAGCAAGAGATACGTCGTCACCATGACGGCTGAAGAGCGCGACCACTTGAGTGGCTTGATCTCGAAAGGGAAGGCGGCAGCCTACAAGCAGCGGCACGCCCGGATCCTGCTGAAGGCGGATCAAGGCGAGCATGGCGAGCACTGGACGGATGCGAAGATCGTCGACGCCCTCGACGTGAATGTGAGCACGATAGAGCGTCTGCGACAGCGCTTCGTCGACGAAGGCTTCGAGGCGGTCCTGGAGCGCAAGAAGCAGCAGAATCGCAAGGCGAAGAAGATCGACGGCAGAGCCGAAGCCCATCTGGTGGCTCTTGCCTGTGGCAAGCCGCCGGAGGGCAGGAAGCGCTGGACCCTGAAGTTGCTGGCCGACGAACTGGTGGCCTTGGATGTGGTGGACAGTGTCTGCCCTGAGACGGTCCGCAAGACGCTAAAAAAACGCCCTGAAGCCATGGCTGCGAGAGATGTATTGCCTGCCGGGCAAGCCCTCTGCTGAGTTCGTGTGCTGCATGGAGGATGTACTGGATGTCTACCACAGACCGTATGACCCGAGGCGGCCGGTGCTCTGCCTGGACGAGACCTGCAAGCAGCTGGTCGGTGAAACACGGCAGCCCCTGCCGGTGGCCCCGGGGTGCCCGGCGCGCTTTCACCATGAATACGTCCGCAACGGCGTCGCCAACCTGTTCATGATGCTGGAGCCGCTCACCGGGCAGTGCCACGTGAGAGTTAGTGAACGGCGCGCCATGAGGGACTGGGCCCTGACTGTCAAGGAACTGGTCGACGTCCATTACCCTGAGGCCGAGATGATCACGCTGGTCGTGGACAACCTGAGTACCCATAAGAAAGCCGCGCTCTATGAAACATTCGAGCCTGCGGAAGCCAGGCGCATCGCCGACAAACTCGACATCCACCACACACCCAAGTACGGCAGTTGGCTCAACATGGCCGAAATCGGACTCAGCATCCTTTCACGCCAGTGCCTCGATCGACGCATCGCCACCATCCAACTACTCGGACGGCATGTGAAGGCCTGGCTTCAGCAGCGCCTGGAGAATCCACCCGTCATCAACTGGCAGTTTACCACCCAGGATGCACGTATCAAGCTCAAGAGGCTCTACCCCTCATTACTGGCTAGTTGAAACACTAGACCAAACTGCTGAATCACTGACATGGAATCCAGCAACGGCAGTGTATCGACGGGCACCATCTGAGCGCCCGAGAGGCCATCGTGCGAGCCTATCGTTTCCTGGTTTTCCTGGCCCGCGGGAACCGTTTGTCCAGGAAACGGCCGCTTTTCTGCAGCAGTTCGCCATCCGCGTAGATT
>JASLXP010001180.1 GCA_030740295.1 Planctomycetota bacterium
TGCGATGCCGCCACGTCGAAGCAATCGAAGTACATGCCTGGCAGCCACATTCCGATCCTATCACCGGACACTCTGGACGATTACCGGCCAGACTTTGTTCTCATTCTTCCGTGGAATATCGCCTCGGAAATTCGTGAAAAACTTTCCGCCCTGAGAAAGGCGGGGACGCAATTTGTCACACCGATTCCTCGCTTGGATATTCAATGAACTCAAGAATCTATTACACGAAGCCCTCGGTTACCGACTTGGAAGTACGCTATGCGACGGACGCCGCAACTGATGGCTGGGGTGAGAACTGCTACGCATATATCGATCGGTTCGAGAAAGAATTTGCGAGCCATCTTGGCGTGCGGCATGCAATTTCCACATCCAGCTGCACCGGCGCGTTACATATGGGCATGGCAGCGCTCGGAATCGGCCGAGGGGACGAGGTCATTCTCGCCGATTCCAATTGGATCGCTACGGCAGCCCCAATTTTTCACTTGGGCGCCCAACCGGTATTTGTCGACATTCTTTCCGAATCGTGGTGCCTTGATCCGCATCTTGTCGAGAAAGCGATCACTCCTCGTACGAAAGCAATCGTGGCAGTTCATCTCTACGGAAACTTGTGCGAGATGGATGAACTCCTTTCCATAGGTGCGAAGCATGGCGTCCCGGTCATAGAAGACGCCGCTGAAGCCATCGGATCAATTTATCGAGGTCGCCGAGCCGGATCGATGGGCAACTTCGGCACGTTCTCATTTCACGGTACCAAGACTATAACCACCGGCGAAGGGGGGATGTTCGTAACTAACGATCCTGAGCTTTACGACCGCATGCTGACGCTGAGCAACCACGGGCGAGATCGGAACGAAGCCAAGCAATTCTGGCCGGAGAAGATCGGCTTCAAGTATAAGATGTCCAATATTCAGGCCGCGGTTGGGTGTGCTCAGCTAGAGCGTGTTGATCATTTGGTCAATCGGAAACGCGAAATCTTTCAGTACTACCGAGATCAAGTGTCCGAAATTCCAGGGGGGCTAACGAATCCTGAGCCCGAAGGGACAAGAATTGGCGCATGGATGCCGTCTGCTGTTTTTCCAGACGAGAGCGGCATCACCCGCGAGCGGCTCCTAGCGGCTTTTCACGCTGACAATATCGACGCCCGAGTGTTTTTTTGGCCGCTCAGCTCTCTTCCGTTCTTCAAGGCGAAACCCGAAAACATCTTTGCATACGGCATACCTGGCAGAGCTATCAACTTGCCTTCCTATCATGATATGACGGTCGAGGACCTTGGGCGCGTCGCTTCATGCCTGCGTAAAGTGTATTCAAGCGTACGGGGCAGCGCGTGAAGTTACTGTTGCTCGGCAAGGGGGCGGTCGGTCTTGCTATTACGCAATATCTGCTGACGGAGTACCCGGATGATCTAGCGTTAGTCGTCACTACAGACCGGGATGCGATCTTCAGAGCAGCTCAGGAGGCAGGCGTCCCGGCGCGTGTTTACGAATCAGACAAGTCCTTATTGGCTAATATTCCGAGCGGTCTGGATCTTGGTGTTCTGGCTTGGTGGCCCAAGATTCTGAAAAAGCCTTTGATTGATGTGCCGAAGAATGGGTTCGTCAATACGCACCCAAGTCTGCTGCCTTACAATCGGGGTAAGCACTACAATTTTTGGGCAATTGTCGAGAGGAATCCCTTTGGTGTCAGTTTGCATCGTGTGAATTCCGGTATAGACACGGGCGAAGTGATTGCTCAAAAAGAGATTGACTATGACTGGACTGATAGCGGGGAGACTCTTTATGAGAAAGCGCAAGAAAAAATGGTTGCGTTGTTTAGGCAGACATACCCAGCGCTCCGGACCGGAGTTTTTGAATCGCGGCCGCAGGTTTTAGGAGAGGGTTCTTTTCACGCGGCTTCCGAACTCGACGCTGCGAGCTGCATAGAACTAGACAGCGAATATACGGCCCGCAGCCTTCTTGATCGTCTGCGAGCCCGAACTTTCGAGGGACATCCGGGGTGCTGGTTTGAAGATGGAGGAACGCGATACGAGATTTCTGTCCGCATTAGAAAGGTCGAAAATGAGTGAGCGGCAGACGTTCGAGTTCGACTGTAGCGAGGAAATCAAGGCTCAGGGGGAGCACTCGGGTGTCCAGGAGCTGAGCAGTGACTGGATACGGGTGGTCAACCCACTGAAGTACTCCTACCACTTCAAATGGCAGGGGCGTCCGATTATTCAGTATCCACAAGACATCGTGGCCATGCAGGAGTTGATCTGGTTGGTCCGACCTAACCTGATTATCGAAACGGGAATTGCCCACGGGGGGTCGCTGATTTTCAGCGCCTCGATGCTGGCCCTGCTCGATATCGGTGACGCGATCGAAAGCGGGTGTAACTTTGATCCCCGTGTTTCAGAGCGGAAAGTTTTGGGGATCGACGTGGATATTAGGAAGCATAACCGGGAGGCGATCGAAGCCCACCCCATGTCGTCGCGAATTGAGATGATCGAGGGATCGAGCATTGAGCCGGAGACGGTCGATCAAGTCTACGAGGTTGCAAAGAACTACTCTCGCATCCTGGTTTGCCTGGATAGCAACCACACTCATGACCATGCGCTGGCGGAGCTCGAAGCCTATGCGCCGCTTACGAGTCGAGAAAGTTATTGCGTGGTGTTTGATACCATCATCGAAGATCTGCCGAAGGAGATGTTTCCCGATCGGCCGTGGGGGCCTGGGGACAATCCGAAAACTGCGGTCTGGGAGTATCTCAAGTCACATCCCGAGTTCGAGATCGACAAGAGTATTCCAGACAAGTTGCTGATCACCGTGGCACCGGATGGTTTCTTGATGCGCACGGGTGGTTGAAAGGCGGCATCTGCCCGTCAAGAGGGATCGCCAGGATCCCCCACCGGCTCTCCGAGCATTAGCGAGAGGTACCGATCTCCCGAGGCCTTGGAGGAGTATTGTCGGGCGCGTGCGATGAGCAGGTCGCTGCTTGTTGGCTTGTCGAGCGCCTGGATCATCGCTTCGGAGAGCGCATGAGAGTCGTTCACAGGTACCAGGGGGCCATAGCGGCCTCCCGCCAGAATTTCAGCTGGACCGTTCGGGCAATCGGTACTCACCACAGGGCATCCGCAGCCCATGGCTTCGACCAAGACCATGCCGAAACCTTCCCAGGTCGAGGACAGTGCGAAGAGCGCTGCACGACGCATGAAGGCCGGGCTGTTGGGGACGAAGCCGTGGAGATCGACCTCGGGCCCGACCCCGAGGGAGCGTGCCAGAGCCTGGAGTTCCTTGCGAAGAGGGCCTCTTCCGAGGATCAGGAGACGTGCGCGGCGGTGGGACCGCAGCTTTGCGAACGCGCGTATCAGATTCGAGAAATCCTTCTGAGGCTGGAGTCTGCCAACACCGAGGATGACGGGGGGCTCTCCTTTCTTGAACCAAGGGTGATCGATGGCTTGCTGCTGCTGTGCGGCAAGCTCGGGGGTGATGGCGGGATTGTAGGTGACCTGGATGGACCCTCGTGGCAGCCCGGTGGTGCGGGCGAGGTCGTCGGCTACTCCACAAGAGACCGCTCCTATGCCATGAGCCAGTGGATAGAAGTCGGCCACAGATTCGGGAAGAGATTTCATGCGGCGCTGCGTTTCCCGGTCGACGCGAACGGAGAGCGGATTGTGCTCACTGACGGTGAGGCGGGTCGTACCTCCGGCCAGGCGATTGGCAAAAATCGCAGCAAGGTTCCCAAAATTGAGAGCCGAGAGCATGGCGTCGGGTTTCTCTGTTTTCAGGTACCGCGAAAGTGCCGGAATGCTTCCAAATACGAAGGGCAGGTTGTAGAGCATTGACGGACTTCGGATCAGTTTGGCCGTATCTCGCGGTCGAGCGAGGAGCCCGGGAAGAGCAGTGAGCGATGTGCGGGTCTGTAGATCGACGACTCGAACCTCGGAGGGAATCTCATTGAGAAGAGGTCCGCGTGCGCGGGCCAGGACCAGGTCTACTCGGTGGCCACGTCTCGAAAATTCCTTTGCGAGGT
>JASLXP010001181.1 GCA_030740295.1 Planctomycetota bacterium
GAAGTTGAACGAAGTCTCCCTTGTGCGGCTGGCCAGATCGAGATCGCACTCGGCGACGATCAGCTCATCCTCCAGGGTCGCTGCCATAGCGACGATTTCGCCGGTCGGGGCGATGATGCAGCTTTGCCCGATCTGTGCGACGCCTTCCTCTACTCCGGCCTTGGCGACGCCCACCACCCAGCACGCATTCTGGTACGCGCCCGCCTGCATGCACAGGTGATTGTGAAAACAGGCCAAGTGGTCGGCCGTCAGGTTCGCGGGATTGTGCGATGGCGTGTTGTACCCGAGGAGGATCATCTCCGCGCCTTTGAGGGCCAGCACGCGGTAGGTTTCCGGCCAACGGCGATCATTACAAATGCACGTGCCGATGATGCCGCCGAATGCACTCCAGGCGTTGAACCCAAGATCCCCGATATCGAAATAGAGCTTTTCGAGATTCTGGAACGGATGTTCGGGAATGTTCTCGGAAACGCCGGGGAGATGAATCTTGCGGAACTTGCCGATGATCCGGCCATCGCTGCCGACCAGCACTGAAGCGTTGTAATGCCGGGCCTGTCCCTCTTCATCAACGAGTTCGGCAAACCCGAGATGGAAACCGATGCCAAGCCGAGCGGCCTCGTCGAAAAGTGGCTGAGTCGCATCATTGGGCATTTTCCGCTCGAACCATCCGTCCAATTCGTCTTGGGATTCGATATACCAGTGAGGAAAAAACGCGGTCAGCGCGCACTCGGTGAAGACCACCAGGTCGCACCCTTTCGCGTGCGCTTGACGCATCATGACCAGCAGGCGTTCGACAGCGTCCGCGCGGGATTCCCGTCGGTGGATCGGGCCGGACTGCGCTGCGCCGACGGTAATTACTCTTGTCATTCGGGAGTTCCAATCGTTGGCCGGTTCGTTCGATATGGTGGCTCGAAGAGGGCGAGTTCCTCTTCGGTCGGATCCTGGATCATGCACTCCGCAGGCCGTCCCCAGCAGAGGTAGCCTGGAGACATCTTGAAAAGGACTGACCTGCGTTCCCGTTCGTCGGCCTTCCAGGGAAGCGCGCCGTGGATCAGCGCCTCATTAAAAATCACCAGCGTACCCGGCTTGCAGACGAGCTGTTCGACCACGCCGAGATCGTCATCGAGAGAAAGGACTTTGCGCGGCGCACGATAGTTGAGTTTGTGGCTGCCGGTAATGAACGCGAAACCGCCGTCTCCCGGTTTGCACTCGGTAAGCTGCCATGAAACCACGCATAATCCGCACTGGACGCGGCCGTGCATGAATCGGTGATACTGGCTCGGATCGTGGGTCGTCGCGCCATGCAGGAAGTGGCCTTCCGTCCCCTTAATCATACGAATGAGCATCTGCGCATGATCGTATCGGAATCCGGGGCCGAGAATCTCGTTGAGGATATCGACCGCCACCGGATGAGTGAGCATATGTCGAAAGGGATCGCACCACGGCCGATATAATGAGAGCGGGTTCTGCGTGAAGCCGCCCCGTCCGGTAGTACCGGCGAGGTTCTCGCAACCTTTCGAGAGAGTTGGCTCGCGGTGTTGGATGATATCAAGGTGTTCATCGATGGCCCCGTTGGCCGCGGCGACTTCGTCCTCTGTGAGGACGTCTTCGAGGACGAGATAGCCCTGGAGGTCGAACAGAAAATGTTGGTCGTCAGTCATGTTTGGGTGCAGGTTTCACAACATCTGCAAGGGAGAGGAACGGAGAGAAGCAGACTGAATCCTAATCGAATCTCTGCCTCGGTTACAAATCCGACACGCCGCTGCTCGCCTTCGCCCTTTGCATCCCCTTCTGCCGGTTCACCTGTCCTACAGAGTCAGCGATGGCCGGGAAGGTCCCCAAGAGCGAACCTCTCCACTCGCCACTCCTGCTTGCCCGTATAGACGGTGTACCTCCCAAACTCAGCATTTGGAATTCTGATACTCTTCTTCCCGATGCTGAAGGTAATGTCGACAACGGGTTGGTTGGCGATCTGAAGAATGACATAAGCTTCGCTGCGCGGAGTCTTCACGAGCGTCATCGGCACAGGTTCGGACGCATCAACCTTCGCCTCGCCGAGGCTGACGCTGCCGGTGACGGTCGAATTCACGTATGATGAATCCACCTGTGTCTTTGGACAGGTACGGGGCGAACCCTCCAGGAAGTGCCCGCTGTCGTTCAGTTCGAGGCTGTGACATTGGGACGAGTAACGGATGACGGTTTCATCTTCTTTCTTCGATTCATTCCAATTCGTTTCGATTGAGATCTGCACCTTTTGAAGGTGTTTAAAAAAGGCGGCGGCATCCGGGAAGGCATCTTCATCATGAACTTCAATCGCGCTTACCGCGAACGCTGGGCCCAATTCATCCGCAGTGAAAGAACGGGACTCGCCCTCGTAGTGGATCATCCGGAGCTGAAGCATCTTGTGGTCTGCCGGCGGTGACACACCTTCCGGCCAGTAGTAACTGTCATATCTGATGCTATCGGACGCAGGACTGCTGGTGATCTCGATCCGCGGCTCGATCCCTTCAGCGCCCCGCAGGAAAACAGGTCGTAGGCCGATCCAGCCCGAACCATCCTTGATCACGACAACCGAATCGATTTGCAGCGAACATGGAAACTCGTTTACCGGCTCACCATCCACCCACAGTCCATCCAACTGGTCGAGGTCTTCGAACACCCAGAAGTGCATCAGCCGGCCGGATTCGACTCTCTGCCTGAGGCCGAGCTCGCAATCGATCAGGTGACCGACCAGAGCAACGTTTTCTTCCTGGTGGCATTTGAAAATCGAGCCACGACCGATCGTTTCCCCCGCCTCGTTCCAGTAACGGCAATAGACCTCGTGATTCGGGCGCAGGGCCCGTTCGTTGAAGGTCTGCGCCAGCACATTGATCGGGCTCTGTGCGTGAGATTCAGCGTAGGGCTCGCCGCGGAAGTTGCGGCTGCCGAGGGTGGTAAATTTTCCGAGCCAGGTTGTTCCCCAGTTGACCGGCCGGAAGTGTTCTCGCCTGAACTGGTCCTCGAACCAGATCTTGAAACTGCCCGGCGCACGGGGATGGTCGGCAAACATCTCCAGCCAGTCCCATCCATCTCCTGCCTGCAGGTGCTCGGGCTTGCGTGCGGTCTGAAAGATTTCGCGAATGCAGCACGGCAACTCTTTCTCCGTCATCAACTCGTCGATGTACGCGGGCATGTAATCGACTTCGCGCTCCGCCTTCCGCTCAGCGTTGCGGCTGGATTCATAAAAACTCTCCCAGCCATATGCCTGCCGGATTCGCCGCCGCAAGTTGCCGGCGACAATGCTCGGCTGGGAGAAGCATCGGCTGTAAGGCCCCGCCACTTCCCGCATCGGGTGGTGATAGCGCAACGCAATGTGAAGCCACCAACGTTCCAGCATGATCTGCGCTTTGAACCGGACTTCCGGATTGGATTGCTCTTCGATAAGGGCGCGCAGCGCGTTATTGGTGGTCGAGGTATACATGGGCGACATGTACTCGTGCGTCGCCAAGCTCATCGAGGTGAGGTTCACCCAGGAGAGAAAACGCTTCACGCCCCGCGCCTCGGTCATCGGTTCGTTCAGGAGCTGTGCGCCCCCAAGGATGGCAAAGATCTCGTAGAGAACTTTGTTGGTATAGCCGAGGTGTGTCATGCCTTCGATCTTGATGAGAACCTCACGCATGATCTCAGAGATTTCTTGTTCCACCTCCGGGTCGAGCTTTGCTTCTGAAACCTTCAGAGCCGTAATGATGCGCGACAGCATCAGGATGCAGTTCGCGTGATGCCGTGTCTCTCTTGCCAGCTCGAGCATCTCGGACTGAGCCTTCTGAAATTCTTCCCGGTCGTCGCTCATGAGGCCGAGCGCGTACGTATTTTCGGTTGGGTAATTGAGCATTGTGTTGATGAGGAGAGCAGGTTCGCCATCATGCACCTTTACCGTTTGGAGTGAAAGCGGTTCATTCGTATGAAGGGGTAAAGCGGAGCATCGTCTACGCCTGGCCTTGGAACAATGCTGAGCAAGCCACCTCGCATATTCATCGATATTCCTGATCACACCATCGGAGTGGTGCCGGGGCAGCGGATGCCTTTCTCGTTGCACATTCTCGATGCTCAGCCGCAGAAGGCATGTGTGGCGATCATGATCAGCGATCCGCTCGGACGCTCACGCCAGCATATCAGTGATGAGTTTTCCATAGATTCGTCAGACCATGTCCACCCGATGCTTTGGGAGCAGGTGCGGCGAGGGCAGCCGGGAACATATCGATTGCAGGTTGAATTGTTCCTGCCGGAAACCAATCAACGCTTCGTTGTAAGCCGGCATCTGGAGATGGTGATTCCCGGGCACCTCGTGCCGGGTGTGTTGCGTCCGGTGGAACGCGTTGGCCCTGTCTGTTGCCCTTTCCCTTTTCCGGACCCGGACACAGACGCACTCGAGGCGGCATTTGAGCTCGCACACGAGGAAGTCCAGGCACTTGCCAACGGGAATGGCAGTTACGGCAAGGGATACGAAATGCTCGTCCCAAACGAAGATGAGCCAGCCGCGGAGACACGAGAGAATCCGCTCGTTCGTACAACTGCATCGATTGCCATGGGCTACATGCTGGCGGGCGAAGTGTGGGGCAACGAGGAATACACGGGCTTTGCACGTGCCGCGCTGAATTATCTGCTGTCGCACGACCAGCATGAATCCGGAGCGTTCCTTTATTGGGGAATGGGTGAAGAGGAACGGCTCAATGACCAGGACAATTTTTACTGTACCGGGTACGGTGCCTTGCCCTTCGTGATGGCCCACGAAATGTTGCAGTGCCCCCGAGCGCTGGATGTCTTGAAGCGCGCGGGAGACTGGACACTCGACAAGCCGCTCACCGGCAATGTGAATTACGACCTTTTCGCGATGTGGTTTCTGCCTCAGCTTTACCGGCTGACCGGTGACGAGAAGTACCTTGATTCTGCAATCTGGCGGACGGAGGGCGCGGCCTTTGACGGCCAGAACCCTGGCGGCGCCTGGCCGGGACATAATCTCTCGCACGGTTACCACGCCATCATTCTGCTGGGGATGGCGTCGCTCTATCGAGAATTGCCGGATGACCATCCTTTTCGCTCGCGACTGCACACCCGTCTGGTGATGGCAGCGCATTTCGGTGCAGCAATGTTTTCAGAGGAAGGCTCTTCATATTACGGCTGGGAATACAATCGCCGAGGGTTCCACGTCGATTGGGAAGGCCGGCCCGCGGGCAAGAAGACGATCCCCTACGGGGCCTGGTGTGCCGCCTGGCAGGTTCTCGATGACTGTCTGGAACTGGACGACCACATTGCATCCGGGCTCTGCCATGCGATGTGCCGCGCGCATCAACGCTATCTGGATGGCACGGACAAACACTGGGGAATGTACACCAGAGACAAAACCGGCTACCGTGGCTGGTCCAATATGCCCGTCGCCTCGACGCTCTGGGGCATCGGATGCCTCTTGTCCTGGTTGAAGAAGAAGGGAAAGTGCGACAGACAGGACGATTAATGACCGGTCGATAAGGAAAGCAAGAAGAGACATATGATGCCTGACGATACAGACAAGAGGATTAATGAGGGCGCCGGCAACCACCAATACTTCCCTGTGAAAACC
>JASLXP010001182.1 GCA_030740295.1 Planctomycetota bacterium
GCGGAAGGGATCGAAGGCACTTCTGATTTCGCCCGACCATGCCCCAATGGTGCTCCCCCTGTCTCAGGCCAATGGAAAGGCCAACGTTACCATCCCGAGCTTGACGATCTACAGCGCGCTTGTTCTTTCTGCGGATGCTGAGTTTCTCAATGAAATCGAAAAGCGAAACCATCCGCCCTATTACAAAGGCATGCTTCCAAGAAGCCGAGCCTGGGTGGAACTGTCGAAGGACGGAATCGTCGGGAATCGCCTGCGCCATGGCGATATCGAGGGGGACCTGCACGTCTCAAATCTCGAAGGCTTGAAGCCTGAATCCCTCAAAGGCAGATCGCACAAAACCCGCGGCGCAAGCTGGGTGAAGAAATTCGAACGCGGCCGGGACTGGGACATTGTCGATGGCCATCTCGTACGGATTTCTTCAACCCGGAAATTCCATAACGACAGTTGGTGGGACTATACAAGCAATGCCGGCGCGACCGTGTCGGAGCATCGAAAGCTCTGGACCAAATTCCGCGGCAACATGATTGCCCCCCCGGGCTTTTTTCCCATGGTCTATCCCAAGCCAGAGATAAAGCCCTGCATTGGCGCCGATCCCAAATCACACGGCGTCAGCGTTACCGGACTCCCCGGTGGCGGCCTCAGAATCGCTGCCGAAGTTCTGGACACAGGGCGGGATTATGCGATTCAGGCATGGACCAAGGTGAACAGAGGCGAGATGACCTTCCGCATCACCGGCCTCCCCGACGGCGAGCAAACGCGTAAATTCAGTAACCGGGAATGGCAGCAATCCGAGCACAAATTCCAGTCCGATGGAAAACAGATCCATCTCCTCTTCCAGATCAGCGGCCCTGAGAAAGGCAGCTTCCACCTGGACAAAGTCTCTGTGAGAGAAGTGGTGGCTGCGACGTTTGATGCTCGGTGATCGTGCGTCTTTCTTTCGAATGCAGTGCATAGTGCGGCAAAGCAAGCGGATCAGGTACTCTGCGACACAGTTATCTTGGTGAGGAAGTACGACTACCGCCGCGCAGAGGCCCTGACGGATACAGCGAGGGAGATTTAGGCTCAGAATAAGGTTATGCTTTCCTCTGAGTGCTGTGCCTCAATTCCATAGACAAAGGGAGAATACCTTATGGTAATGGAGATTGATCTGGCTCCTGAAACTCTGGACGAACTGAAAGAACTCACGCAACAGCAAGATCCATCTCTTGCGGTAAAAGAGGCCATGGATGCCTACATCAGACAGGAGAAGAGGCTGAGACTTATCGAATTGTCTGAAGAAGTCGAAATGGCGAACAACTGGCAAGCACTGGAAGATGCAGAAATGAAAGAGATTCAGGATGGCTCTTGAGTTAATTCTGATTGATACCTGCATCTGGGCTGAGTTCTTCTCGAAAAGCAAATCCTCGAGGAAACAGGCGACCTCGGAATTAATACGTAGAAACCGGGCAGCCATGATAGGCCCGGTGCTGGCAGAAATCCTGATGGGACTCCGCCGCGACGAACATGCCGATTGGGTGGCAAGCTCATTGGAAGGCTTGCATTTCTTTGAGCTGACATGGTCGGACTGGCGTGAGGCGGCCCGTCTCCATCGCGAACTCGCGGTCCTTGGTCATCAACTCCCACTGACAGATGTCACGCTGGCCCACGTAGCCATGCGCAACGACTGCGCTGTGTACACAACCGATCCGCATTTTGACGTCATATCGGATCTGAAAAGGTACTCTCCTTAAGCCTCCGGGTTCAGAACACAGGCTTGACTTGGCACGTCGCGAGTTCTCTCTTTTTCAGAAATGAAACCCGGACAGGTAAGCATACCGGGCTGCTACGAGTCGTAGCCCTCCAGAGCAAGTGTGGCGACTTGGGGCGCCTGGACGCACAGAATCAAGATTGAAGACCTGCTGGCTGGCCAGTCCAGAGCACAGGCGTTATATGGGGTTTTCACCAAACCACAGAGAACAACATCATGGGAATCAGCATCGGACTGGTCGGGCTCGGGAGTTTTGGACGCAGCTTTGCCGACCTGTTTAAGAGTCATCCACTTGTTGATCGGGTTGGCTTGTGTGACGTCGAAGCGGATCGCGTGGCCCGCTTCGCAGACGATCCATTCTTCCAGGAAAAGTTTTCACCGAACGACGCTTTCAGTTCGCTCGACGAAATCTGCGCGGCAGATTTTGATGCGATTGCAGTGATCACTCAGCCGTGGCTTCACGCTCCGCAATGCCTTCAGGTGATGGAGTCCGGCAAACACGTTTACAGCGCGGTGCCGATCATTTCGATTCCGGACGACGATGCGATTCTCGACTGGTGCGACAAGCTCGTGGCCGCGTGTGAGCGCACCGGCCAATACTACATGCTTGGCGAGACCACCTACTACCGGCCGGAAGCCATGTTTTGCCGGCGCAAAGCCCGTGAAGGCGCGTTCGGGCGTTTTGTTTACGCAGAGGGTGAATACTTCCATGACGTCGATGCGCACTGCAACCTTCGCCAGGTCCAGCAGTCACGCACCTCCAGCAAGACAGGCGCGGGCTGGCCCGCGTTGCGTGACAAATATGCCGAACAGGGAATTCGGGGCGGGCCTATGCATTACCCGACGCACTCCACGAGCGGCCCGGTTTCAGTCATGGAAGCGCACGCCGTGAAGGTGACCTGTTACGGCTACCGCCATCAGGAAAACGATCCTTTCTTCTCCAGCAACGCTTTTACCAACGAGGTCGCCCTGTTTCAGATGAGCAATGGCTCAACGGTGCGCATTGCAGAAATGCGTGAGACCCCGGGCTGCCCGGGCAACGACTCCGAAACGTTCCGCGTCTTCGGCACTCTGGGCTCCTTTTCCGAAGGACGCTGGTGGGAGATCGCGCGCCCAGACTACGAGAACATCGATCTTTCCAATGTGCCAAGGCCGACGACCGTTCATGTCACGAAGGAGGAGATGTTCGACCCGCTGCCGCAGGAGGTGCAGGACGCGTTCAAGCGGGCCATGAACAAGACCATCGACGAAACGGATCTGCAGAACCTGGATTTCAATCCCCAGGGACACGGTGGCTCGCATCCGTACATGGTGCACGAGTTTGTGGAGTCCGTTGCCAACAATCGCCAGCCCGAGACGAACATCTGGGAATCTGCCCGATATATGGTCATGGGCGTCATGGCCCACAAATCCGCATTGCGTGACGGTGAGACACTGGAAATCCCCGACTGGGGCGATGCGCCGGAATAAAAGAAGCAACATCCACGAATGACTCCCGAACAGCTCAAAGCACTGGGCAGCCAATTTCGCGAGTTGTACGTGCATCCCGCCTGTCCCCGCTTCAATTGTTCTTGCTCTTGAATTCCGCAAAAGTACCCGGCGTGCGGGCAAGATGCTTTTTCAGTTCAGCCTTCATCTGATCCAGCACGGGTTTATATTTGGGGTTGGTTGCGAGGTTCTTCGTTTCGCCGGGATCGTTCTCCAGATCAAATAACTGATCCGGATCGTAGTAGACATTCCTGTAGCGCTTCATCGGGCCGTGTTGTTCGGTATTCTGGCCTCCGGGAATGCCCAGGTGAGAGAGGGGATCATCAGGCTTGTTGGTGATGGTTTTACCTTCACGCTTGAGCTTGCTGGCTGCATATTTCTCCAACATTTCCTTCCGCTGCTCTGGTGAAAGCTGCCTGCTTGGCGGAATGCGGAATGCGAGGTACTTCCATTTCTGAGTGCAGACAGCCCGAGTGTGGCCAATCTCCAGATAGAGCGAGTCCCGTACGGCTTTGGAGTCGCCGCGCAGTAGAGGCATCAGGCTCGTACCGTCCATCAGCATGTCTTCAGGCGGTTCGATACCGCAGGCATCGAAAATCGTCGGTGCCAGATCGATGCCCTGCACGAGCGCGGAAGTCCTGCCGGGTTGAATGCGGCCCTTCCACCGCACAAATGCAGGCGTGCGCACTCCTCCTTCGTAGCAACTCCCCTTGCCCTGCTCCATGCCCTGATCGTCGAAGAAAACGAAAAGCGTGTCGTTATCGAGACCCTGGTCAGCGATCTTCTTCATCACCGCGCCGATGCCGTCGTCGAGCCACGTCGCCGCCGCGAGAACATCCGGTAACTTCGCGGCACGTGTCCGCTCGAAAACATTCTTACGAGATGGCTGCACGTCGAGCGGCTTGTCAAGCATTCCCCCGTGGGTAATGCGCGGGTCAGCGTGAAGCGATTTTGTGGGAGGCGGGCCGTGCATGAGTGACGTTGCCATGTAGAGGAAGAACGGCCGGTCTTTATTCCGGTCGATGAAGTCGAGGGCGCCCTTGGTGATCCACTCCTGGTTGTGATAGCGCATGGAACGGATGGGGTATGACCCGAAGTTGCCCATGTTGATCGAGGCCGCGTAGTCGAACCCTTGCTGGCGGATGAACTCATGAATGGCTTCCTGCGTTTCGGCCAGGACCTTCGCCACTCTCGGTTCGTTCGGATCATCGCTTGGCTTGATCTTGTCTCGAATACGCGACCAGGCCCGAGGCGCGCCGTTATGCCATTTGCCCACCATGCCGGTTACGTAACCCGCAGCACGCATTACCTTGGGCAGCGTGTGCTTCTCGTAGTTCAGCTCGGTGTTCCATTGCACGTTCGTCTGGCCTTCCGTGGTGTAGGATTTGAGGAACGACGGCGAAGAGCAACGGCTAGCGTAGGAGCCCGTGAAGCAGGAGAAACGGCTTGGAGTGCATACGCTCGTCGAGGTATAGGCTCGGGAGAAGAACATCCCTTCGGCCGCGAGCCGATCCATGTTTGGCGTGAGCGCCTTCTTCCGAAGGAAGCCGAGGTGGTCGAGTTTCTGGTCGTCGGTAACAATCAGCACCACGTTCGGTCTGCGGCGCGCGCCTTCCTCAGCATGCAGCAGCGCCGGACATGTCACCGCGGCGCCTGCCGCGGCCATGCTGTGACTGACGAAGTCTCGCCGTGAGATGGTTGAGCGATCCATTATTCCCTTTCTGCAACAGCTTCTATTTCAGATCAATTTTCATACAGCAGCACCAACACGCCATGCCAGAGGTATTCTGCTCCAATGGTTGTGTTAGACCACCAAGTGCCATGCTGAAATCCACGACAGGCCGGGCGCTGAGTTGTTAACATGCGATGCGAACCAGTTGGAGTTTGGTTCATCCCATGTGTAGCGGCCACCAACTTGTGGCCGATGAGTGGGAAGGCCGTCCGCAATTCTGGAGACCATTCTCGTCCAGACTCCCTCATCGATGACCAGGTCTGTAAACAGTTCAATTCATCCGAGGCATTGGGTGATGATCGTTCTGATGATTGCGTCCGGCTCTGCCTTGGCGGAAGAAGGCGGCGAATCTGAGGGGGAGCGCGAGAAAGAGCCTGCGTGGACAAAGCTATCGAAACTGCCTTCGGATGCGGAGGTGGACCGATGGATTCGGAACGCCAGCCAGGCGAGAGAACGAAAGGACTGGGTGAACTTTGCGTCCATCTGCCAACAGATTCTCGAATCGGACCGGGAGTCATTTTTGGTCTCCTCCCAGCAAAGTAAGACCTCCGCTCGTCAGCAGGTAATCGAGTGGATCTCTGCCCTCCCGCCGGATGCCAGGCGCATTTACGAGAACCAGGTCGATGGCAAAGCACAAAGCCTTTTTCGCAAGGCTAAGAGCGAAGGCGATATGGGTCTGATTGCGCAGGTCGCTCGCGTTTATCCTTTGACACACGCAGGGCGACGCGCTGCCAGCTATCTGGGTGCATCGCTGCTCGAGAATGGGATGTCCGGGCTTGCGGCCACAACCCTTCTTGAATTATCCGGACGCAAGAATTTGCCGGAGAATCAGATGCCATCAGTTCTGGCCCAACTGCTTGTGGCAGCGCGGCAGAGCGGTGCCGAAAGTCTTGTTTCTATGACCCGGCAACGCCTCGACAAACTCCCCGCTGTTGATTCGCTCAAACTTGGCAAGGAAACGGTTCGGCCTCAGGATTTTTATCAACGATTCGTTCAGAATTGGGGCGAGATCCCGCCTGCTGAAAACAAGGGATATTCCTCTTTTCCGGGGAGCTCATTTTCTGAAAGGGAATTGCACGGGATGCCGTATCTGGTGCCTCTGTGGTCGGTGCCCATTTTCAGACAGAAAGAATTCGATTCAGAAAAATGGCGTCAAGTGACTGCTGCCAGGCCGAGGTACACTCGGCAACTGATACCAAGCCTCTATCCTGTTTCGGTGAGCGGGAAGGTCATTCTCAAAACATTTGATGGCATCATGGCATTGGACGGCCGGTCTGGGCGACAGCTCTGGCGTGCCTCGGCGGCTGACCGAAGACTGGGGGAGTTCATCGGACGCCTGCTCTCATTTGAATCGAAAGACCAGAGGCTGCAGGCCCAGGCGATCGCCAACGCATACCAGGCAGCTCTCAGCCACGCTTTCGAGGACACCGTTCAGTTCACCCTCGCCGTCGGGGGCGGCAGAGTTTATTCGGTCGACACGGTTTACCCTGGAGAGGAGGCGTTCGAGGCCCGGCGCGTCCCCGGTCCTGCACCGTGGGTGAATCAGCAGATCCGAATGAAAAATTCTCTTCGCGCTTTCGAGCTCAACGGTGGCAAGCTGCTCTGGGAGATCAACGGAGTCGTCAGAGCTTCTGACGAAGCAACCACTGCAGAGGAAGGCATGTTTCTGGGCGCTCCTGTCTTCGCAGAAGATTCGCTTCTTGTTCTGGTGGACCGGCTCAGCGCGGTTTACCTGCTCTTTCTCGATCCGGCGACGGGCAAAAAGCGTGGCGAGATTCCGCTCTGTATGACGAGTAAGCCGGCCAGGTCTTTTCACTACAGAATCAAGGATGCCTGCCCCATCACAGTGGTCGGGGGAATAGCATACTGCTCTACCCAGGTGGGGCGTTTCTTTGCGATCGATCTGGTGTCGCGGCGAGTGATCTGGCGATTCGAATATGAGCATTCGCTGACGGATCTGAAGATCGGAAATCGAAACTACTACGCTTCCGGTACCGTCAGGCGCCAGCCCGTATCCGCTCCCGCCGTCTGGGGAGGACGGCTGTTGTTCATTCCGTCTGACAGCCCTGACGCTTTCTGTCTGGATCGGATCACCGGCTCAAAGATCTGGGAAGTCCCGATTAGACCGGGGAGTTTTCTGGCCGGAATTCGTAGAGGCAGGGCAATCATCGCTGGACGGAGGATCATCGCTCTGGACATGGTCGATGGAAAACAGGTCTGGGAACGAGTCGCCGGCGAGCCGACCGGCCGCGGTTGGCTTGGGGCTGATGCCTATCTTGCACCCATGGCAGATCAGCGGCTGGTGCAGGTCAATCTTGAAACCGGCACGATTGAATCGCAGATAGAGCTTTCACTCTTTGACTCCATCATCACCACTGGGCCGGCCATCTCTGAATTGGGCAACATTGTCGTGACTCCTCACAACATTCTGATATCCGGCCCTCTGGGTGTAACGGCGGTCCCGAGTGCACGAGAAGAGCTGACCAGAATCCAGCACGAGATCCGCACCAAAGGAAGAGACCGGCAATCCATGCTTAGGCAGGTTGTCGCGAATCTGTCTGCGGGAAATCCGTTGCCCGCAATCGAGAATCTCAAGACCTTGCTTGCCGAGAGCGAAGAACCTACGAACAGAGATTTATGCCGTTCTCTTCTTCTCAGAGTATTGCTCACCCGTGCAATCATCACTGAAGCGGATTCTGCGAAGCATCTGAAAGCTGCCGAAGCATTGACCAAATCCGACGATGATAAAGCCGCGCTTTTTGATGCCATGCGCCGAGTCCATCAACGGGAAGGGCGTCTGCTGCCGGCATTTGAGGCGGCCCGCCAGTTTGCCGCGGTAATGGCTGGTCGCCCAGTCAGGGAAGAGGAAACGCCGGGCCTCTATGTCAGGGCGGACCGCTGGCTCGCAGGCTGGCTTCTGGACCGGTGGAACGAAGCATCAGATAAGGAGCGGACCGCTCTTGCCGCGGAAGTCACCGAGCTGCTTTCTGAAATGCCTGAGACCAAAGAAGCTCTCCGAAGATTTCTCAACGCGTTTGGCGAGATTCCGCCGACCGGCCCTGCGTGGCTGGACCTCGCAGCGCGACTGGCTGAGGGAGATGCATGGCCCGAGGGAGAGATGATCTGTCTGCGTCTGGCAAACTCTTCTAATCCTACTATTGCCGCTGAAGCCACGTGGCTGCGAGCGCAGATTTGTGAGCGATCCGGCTTCGTGGAAGATGCGTCCTGGATCAGCCGGAACCTGTTGAAGCGGCTCGGCGATTCCAAAGTACCGGCCATTCAGAAAGTCCGTTCTCGCGTTTCTGAATTCGTAAAGAAGCGCCCTGAATCGCTGCGGCCTCAAGGGATGCCAACGGAAGTTCCAGAGCGCATCGAGTTTAAGAAAGAGACATCCAAGCGCAGGTATTCTTATCCCCGGCCATTCGATTTACTGTCCACAGAACTCCCTTCCCAACGAGAGTACAGCATCCAGCGCGGGTACGGCTCTTCAATTCTCTTTGAGCGCGGAGATGATGAATGGACTCTGACACATGAACGGAGCCGGATGAGCTACGAGCCCGGCCGCGTGTCCTTCAACGGTTATTCCGCCCGGCATGTTTACCCGCTGGGGCACCTCTATTTTCTCGCGGAGCAGAACTCGCTCTTCTGCGCGTCCCCAGCTCAGAAGAAAGTGAAATGGTCATTCGGAGCAAAGAACGACTGGCAGACCTGGTTCAGTTCGGAGTTTCAAGATTCTGCTGGCGTGAGGCCATACACTCAGGACAGGGGCGTCGCTGTCACCTTTGTCGGTGGAACCCATTACTACCGGCACACCGGGCTGATCCATGTGGACCCGCGCTGCCTTGTCCTCAACGATGCGAACACGTTATTGGCTCTGGATCCGATGACTGGGGAGCTGTTGTGGACCCGGTTTCTCGAGATGCCGAACTACTCTGCAATGACTTTCAATCACGACTCTCTTTACGAACACCACCGGCGTTCCCAGCTCAAGAGCTACCGACTGCTCGATGGCAAATTCACCGGGCAACGACCTCTTATCGACTTCATCAACTACAAGGGAATGTATACCCGCGCCGGCTATCTCGGAGCGAATATCGACGACAAAACTCTCACCGTTAGAGGGGTCGATCCCCTGACCGGAAAAGACATCTGGTCCCATCCGACGCCTACCGGCTGCAGCTTCCTGCATCCCACTCCGGGAGAATTCGGCATGCTCTATCCGTCGGGCGATGTGCATTTCATTTCACTGACTGATGGCGCAGAGACGTTCAGGGGCAAGTTCGCTGTAGCCGAAAAGCCCTGGGCTTCTGCATCGGCCTGGTCTCGCGACTCAAACGTTTACCTGCTGCTGGGTGGTGCGAGCCAGAACAGGGAGACGGCAAGGCAGATCCATTTCAACCAGCCCGTTCGTTTCGAAGTCAAGGGGGCCCTTCATTGCTTCGATCGGAAGACGGGAAAGCACCGGTGGCAGCGCGACCTGACAAAACCGGAAGGAAGATGGTATCTCTGGAACACCAGCAGGGCGAGCTCTCCATTCCTGTTTTTCGTCCGAGATGTGCGCAAGGAAGTGGAGCAGAACGGCCGAAAGTCTCAGCGGGTCGTCGGCTACCACCTTCTGATCTTGTCTGCCCTTACTGGAAAAGTCTTACTGGATCGAGAACTGGCAAACAACGAACGTCCCCTTTTCATCAGAGAGTCAGAAGGCACAGTTCAGATTCACGTTCCAGGCGGATACCTGGTGGCCACGTACGGCAAGTGAATGAGGCGAGGATAGGATTCCTCCTCGGCCACAAGATTTTGAGTCTGCCTGAGACAGAGGATCGCGCCGGCACTGCCTCAGATTGAGGCAGCTCATGTATGTTGCCCACATCATCGGTGGCTGCGAGCTTTACTCCGCCCGAGACAAATTCGATACATGAACGCAAGACCATGTTGGATGAATTGTCCTGCTGAACCGACTGACGATGAGATCGTCCGCATCGATGCCATGGAAGATGCACTTTCGCCTCTCACCGCAGATCTCAAGGCAACACGCCAGCTCATCACGAGCCTTGAGATGTGCCATCACAAAGCTGACCGCTGGGTCACTCTGATCATCGAAGCAATTGCGGCGGGAAAGACAAGCAAGGGACCGGGCTCTCGCCCGGAGGGAACACGGCATCCGGCCGAAATGGCCTGGCAGAATTGCGTTCAGGTCCTTTCCGCATGGCGTGACGGCATGGCCGTTACGGGCGTTCAGATTGGCGGGATCTCCGCGCAGGAGCTTACATCAGTGTTGGGCGAGCCAACTGCCTTGCGCAAGTGGCAGGTGCAGCAGGTCATCGTCAAGGTCCAGTCCTACACTGAACGCGACGTCCGTTACGTGGAAATCATGGAGAACGAAGATCATTTCCTTAAAGATGTGGAGTTCCGGGAAGCGACTATGTTGGCCATCATTCGAGACAACGTGGGCGGACAACCTGCTGAGATTTCACTCGCGGCTGCAATCGACCATTTGGAGGCGTGTCATTGGGACTTCATCGGGAACCTGATGATCGTGCTCAATGCCATCGGAGGAGATCTGTCGCCATCTCGGCCATATGCCGCGTGTGGTCGCAACATAAATCTAAGCCCGATCCGCCCGCGAATGAAAGAGATCGCAGGTACTCTCAGGTCATTCTGGGACGAATCTTCCAAGACAGCGATTACAGATGCCTCAATGCTCGAACTTCTTGGGGACAGAACTCTCAAGAAGCGTTGGCTTGCTGCATCCCTCGACAAGACGATTCGACTGCAGTTTGGACTGTAATAATGTGACGCCCAACAGAACGGATGAAAGCGACGCTTGACGGCGCGCCCGATTAGCGATGTTAAGCCTGCTTCAGAAGGAACCGATGAATTACTCGGAGCGCCTTGGACAGATCCGGAATGAATCGTTTCAACACGCACTCGACAGGTTCGGGCTCGGCGACTTCGTTTCCGCCCAGGCCATTCCCCACGGCCTGTTCGGGCAAAATGTTTTCCTCACCAGTACGAAGGGCGAATACGTGTTCCGCGGAAATCCGCTCTATCGCGGACAGTTCGAGACGGAGCGTTTCATGGCGGAGCGCCTGCACAAAGAGACAGACGCCCCCGTTCCCTGGCCGTACCTGGTGGATGGGTCGGACGGCATCTTCGGATGGGCATACACGATCATGCCCAGGCTCCGCGGCCTGCAACTCGCAAGTCGTGATGTCGTTTCGAAGCTAAGCCAACGAGATCGTCTGGAGATAGCTCAGGCGATGGGCGCGAATCTCGCACAGATGCACGAGTTTCGATGGGAGCACTGCGGGGTCTATGATCACGCAACAGACTCCGTTCCCCCGCTGGACGGCGCTTTCTGGCCACGATGGAAGGAAAGGTCTGAAGAATGCAATGAATTGACCGGTGGGCCCACGTCTTCAGAGGAAGTGTTCTATCGTTGGGTCTGTACAAGGATTCGCTTCTTCCTCGACAGGGCGGTGGAATCAAGTGAAGCGTCGACCGGCAGGATTACTGCGCCATCTGACGTGGACTGGGTCGCAGGTATCCTCGACGATTCCAAAGCGGCGCTTCTGGAACCGTTTCAGCCTTGCTTCGTTATGAATGACTACAAGGAGGGAAACGCAGTCGCCGAGAAGACTGACGGCCGATGGCGAATAACCGGAGTATTCGATCTGATGGAGGCGTACTTCGGTGACGGAGAAGCCGATCTGTCGCGCTCTCTCGCGGCATATGGAATCGGAGATGAGAGCGGTAACGAACGGGCTTACGCCTTTCTCAATGCCTATCTCCGAAATCGTAAAGAACAGATAGTTCGTCCAGGATTCATTGAGCGTTTTGCCGTTTACATGGTCATGGACCGGATGATCATGTGGGCGTACGGTCGAAAAGAAGGATGGTTCGATGGGCTCGCGGATTTTCGGTCTTACTGCGAGCCGTTTCTGTCCCTGAGCCCTGGAAAACTCTCCGCTATACTTTCCCACAACAAGACGGATGCAGGCGACGGCAAATAGCTGGGCGAGTTCCGCATCGTAGGCCATGAAAGGGAGAAACGATGAAGGACGTCGGTTACTTCACCGATGGCCTACTGCTCCAGCGTGATGCTTCGATCTCGATCCATCCGGACAACTTGCTCCTTGTCGCCGGCTCGGACTTTGTAGCGGGACACATCGGTGCGCTGGATCTTGACGCGGCGCTTCCCGGACTCGAGGTGCTGGCCCTGCCCCTGAGCTTTGTATTGGATCAGCCTCATCTTCAGCAGACCTGCGCCGTCCGCATTCTGTTTGTGGACCTTTTGCCCCTCAGCATTCAGAATTGAGACTTCAGCATTCGCCGTGGTCTTGACTGTCAGAGTCCAACCGACATCAAAGACGGAGCTGAAACCGGACGAGTAGTCGTTGATCCTGACGCCAAACTCGATTCCCTCGAATTTATTTGAGAAGAACCGAACGTTTTCTGACCGGTTTCTCCACCAGCCCAGCCGAAACGGAACGAACGGAGGAGCGTCGGGGGCCTTGATGAATGCGTTTTCGTAGAAAGTCACGTTCTTGCCGGGGCCATACATGCTGGCGATCCAGACTGGCGTTACGTTCGAGGTGATGGTGTTGCGATAGTACGTCCCGCCGTTGTTTGAGCCGCCGATGTAGAAGGCGTATGCGCCATGCTTCTCGCTGTTCGGCGGGTCTTTCTGATCGACGAAGACCTTGTTGTCGTGGATGTAGTTCTGATCCCCTCCCACGCTCATGAAAATGCCATACGCCATTGGTTTGTAGCCCTGATGGGCCTGAGGATACCGCCGGCCGACCAGGCGGATGCTGTTGTGATGTATGTAATTGTTACCGCACCAGCCGCGCTTGTTTCCACGGTTTGCGTTGTAGTCCGTAAGCCTAATAGCGCTCACACTGTAGTCGGTGTTGTGGTATTCGTTGACCGGAGGAGAAGCAGTGATCTGGAACTCGTTCTCGAAGATATCCAGGCCCTGTTCCCTTCCTATCAGGATGCCCGATCCCTGTTCTGGAAGGAAGCGATTGCGAAAGACCCGTGTGCCGCGGCCTCCCACGCCAAGGCTGTAATGATTAACCACCGTCTGTTTGTTGACGAACAGGCAGTCATGGATGCGAGACTTTGCACCACGCACGGCAAGCTGGCCCTGTCCGCCAATGAACTCGCACTGGGAGACGTGGGATGGCGCGGTCCGGCTCTGGACAAGACTGATTGCATAATCCGCCTGGCGATGTCGGTCGATAATCCAGGGCGTGTCGATTTCGGCCCGGCAGTCCTTCATCGTTGCGTAGTGGGCATAAACTGCGTTCGTATTTATCCCCGCCGCTTCGAACTTCACATTCTCGATATCAAGCCGGACGTTCCTGGCAGTGGACTGAATGCCCCATGACCGAATGCCGCGAAAGCCGCTCCGAATGATGCCGTTCCGGATCCTGATCGTGCCACTGCCTGAGACTTTCGGCACTGACCCAACAGGTGTGCGTGGTGCATCACGTTTCGCGTAATCGAAGAAAGCGCACCCGTCTCCATCGAGAATACATTTGTAGTAAGCCCAGGGCATGGTCTGCTCCACAACGCTTACACCCACGTCCATGGCGGGTCGGATGTCCACAGCGTCGATGATGCAGTCTCTCTGCACGGCCTTAATGCGGATGCGGTATTTGCCCGCGGGCTTCCCGAACATCAGGGCAAACACAGTTCCCCCACCAAGCTTCGGTCCGCGGCGTTTTTCCGGGCAGCACGGCCGCGAGTTGTTACCCCACTGGAAGGTGCACTCTACGTTCCGGCCCCGCTCGTCCTCAACGTAGATACCCACATGCATCTGGTGGTGTGCTACCGCGGCCATGGCGTAATAGGCACGGTCCGAGACAGGGAGTTTGACGTACTCGGAAACGATCTCCTCGCCCTGCGGCAAAACGCAGACTTTCTCGCCCACGAGGGGATGTGACCAGCGCATGTCCTTGACGATTGCACCAGGCGCTTTCGAAGTATCCCAGTGCTCCAATCCCTTCTCGAAGCTCCAGTTCGGGACGTGCTCGTAGCCGCCATCCGCGTATGTAATCGAATGACCATTGAGATCGAGTGTCACATCCTTGCCGAGGAATATCGCGCTGCGCGGCGAGGAGATGTCACCGGTCAAAACGTAGGTGGTACCGGCCCTGGCGTAAGACCCCGGTTCGGTAACGGCAACTTCATCATCCTTCGGCACTCGTGGCTCCACCGGTTTGTATTCGGCCATGAGGGGCGGAGTCAGCAGCGCGAGAATGAACCAGGAGCAGACGTTCACATACTGCATACAGCCCGCCAGACTGGCCTTTGATTGCCCAGTGCCGGCGGTCCCCATGACAGGCGTTGTCGCAACTAGTAAAGTCGAGGCCATCGCGATTGCTCTTGGATTCCTGAGTCTGAACTGAAACTCTACTTCAATCAGAAGTACCTGACAAAGAGCGACTGCTCACTCTAACGTCACGGCGGCATACAAGTCCCGATTCGGAATCGGGCAAACGCGGAGATCGGGAGCTGATTCTCTTGCTGCCGGGAGCTGCTGACAAGCTCGGAGGGGCGAAAGAATGGTCGATGGTTGGACGGCTGAAAGAATGGTTGATGGTTGGATGGTTGAAAGAATGGTTGATGGTTGGATGGTTAATGGTTAATGAATACGGCGTCTTCGAGAGACATTCTTCCAGAACGTGGTCTTGGCGCTCCGCGACAAGATTCTCCAGAACGTGGTCTTGGCGCTCCGCGACAAGATTCTTCCATCAACCATTAACCATTAACCATCAACCATCCATCCAACCATGGCTCTGCAGACAGTGACACTTACGGGCGACCCCAGCCGGTGGGACAAGAGCCACTTTGCGCCGGACTCCTTTGACGTCATCGTTGCCGCCCCCCCATTCCGTGCGGCTGACATCGGCCTGCCGGTGTGTCTGGATGATGTGCCACATCGAGCGAAGGGGTATCTGCGCTGGGTCAAGACTTGGCTGACGAAGGCGATGAAGAGTCTGAAGCCTGCCGGTCATTTTTATGTCTATGGCCTGCCGAACTGGCTGCCGCATTTTCTGAACCCACTCCAGGAAGTGTTGGAATTCAAGTATTGGATTGGGATACGCAGCCAGGGGAAGCGGCGCACCAAAAGTCTGGTCGCCGAGCACATGGCGCTGGCGTTCTTTGCGAAGCCGGCATCCCGGTTTGCCTGCAACAAAGTCAGGTATCCCCATCCCATCTGCCCCGTATGCGAACGCACGGTCAAAGACTACGGGGGCCGCGCCCATCTGCTCAACCCGGAAGGCTGTCTCATTTCGGATGTGTGGAAGGACTTCAATCCGGACGGCCTTCGAGGGCGTCTGCCAGCACCGGTAATTGAGCGGGTCCAGGAGCTCTCCGATGCTTTCGGGAAGGGCCGGGCCCTTATACTGAAACCGACGGGCAAAGAGCCGCCGGCTTTGGAAGCGCAGACTCAACTGGAGTTCTCTTACAGCGGCCCGAAGGTCGACAGAGACCTGCTGGATCAGATCCACCAGGATGACTCGTTGGAGTTCATGAGTCGCCTGCCGGGTGGATGTACCGATCTCGTCTTCGCCGATCCGCCATACAATCTTCAGAAGGACTATTCGAACTACTCGGACGATCAGGAAGACGAACGCTATCTCCTCTGGTGCAGAGAATGGCTTGCAGAATACGAGCGGATTCTCAAGCCCGGCGGAGCGATGATGGTCCTCAATCTTCCTAAGTGGGGCATCTACCATGCACGTGAGCTGAGCCAGCACCTCCACTTGAGGAACTGGATCGTCTGGGATGCACATTCAGAGCCCAAGGGAAGGATCAACCCCGCCCATTACACACTGCTGTACTTCACCAAGGGACCGGCGCCGAGAGTGTTCAATTATGCCAGCCCGGGTGGGAAGAAGGAATTCGACATCCCACCGCCGGTCGCACACATCTATTGCCGCAGGCCGCAATGTCGAAACAAGAGAAAGAGAAACCAATTTGATGATACCGCGCCGCTGACAGACATCTGGACAGACATCCATCGCCTGCGCCACCGCCGGGACCGGGATCAGCACCCGTGCCAACTGCCGGAGGCCCTGATGGATCGCATCATCGAGTTGACAACCATGCCGGGTGATATCGTCCTGGATGCTTTTGGCGGCGCCGGCACGACCGCCCTCTCGGCCCGGAAACTCGGTAGACGTTTTATATGTATAGAGATTGATGAGGAATATGTGGGGCTCGCCCGGCAAAAGATGGTACAGGTTAATCTATTCGGGGAAGTCGTTCGGAAGACGGTCAAGAAAGGCAAACGTCTGGAGGTGATGAAGAAAGACCTCCAACTCGAGCTTGTCAGGCTGGCAAGAGTGTTGGAGCGTCCCCCCACGAGAG
>JASLXP010001183.1 GCA_030740295.1 Planctomycetota bacterium
CTGCCGCTGCGTGGAGGGAAGGGCCGCCAGTGGGAAGGCGGCATCCGTGAGCCTTACTACATCAAAGCGCCCGCGGTGGAACCCGGATCAACCTGCGACGTGCCGGTCTCCGGTATCGATTTTTATCCAACCTTTCTAGAGATGGCGGGAGTCCCCATTCCAGAAGGGCAGGTGGTCGATGGCATGAGCATTGTACCTCTGCTCAAGAGCGAGACGGGCGAAGAGATCGCGGCTCGCGACCTCTTCTGGCATTACCCGCATTACGGCAACCAGGGCGGAGAACCGTCATCGATCATTCGACGCGGTAATTGGAAACTGATCCACTATTTCGAAGACGGCCGCGACGAGCTCTACGAATTGAGCAGCGATGAAGGCGAACAGAATGATGTGGCCGCAAACCACACGGAATTGGTGTCGGAACTTCGTCAGCGACTGGATGAATGGCTCGTCGAGGTCGATGCGAAACTCCCAGTCCACGATCCGGAATATGAAGCCGAAAAAGAACAGGCGCGCTTGAATGAGCTGGAGAACGAGCTCATGCCCAGACTTGAAGCCCAACACGCGGAGTATCTCGACCCGGACTGGAGGCCGAACGCAGACTGGTGGGGCAGCCAGGTGACGGTGGATTAGTGAGTGCCCGATTTTGTCCGTAGGATGCATCGTAGAACTGGCCCAGGCCGGAGTGGTTTGCCTTCGGCCGCCGTGCAGCTTCAGGCCATAAGTGGTTGCACGAACTGTAAAGCTCACGTTCCATCTGATGCTCAAACTCGCCCTCCCATTCTGTTTGTGTCTGATCGCCTCTTCGCACGCCTTCGGACAGGCCAGCCTGGAGATCCTCAGCCACGGCTTCAATGGCATCACGGGTTTTCGAAAGTGGATACCGGTCGTCGTAAAAATCTCGAACAAGGGCGCGGCCTTAAAGGGGAAGCTCGAAATCCGGCCCGGTGATCCGACCAATTTTGGCGGGGTGTCCACCTATGACCCAAGCGTGGCCCGGCCGATCGAGCTCCCACAAAATGGCAAGAAAGTCTTTGTGCTGACAACGCTGCTTAGTTCAGGCAGCGTCGCTCGGGTCCGCCTGATGGATGAAGACGACACGGTCCTGGCCACTGCCATCACAAATGCCTTCACACGCGCCACTCGTGTTGCTCTCGTCCTTGGGCGCCGCGGCCCGGTCGAGTCTGCGATCCGTTCAAAAATCGGCGTGCCCCGAGCCGACCTGGCGAACGTGCTATCGAACACACAGTTTGCGGCTTTCCGCCCGGAGTGGCTGCCCGAGCACTGGATAGGATACGACTCGGTGAACTTGATTTTCGTTCATGGCGAAAGCCTGAACGACCTGCGCCCCCAGCAGGTTCTTGCACTCAAGGAAAAGGTGGCGTCCGGCGGCACCCTCATCATCTGCTACGACGGCCGAACTAACTTCACCGGGACGTTGCTCGAAGACATGTTGCCGGGCCGGTTCAAATCGGAGGAAACGGTTTCTGAATCAGGTTTGAGGATACGGCCATTCGAGATTCAGGAAGGGCGCATTCTCCAAAGCACTGGCAAGCTGCCATTGGCCGTAGAGAGACGGTTTGGCGCCGGGCGTGTCCTGGTCCTGACATTCGACCTCAATCAGCCGGAATTGCAGGCCTGGTCTGAATGGCCCCTGCTCGTGAGCTACCTGTTCCAGACCGGCAGAACGCTTCCGCCGCCGGGGTACACCAATGCGGCACGTGCAGCCGCGTCCCAGTTCCCTGAGCTCGAGGCGCCGTCGTTTGTCGGGATCGGGTTTTTCCTGTTCGTTTGCGTCGTCGTTATCGGGCCGGCCAATTACCTTTTTCTGAAAGCCAGGAATCGAAAAGAGTGGACGTTCATCACCGTCCCAGCCCTCTCGATTTTCTTCGCAATTGTGAGCTACTTCTGGACGATCATCATCCGCGGCGGCAGCTCGATCATTAAGCAATCAAGCCTGATCCATCTGAACACGGAATCCGATTACGCCCGGCGTGATGTATGGACCGGAATTCTTTCTCAATCCCGCGGCAGTTCCCGATTCGTCCCAAAGACCTCATCGGTGAACTGGAAAACCACCGATGTCTCGGATCAGTATCGGCGCGGGAATCGGACCTCTCTCGGCAACAGCTTCCACTGGGGAAATCCGGCGGGCCTGGACTCCATGACATTGATCCCCGAGCCGCTTCGAACTCATATATGGAGCTATGAGTTCATTCGTACCGCAGATGTGGTCCGGCCAGGCAGACTGGTTGCATCCCTCGAGCTCACCGACGCCGGCCTCAAGGCGCAGATAGTCAACCGCACCCGATACACGCTGCAGTTCAATCGATTCAGCTTTGGCTCGGTCGTCTACATGGCTGAAGGCACGATGCAGGTAAAAGAGGTCCAGGCGGATGTCTCGGCAGAGCCGAAGCAGGTTGCCCGGGAAATGGCCAATCCCCGCATCGAAAGGAGTCACCGCGCATTTCATCTCGCTCTCGATCCCGGGCATGGGGTCAACGCGGTTCTCAAGCCGAACAGAACCGGCAACCAGCACAACAACATGCGCGACCGCAGCATTCACCTCATGGACGTCCCGTTCGCACAGGTAGGGGGATCGATCTCCAAGGGGGACAGTCCCGTTTTTGAATTGGAAGGATTCAAGGCGTCGAAGAGGTCGGCCAGCACTTTCTTCGCGCGCCTCCCCGTCCAACTGACGAATGAAACCACCTGGCCGCACGGATCGCTTCAGATCAATGTCACGGATGCCACCCCGAACCAGGTCTACCTCTACTACCATGATCCCCTCACCGGCCATTATCAGAATTATAACTTTGGCCAGAACGACAACCGGCGCGATGCCGCCATCCGGCACTGGTATCAGATGTACTTTCAGCAGCGAGCGTATGCTGAATTCACCTGTGCCGTTCCACCAAACACGCTGGACTGGGAGACCGTAATCGCGGACGCGATCCTCATCCCCGCAAATGTCCAGATCGGTATGACCTGCTGGAATCCAGCCGAGAAGAAGTGGGTCCGACTGGGTAAAGGGCTCTCAGGCGAGGTGACCAACCTCATTGACCGCAAGGAACGCTCCTTGAGATTCCGTCTCTCATCCAACCAGGGAGGTAATTTGAACGACTTCACGATCAGCTTGCACAAAGGAGCGGAGTAGAGATGGCAGTTCTGGAAATCAATAAAATATCGAAGGGCTACGATGGGACCCTGGCCGTTGACTGTCTCAGCCTCACCCTCGATGCAGGTGAGATACTCGGCTTCATCGGACCCAACGGCGCGGGCAAGACCACGACGATTCGGATCGTTGCCGGCCTCCTTCAGCCCTCGCGTGGCGAAGTTCTCGTTGGCGGCTGTTCAGTGCGTAGAGAGCCGTTGAAGACGCGTGCCCTTACGGGTTACATGCCCGATGTCTTTGGCGCATACGAAAACACGACCGTCTACGAATACCTTGATTTTTTCGCGCAGGCATTCCTAATCGAAAAATCAGAACGGCAGACCTTTATCGGCGATGTGCTGGAACTGACCGAGCTCACCAAGTTCAAAGAGCGTGAGGTGAATACTCTCTCGCGCGGCCAATCGCAGCGGGTCTCGCTGGCACGCTGCCTTCTACACGATCCCGATCTGCTGTTGCTTGACGAGCCCGCCAGCGGGCTCGACCCGCGTGCGCGCATCGAATTCAGAGAGCTCATTCGTGAGCTCAGCAACATGGGCAAGGCGGTGCTGGTCTCCTCTCACATCCTGACCGAGCTCGAAGACCTCTGCACTCACGTGGCCATCATCGACAACGGCAAACTTCTCTCGACCGGCGCGCAGGAAGATGTCTCGACGGGGATCAGCGGCGAGGGGCATTTCCGAATCATCCTGGTCGAGGACGCAGAAGCGGCTGCCTCCGCTCTGCTCGCCATCCCCGGCCTGACCGTCGAAATCATCAGTGAAAGGGAACTGACCGGATCCTATCCCGGCAATGCAGAAGACGCGAGCGCAGTCGTGACTCTCCTTGTGAATGAAGGTTTCCGCGTCATGAACTTTGTCCAGGAAAAAGCCGATTTGGAAAAGGTCTTCCTGCATATGACACAGTGAGGAAGAGTTCGACTAAAACATCGTGACGTTGTCTAATTCGGCAGGACGACCTCGTCATAGAACGACGAAACCACAACCAGGAATCAAAAAGAATGAGCAATCCCTTAACAGTACTTGTCACCGGCTCCGCTGGCCGGATCGGCAGCGCAACATGCGTAGAGCTGATCGCACGCGGGCACTCTGTCCGCGGTTTCGATATTCGCGAATCCACTGGCGAAGAAAAATTCTACATCGGTGATCTCACTGACAGGGCCGCCATCGACGAAGCCATGGTCGGTGTCGATGCCGTCGTACACCTTGCAGCCACCCCGGACGAAGGCGACTTCATGACGAAGCTCCTGCCGAACAATATCATCGGCCTCTACAACATCCTGGAATCCGCCCGTGAGGCAGGCGTCAAGCGTGCGGTACTGGCAAGCACCTGCCAGGTCATCAGTGGACACGAAGGCCCGTGGCCAGTGACTTCCATCACCCCAATCAGCCCACGGAATTGGTACGCCTCGACCAAAGTATTCGCCGAGGCCGTGGGACAGATGTATGCGTACCGTCACGGCATCAGTGTCATTGTTGTCCGGCCAGCCTGGTGTCCTCGCCACCAGGGCCAGGTGGATTCCATCAGCGCCAATAAAAGTGCGCAAGACGGTTACTTCAGCCCCGGCGACGCGGGACGATTCTTCGCCTGCGCAGCGGAAGCTGACCTTTCGATCAAGTACTCACTTCTCCATGGCACGAGCAAGGCCGTAGTGGAACAGCGCGTCGATTTCAGTGAGGCCACCCGAGCCATCGGCTACGAGCCCCAGCACACCTGGCCGGAAGGCGTGGAGGTCGCCGGGGTGTTGAAGGATTCGTAGCCGCGCTAATACGGCAACTGCGTGATCGCGGACGCGATCAGTTTTATGGCGATGCAGGTCATACCCACGAGCCCCATGCCGCATCCGAATCCGGCAGCCAGAATGGGGGTGTATTGGCTCCAGCTCGCCTGGCTGAATTTCTTTGCGAAGTAATAGCGGCCCACCATCCCCGCAGCGAATTCCGGAAGCGCGTCCATTGGATCGCCCGCGAGGCCGCGGACCGTGCCCCACAGGAAGAGCTGCGGCAGGCCGAAGAGGACCATGACCGGATAGGCGATCAATACGTAAGCGAACCCCCAGAAGATGCGCCAGGGCTTGACGATCTCGAGAAAGAAATCGTTACCGGTTGTCGTAGCCGTCCACCACACGCACATCTGGAAAGCGTCCTGCGGCCAAAACTCGGCAGCGTACGGGTAAGCTGAGGATGGTATCTCGCCCATCTTCCAGATGAATGACCAGAACAGAATTCCCACAAACACCGCGAGCGGAATGGCGATAGTGATCGCCTTGAATTTGCTCATGAAGCTTGTGCCGGTGAGCTCGCATTCACGGAACGACTGAGACGCGCGTCCCATGTCGCCCATGGGTATCGGCGCGTTCCAGATGTCCACACCTTTGTACCCGGTCAGGATAAAGGTGGACTCTTTAACGAATGGGAAACCTGTGCCGTGTCCGGTCAAGCCGATCAGGCGCGCTGAAACGTATGAAATCAGCGGCGTATATATGAAACCGAAGACCAGCAGAATCCAGATGGGAAACTTCGGGACGAGGTAGTGGCACAGGATGATGGTACCGGTGGTCGAAACGACATAGAAAAGCAGCGCGAGTGGGATCGGAATATCGCCGCGGCCTTTAGGCGGATCGAGAATGCTGATCTTTTTCTTGTCTTTCTTCCTCTCTTTGTGAGATTTATAGAGCGCGCTGCCCGCTGCCCAGAATCCGACCACCGCACACCCGAAGGCTGTGCCGATGCCGAAGCTGAACCAGAAATCGAGCCAGTTGGCAACCTTGGTATCGATGTAGCCCATCCCGGGCTGCCAGGTGGAAAGGAAGCCGGTCTTGTAGAGGATCGGATTGAGGATGAGCTGCCCGAGGATGGCGCTGGCAAAGCTGCCCACGATCATCCAGAACGGCAGCACGAACCCGGTGAAGACCTGGCCCAGGTTGGTCATGATGGCGAGCGGCACTGCGGGCAGGATCTTCTGAGTGTTTCTTGTCAGATCCTTGAACGGGATGGGCAGAATCTCGAGACGGGTGTCGAAGACGATTTTGGTCAGGGTCGGCACACCGATGTAAATGGCGCCAAAGGCCAGACCGATACTGGCGCCGATAGTGAAGCATCTCCACCTCCAGGTTTCTTTCTCAGATTCTGCGAGAGCGGTGATGCCCTGCGCGGCAATCGGAGCCAGGGGGAACGGAAGACGTTCGACGTCCGAAGTGATCCTGAAGATTGCATATCCGAGCGAGAAAAAATTGAACCTGCTCCAGAGCAGCCCAATGCCCATCAGAGCAAGGTGGGGCCACCAGTCCCGATGAAGCAGCGAACGGAGAGCGTATGCCTCGGAGCCTGGTGGCGGCGCGACCCAAATCGGAATGCGGTCCGCTATCTCGAACATATCAGCAGCCGGCGATTGCACGTAATACTGCATCCGAATGAACGAGCCCTCGACGCCGGCCTGACCCAATACAGAGCCGGCGAATGCAAAGAGGATGAAGATCTCCTGCTTCGTCATTTCCTTACGGCAGCGTTTTGCGATTTCAATAAACAGGATCAGGGTGACCCACCTGGAGACGCCGGCCATCCCCTGCCCGAGCACGAGGTCCATGAACATGTCACCAGGCACGATCAGAAAACCAACGAAGAGCCCACCAATGACGGCCTTCCAGCCAAAGCCGTCTTTGTACTCTTTCGGCTGCTCCTGTAGTGATCGTTCCAGTTCGAGATCGTCTTGCATATGGACGTGTATATGCCTGGTGGCTCTAAAGTGCGGGCTACTCTGGTGTCTGGCTCTCCATCTCCTTCTCCAACTCCTCTTTCTCTCTCTCCGCTTCGACCGAGATCCGTCTTTCCATTTCTTCCTCTTCTCTCTGTTTCCGTTTCTCTTCTTCGGCCTTGGCCTTCTCCTGTTTTTCGATAATTCCTGCCGGCGGCTCGACGCCCAAGGTCTCGTAACCACGCAGGGTAAGCTCCAGCTTGTAGGCGGGCTCGACGAGACGCCAGATCAGGAGCTGTTTTCGAATGTCCTTCAGGAAGCCTGTGTTCATGCGCCTCCAGGTATCGACTTCGCCGGATGCGCGGTCTATGAAGAAACGCATGACATCCACGCTCGGGTCGTCCGGCGCGGTCATGGTTTCGATCCGCACCCACTGGCTGATGCCCATGTCGAGCGGTGCGATCCAGACGATGCTCGACATCACGTAGATCTCTTCTTCCGAATCTTCTTTTAGCTTGAGCTCGATCTGGTCCGCACAGAATCGGCCTATCGAATCTTCGTCGTGCGCTTTGAAGTAATCAAACAGGAACGTATTGATTGCGACCGCTTCCGCCTTGCTGACGGTGAACGGAAAGTCGAACACCCAGTGATCGCCGTCCGGCTTGGGCAGCCTGAGCTTGCGGGTTTCATCGGGCACGGAAAGCTCGGCCGCTTTCTTGGCTGGGAACAAGGTCGACAGAATCACAGTAGCGACGACGATGAGGGTGGTGACCACCGCGGAAGTAGCGGAATAATTGAGGCTGAGCTCTTTCCAGATGCCGAACGAGACAATGATGAACGCGACGCTCTGCCCGAGCAGATAGCCGAGGATAGCCCCGAGCGTGGCGTATACGCACGATTCAGCAAGGAACAGCGCGCCGATGTGCATGGGCGCCAGACCGACCGCGGCATAGATGCTGATCTCGCGCGTTCTTTCATAAACGGAGCCGAGCATCGTGTTAAAAACAATGAGCGCGGCGATAAGAATCGGAATGGCAAGACTCGATAGCCCGGCAACGCTGAGTGAATCACGCGAGCTGTAAAGCCAGACGGTACCTTTGGCAGCTTCCTTATCTTTCATGCCGGCGAACAGGATCAGCTTCAGGCGTTTCACATACTTTTCGAGAAGCTCTTTGAGCTCAGCCTTAGACAGCTCTGCAAGCCGCACGGCGACCGATTGCAGCGAAGCGCCAAGCTGCATTGAAAGCCCGGACGGAATGATCAGAACGTTATCGCCTTCCATATGTATATAGAGCTCAGGCAGCGCTTCTTCTGTGGCTTCCTCTTCTTCATCGCCCGACGCCTCGCCCTGATCGCCTTCCTGGCGTTGCGACATCTCGATCCAGTCCACAGGCGTAAGGGGCTCGTTATCGAGGTCCCTGTTTTCGTACATGCTGCCGCCGTCGATGATACCGATCACCCGATACTCATTGCCGGATACCTTGACCCGATACTTGTCATCTCTGAACTCGTCCTGCCCGATACCGAGGAATTCGGCCATGCGTTTGGGCACGACGCATACGAACTCGCCCTGCTCCTCCTCGGGCTTGAACCAGCGCCCCGCGACCAGCAATTTGTCGGGACGTGTGACCTCCGCCTCTGTCGAGCTGAGCCCGACCATGGCCATGGCCGAGTAAGACCTGCTTGGGTCATCCGCGTTAGTCACCTGAAGCGAGAGCGTACCGCCGACGTTCGGCGCGCTCTTCCATGTTCGCAATGCGATGCGGGCGCCTTTCTGTGTCTTGAAGAAATCTGCAATGCTGTAAAACGCGTGTTCCTCGAGCGCTCCCCAGTCTCGGCGCCTCAGCAGGATGCCCTGGTAGCTGGCCTCATAGTTCGAGGGGATGTCATTTACTTTGAGCTGCGTATCGAAGCTTGTGAATGACATCACGGTAAACGTCAGCAGAATCAGCGTGACACAGGTCAGCGCGGTGCGCATCTTGCGCCTTCTCATATTGGAGATGCCAAGGATGAACGCGGCCATGGTCGCGCTGCCCCGGGCCACATCCGCACCGTGGATGGCCGCGGTCTTCTGCCGCATTTTCGCCATCTGATCGTTGAACTTATTCAGCACGATTATGATGACCAACCCGCCCATCGCGAGGGTAAAGAAACCGTCCAGAATGATGACCGGGGTTTTTGAAATCCGGAATGCCGGATGAATGAAATGCAGAATGACATAAATCAGCATAAAGAAGCCACCGATACCGCCGAGCTGCTTGCGGACGTCCGGGAAGGCGAAGATCAGCCGCTCGGCAAAGAAGGCGAAGGGCAGCAGGATCGCAAAGTAAAAGATGACGCCCTTGATGACATCGTTGGCCGTGCCCTGCACGCTTGGATACGCGCGTGCTTCGAGGGCCCAGGCTTCACGGGCTAGGTTCATGAAGCCGTCGTAGTTCTTCGATTCGAGCTCGGTATCGGCCTGTCGAAGTTTTTCTTTGGAGAGGGCGTGCAGGTCTTCCACGCGGCGGTTGCGAATACCGGTCGAACGCAGCTTCTCCATGCGCGCGTCATCCAGCACCCACATGTCCTTACCGGCACGGAAGGGCGAATGCACGATGCCTTGCTCGCGATCCTTCAGGGCAAAGCCCCGGCCCTCCACGAAGCGGTCACCCTTTTTGCGTTCTTCGCCCTCGAGGAACAGTCGCGAGTCATCTGAATTCAGCAGCGTGAATTTGTTGCCGAGAAGCCCGGCCCGGAAGATGAGCTTGACGTCGCTGTCCGGCTCGCCGAAGGCCACCGCGCAGGGCTCTGAATAAGAGGACGCGCCTTTCCTGCCCATAAACGTGGCAAAATATTTCGGAGCGGTGTTCGTGCGCGCATCCAGTATCGAGATGCTTCTCAGACTGGTGAAGTAGAGCTGATCGAGCAGGTCATAGATCATCAGCGACGAGCATTTGAAAAGCGGCAGGCGTGTATCCGTCTTGCGGGGGAGGCGGTGCTCGCCCGAGAGCTCGTGCTCGACCAGATTCCTGGTGGCCCAGGACCGCTCCCTTCCGCTGAGCGTGTAAGTCTTGCCCTTGTTCGTCGCCAGGTTGGCAATTTTTTCGATAGTGCCGTTCTTGGGATCGAGTTGAAAGGCCCACACTGCAAACCTCTTCCCACGCTCGCGGGTAACGCCGGGAACGCCAAAAGCGCCATGCTCGTTCGTAAACGAATAGGTGTGACCGCGAACCCCCATCATCGATTTGTTAGGCGTCAGGCCGACACTCGCCACCGCGCCGTAGACCGGAGTCTTCGGCAGGTAGGCAATCAGTGAATCTTCGATCACCTGCGCGTAGATATCGGAGAACATGTTCTTCTCCAGCTTAAACGTCAACGGCAGGTGGGGGTTGTTCAATACCTCGTAGAGCAGAGGGAAGATCAGTTTGGCCTGCTCTTTCAGGTTTTTCGCGTTAAAGGACTCGAAGACGTCGTCAGGCGTATCGATCAGCCCTCGGGTGTCGTTGGTTGTGACGAACGACAGAGATCCGATGCCGGCCAGGAGAGGGACTTCGCAATCGAGGGCTATCTGATCGGGCATGTAGGAACGCCAGTCACGCCCCCGTTTGGGAACGACCCCGCTGACGATATCGGATTCGAGGTCGGGCAGGTCTTCTTTCACTGCCTCGGCCATATCGAGCAGCTTGTCCGCGATGGGCGCCATCTGCCGTTGGATGCGGAACTCCCCCGCGGCCCCGGCCTGATCATAGAAATTGCCTTTGTAGAAAAGGCCGAGCTGTTGGTTGCGGCTTGAGAGATC
>JASLXP010001184.1 GCA_030740295.1 Planctomycetota bacterium
TATCGTGCTCCGCTCCCTTTTCTTCCTTCATTGCGTCGATCAGCTCTTCGAATGGGTCATGCTCGTGCTTGGATTCGGGCTTCATGCCCATGACGACGTCGCCATACATCTGGACGAGGCGACGATAGCTGTCCCAGCCAAAACGGGCGTTGCCTGACTTGGCGATGATGCCCTCAACGGTCTCGTCGTTCAGGCCGATATTAAGGATGGTGTCCATCATGCCGGGCATGGAAACCCTTGCGCCGGAACGGCAGGATACGAGGAGCGGATTCTCGGCATCGCCATACTTCGCACCCATGATCTCCTCGGTGCGGGCGATGGAGGCGGCGACTTGTTCTTTCAGCTCTTCAGGATAGCTGCTGTCATTCTCATTATAGTACGTGCAGACCTCAGTGGTCAGCGTGAACCCGGCACTGACGGGGAGTCCGATATTGGTCATTTCGCAAAGGTTCGCGCCCTTGCCTCCGAGGAGATTCTTCATCTCCTTCGCGCCTTCGGCCTTGTCTCCGCCGAAGTTGTATACCCATTGGTGTGACATGCTGGCTCCGAATGGTTGATGGTTTGGAATATGGTTAATGGTTGATGGTTAATGGTTTATGAAGATGGTCGATGAAAGAAATGGGGATGGCCGCCTCACCTTTACCATGAACCATCAACCACTAACCATGCTTTTGCCTGCCCGCGGAATTTGGGAGGGCGGATGGTAAATGGTGACTCCGGGTTGTCAACGCGGGGAGGAAGGGAGGATGGGAGTGTGGGAGTCCTAACGGAGAGATGAAGCATTGGGGACTGGCGTAACGGAATGTTGGAAGTATTTGCGCTGTAGTGAGATGACTGCCGGTCTCGAGCCGCGTGTGAGGTGTTCAGGTGCCCTCAAGTCCATGTCTCCCTCGTTTCCGTTGAGGTGTCGACCGACGATTTCTTATTTCTCTGCGATGGATTCCGCGAGTTCCATACATCGCACCCACTTGGCATTGTCTCCCCAGATTTGCCTGATTCGTCTGGCAACTTCGGCCAGTGCTTTGAGGCCGGTACCTCTTCCGTCTGAATAAAGGCTCTGCCAGTGGGTGTGAAATACGACGGGTGTGCCTGCGTGATAGAGCTCCGCCATTCGGCCGCCCGTGCCATCTTCTGTCACGAAATGATCTGCAACAGAGGAGATGTATGCGTCACTCTCATCCTGTGTGTCCATGGTCTGCCAGAGGTGGTCGCCGCACTGGGAGCAGAATCGCACAAGCCAACCGGCCCCGTCCCTGTGGACGACTTCGGAGAGAAAGTCAGTTCCCTGTGTCTTGACCGGAAGGAAGAACCATGATCGTGTTCGGCTGTTCACCTCAGCCATCGAATTCCGAATTGCCTTCTGATAGGCGTCTTCCACTTTGCTCCCAAAATCCCAGGGAGATGTGACGCCGTTGGCCGGGAGGCCGACCTCGTTCAGGATCTGAAGTGAAAGTGAGATGTATGGCGTGAGTGTCTCCTCGGTCTGATGAAAAGACCAGTGTTTCTCGTTTTCATCCAACAGGGTCATGGTTTCGAGGTCGACCGCCCGGGCGTGGGTGAGTATCTCGGGTGAGATATCCATTAGAGGCACGACGCGCTGGCGTGCGATATCAATCCAGCGGGCGAGCTCTGACCGGTCGCAGCCTTCCCAGCCTGCCGCAATGCTGCCAAGCCCTGCCGGATATGGGAGTACTGAAAACTTGCCCCGAATCTGGTGCTCTTCGATGACGTCGCAGAATTCTTCAAAGAATGAGACCGGGATGTCACGAGCGACCGGCTGTCCGTCTGGCTCAGTTGGAGAGTCGGTCTTCTGGCTTTCCGCGGCGTGCCACCAGTAGACATTTATCAGAGGAGCGGGGTCATCGATGAGGACGGTAATTGGAATCATGTCGAAATAGGCCTGCTTGTAGTGGTCACATATCTTTGCAGGTACGATGGCCTGCGGCAGCCGTTGGCCGCATCCGACGGCGAAGTCCGAGCCTCTTGATCTCCTTGCAGCCAGAAAATCAGCAGTGAATCTTTACCAGTATCTGACCGAATCCTTGAAGATTGAAAACAGATCCTCCCTCTCTGCTTCACAGGGGCTCTGGGCCAGGAGACGCTGTTGCTTGAGTGTGCCTTCCACGAGGGATTCAATCTGTTCTTCTCCATAGCCGAGCGCTCCAATGCCGTTCGGAATTCCGGATGCCCGCATGAGCTTGATGAATGAGCCGGCCAGGATTTCTCCTGCCTCATCCGGATTGGCGTCCTCGATATTTTCTCCCATGAAGCTTGCGGCTTGAAGATGCCGTTCCGGGCAGGCGTGGGCGGTGAATCGGAATGCCGCGGGCGCGCCGACGATCACGCTCATGCCGTGCGGCACCATCGGATGCGGGAACGGATAGTCAGGCGGTATGTATTCTTCAACCAACCCGCCGATGGGATATCCCATTGCATGGGGGATATGAACGCCCGCGTTGCCGAATCCCATCCCGGCGTAGGTGCATGCCAGCATCATCATGCTGCGTGCTTCGACATCATCGCCATTCTCGACCGCGCGGGGCAGAAATCTGGTGACCAGTTCGATGGACTTGCCGCTCCACATGTCGCTTACGGGGTTCGAGCCGACAAACGGCGGGCGCGCATTCGGCGATTCCGGTTTTGGCCGCTGGTCGTAAGCGATGGCAGTGTATGACTCGGCCGCGTGGCAGAGCACATCGATGCCGCAGCTTGCGGTGACCATCGGCGGGCAGGAGAGCGTGTTGAGCGGGTCGAGGATGGCGTAATCCGGGCGGAGGTATCGGTGTGAGATGCCCGTTTTGAGCCGCATGCTCTTAATGCCGGTGACAGCGACCGAGGTGCATTCGCTTGCGGTGCCGGCGGTGGTTGGCACGACGATGTGTGGCTTGAGTCTTCCCGGAATGGGCAGTCCTTTTCCCACGGGCTCGTTGATGTAATAGAACAGGTCCGCCGGATGCGATGAATAGAGATTCGCTGCCTTTGCAGTATCGATGCTCGAGCCGCCTCCCACAGACACAAAGCCGTCGAAAGCATCCGACTGGGCCGCGTCGATGGCCTTCTGCCAGGATTCGTCCGTTGGCTCTGAGTGTACCTGATCGAAGAGGGTGTATTGGATACCGGCCCGTTCAATAGAATCCGTGACCTTAGCGACCAGGCCAATTCCGACGAGATGAGGGTCGGTAATGACGAGGCATTTTTTGACATCGAGACGCTCAAGGTCTGCGCCAACCTCGCTGGTGACGCCCGCCCCGAATTTGAAAGGGACGGATTCGTAAGTGAAGACGTTGTCGAATTCTGGCATTGGAGTATCAGTCGGGTTTGCCACCGAAGTCACGATCAAGCTCTGCCGTTCTTGCCTGCCCTACAGCCTGTTGCGCTTTTTCTTGGAAACCTGCCCGCGGATGTTTTCCATCGCCTTCAGCTTCCCGCCTCTTTTTGAATAGCGCACGTGAAAGATCTTGCCGCGGCGT
>JASLXP010001185.1 GCA_030740295.1 Planctomycetota bacterium
ATCCTGTTCAGCACTAAATTCAGGCCATTGGATTTATTGAAATACTGTTCGCACATCAGAACCCAATTGTGCGTTCCTTCTGTCTTGTCTATGCCGGCGAAGGTGGCCCCGAGCACACTTCCGACCGTGGTGATGGCTTCGTGATTCTGTCCCTTGTCTTTGGGCCCAACGTAGGTGGGTAAACCAAAGCCTGCGCGATCCATATTGATTCGGCTCTCATCCAACCAGATGAGAGGCAAGTACTCGCTCTTCGCTTGAAAGTCGAACGCCAGTTGATCGAAATTACGGGCAGTCTTGCGCCAGTCCTTTATGAAATACGGCGACGGGAATTGGGGCATGCCCTCAACTCTGGGGATGTTCCGTTGTCCATTCTGACCTGTTTGCTGGCCGTCTCTGACCAGGACTTTTCGAATTGCATCCAGGCGTCGTGTAAACGGTTGCCCGTTCCTGCCCCGTGTCGGAGCCAGCCAGCCTCCCTCATCAAATTCGTTCCATGCATATACAATGATGCAGTTTGATTTGCAGACCTTGGGATGGGACTTCACGAAGTTAATCGCCCGATTGAGGTGTGCAGCGATTTCAGTGGGTTTTGCCTCGGAAGGGAAGACCTTCTGCTTGTGATAGGCGTGCCCGGTCTCCCAGGAGACTGGATTATCCTGCCTGGGCCGCTTGTCCCATCCGGTTGTCACCAGGGGGACGAAAGGCACTTTGGAATCAGCAGCGCTTTGCCAGACATTCTTTTCGAGCCTCTCGGCCAGTTCAGAAAATCTGGCCTGACTGCCGCCGATCGCGTACGAGGAAACTGCATCGAAGCCCTTGGAATATACTTTCTTGAAATCGGCCACCGGCTGCCATCCCATAAAGATGCAATAGGGATTCAGGCCTTCCTTTTTTGCAGCAGTCAGAAATTCAGAA
Source organism: Planctomycetota bacterium (assembly GCA_030740295.1). The sequence continues at coordinate 916 of JASLXP010001185.1, forward strand.
AAGCGTTCAAACGGAAATGTTCTTCCAATAAACGCGTACACCAGTGGACGGTCATTCAGAACCCTTTGGTATCCAGGATTCTTCAACAGATCGATGGCGCGCTGTTTCTCTTTCGGCCAGGTCGCTTCAGTCGAATTAAGAGTGTTATGCAGTATCAGGCAGAACTGAAGGCGTTTGCGGATGTCACTCTTCAGATACTGTCCAAGAGCTGTACTCATGGGCGATGATTCTGCGTAGAGCAAGAATGCCCAGTAATCCAGGCCGCTGTTGCTGGCCAGCTCAATTTCGCGATCCATGACCGACTGCGGCGAACCGTCTATCCGGACTCGATGATCAGCCAACACTTCCGCGAACCACGGCAACCGGTCGTGATACTTCTCCGGGCCGAGGGTCTTCTCGACTTGATTGGTGATTTTTCCTCCGGTCCACGCATCCCATCGGATAGCCCCCACCGCGGGGCGGGGGAGCGGGCCTTCTGCATAAGACGCGGCCATGATAAATAGCAGAGAGAGGCTGCTTACTCGGTAACTCAAGAATCCAAACAATGGATGAAGCCTTTTAGTTGTAGGAGATCGTGGTGCCGGGAGGCAATTATTCAAAAGGCAGAAATGGATCCGGAATGTCAACGTAGCCGGCTTCGGCATCACTCAATCCCGCATAAAGCCTTGCCATGCCATCGTCAAGACGCCGGATGCCGCCTGAGAAAATGACATCGACGAGGTCTGGCCGTTTGGCGACTCCTGCAGGAAAGTCCTCTCGCTTAGCAATGATCTCAAGTGGGCTGTACTTGCCCGTCACCGGGTCGAGGCAGAACACCATGGAATAGTAATGTCTGTGGCCGTCGTGGCTGAATCTCGCGATGTGTCCGAGTACGCCAATCTTCCCATTCGCCAACACATGTGCTTCATTGGCGCCCACCCATTCTTCCTCCGGGCAAAGATCCAGCAGTGGAGCGGCATTAATTCTCTCGTGTGTGATTTCTTCCAATGATTGAGCGACAAAATACCCAATCTCGCCGCGACCGCCTTTGTCCCCCTGAGGGCGGGTAAAGACGACAATGCTTCCACCAGCTTGCTGAACAAACCGGATGTCTTTCATCTTCGGCGGACCAGATAGGACCTTTTCAAACTGACCGTCACCAGACTCAAGATAGAAGTCCATCTGCCAGCCTGTTTCGCCATTTGGAAACTCGATCGGGAACCTGACGCCGCCGAGAAGTAATTTGCCGCCGATGTTGGTGGCACATGGATCCTGCAGCCCATGAAAGACCGGGGCCCCGTCCACTGGCTTCCATTCATCGTTGGATTCAGTGAAGAGAACTATTTCAGACAATTCTTCGTCGCGTTTTTCGACCCGGCCTGCAATGACTGTCTGTTCCAGATAGGTGAACGGTGCGGAGATGTTGTAAACGTCCCGGCCATCAACGCCGATGAAAACTAGTTTTTCTGAAGTGGTAGCCACTGGGATCTATGATTGGAAGAAATCGTTGTCCTGCCAGTTCTTACCGAACCAACTGCAGAGGCTGAACAATGATGCGAGCCGCCTCCTGCGAATCAAACGTTCGAGTAAGCCCAGAGCGGGGCATTTCTGATTTCTCTGTCGATCTTCTATTATCAAATGGACACCAAACTCAGTCTTAAGGAACACTAGAATGTCTTCTCCAAATTTCATTGTCTTTCTCACTGACGACCAGGGCTACGGGGACCTGTCATGCATGGGCGCCACGGATTTCCGTACGCCACACCTCGATCGGATGGCGGCTGATGGGGTCCGCTTTACCGACTGGTATTCAAACTCTCCGGTCTGCTCTCCCTCACGCGCTGCGCTGTTGACCGGTAGGTACCCGGGAAACGCCGGCGTGCGCTCCATACTCGCTGGTCACCGGACTGCGACGGGCCTTCCGCCAACAGTGCCATCCCTGGCAACGGCCCTGAAGGAGCTTGGCTACTACACGGCTATGTCAGGCAAGTGGCATCTGGGGCTGGCGCCGGGGTCGCGGCCTGAGGAACATGGGTTCGATGATTGGTTTGGTTTCAAGGCCGGTTGCATTGATTACTACTCTCACATCTTTTACTGGCAGATGAACAGGGACGGCCGCGCACAGTGGCACGACCTCTGGGAGAATGGGAAAGAGATTTGGCGGGATGGAGAATACTTCACCGAAATGATTACGGAGTACGCGATCGAGTACATCCGCAAGTCTGTAAAGCTGGGCAAACCCTTCTTCCTTTATGTTCCATACAACGCCCCGCATTACCCCATGCACGCGCCGGAAAAATACGTCAACCGGTTCTCTGACTTACCGTGGGATCGAAAAATCATGGCTGCAATGATCAGTGCAGTCGATGACAGCGTAGGCGCGATACTTGCCGAATGTGAGAGACAGGGGCTACTCGAAAATACATTCACATACTTCCAAAGCGACAACGGACCTTCACGCGAGATACGTAACTGGATGGATGGCACAGCAGATCCGTATTACGGCGGCTCGGCAGGTATGCTAAAGGGACACAAAGGAAGCCTGTATGAGGGTGGAATGAGATCCCCCGGTATCATGAGTTGGCCTGAAAAAATTCCAGCAGGGCAGGTGATCTGTGAGCCCGGAGCGGCGATGGATGTCTTCCCAACGTTCTTGAATGTCGCGGGTGGTGACTCATCAAAATACGAGCTCGACGGGCAGGATATCATGCCAGTCTTGACCGATGGTGCGGCATCACCTCATAAGGAGATCTTCTGGGAGATGGGCAAACAGACAGCGGTGCGGCGCGGCAAATGGAAGCTGGTCTTAAGCGGTCACCTGATAGAAGGCGAGCCGTCCGAAGATGAGGTTCATCTGGCCAATCTCGAGGAGGACATGTCCGAGCAGAACAATCTTAAAGACCAGTTCCCGGACTTAGTGGCTGAATTGAAAACTTCCGCGGAATCCTGGAGGCAAGGCATCGAGGACCGGTGGGAGAATGAATGGAAACCAAAGGCGAACGGGACGACCGGTGTCGTAAAGAAGTAGGAATCCAGCTTTGTCCGTTCCCGAATACCTTCACGGCTATGCTCCCGAGGAGCAGCAGCGGCTGATCGACCAGGCCGAGTACTGGCGCGATGACCTGATCCTCAGAGACGTGGAATTCAAGCCCGGGGAGCGAGTGCTGGAGATCGGATGCGGCGCCGGCGCGGTCCTCGGAGTTTTAGGACGAGCATTCCCCAAGACAGTATTCAGCGGAATAGATCTCTCTGAAGAGCAAATTCAGTTCGCTCAGTCTTACCTGAAGGAAATTGGTCAAGATGAAATAGGGCTTGTCGTGGGGGATGCAACGAAACTCCCCTGGGACGATTCGACCTTCGATCACGTGTTCGGAATCTGGATCATTGAACATCTCAAAGAACCAATCTCTGTGTTGAAAGAGGTGTGTCGCGTTCTTCGACCAGGCGGCAGGATCATTCTCAACGAAGTGGACTATACGACCTTCAAGATCTGGCCAGAGAACGGTGACTACGATTATTTTCTTACCGGGCTCTGCGATCTTTTTGCCCACTGTGGCGGAAACCCCAAGGCCGGCAGGATGTTGGGGGTTCTCTTGGATGAATCCGGGCTTGAACAATGCCGAAACGAACCGTGGGCAAAGCATTTTTTCAATCCAACTTCGACAACTGAGTTGAGAGAATTTGTGGAGTACGTCTACCGTTTCATGGAACCGGCTATCCCAAGAATGAGCGCGGGGCTGGGCCTTGACGAATCCAGATTGAGAGCTGGTCTTGAATACCTCAGATCACTCCCCAAAGTGCCGGGAGGAGCGATGACAATGATCGTCTATCGTGCAACCGGGATGGCTTCGTGAGTTGTTGTGCGAAGCCCTCCAGCGGCAACGCCCGGGGGAAGAGTGGGGGTCGGACGATGGTCTTATTCATCGATCTCAATACCGAAAATTGAATCGCCGATCCGGCGCGACGTCGCCTTCGAGAAACAGCGACTCGACTGACTTCAGACTGACGTTGTCGACCCATTTGAAATCGAAGCCCTGGCCGGGGGCGCGGGGGATGAGTTTGCTGGGCACGCTGAGTTCCAGGCGGCAGGTCGTCCATCCGGTCGCTCAGGAATTTGCCGTAGAAGGTGCCCTTCTCCCGGTTTCGACCCTCCCCGTCGCGTCTTTCATCATGAAGCGATGGGACGTTAGTGGAAGAATATATTCGTCGGCTCCTTCAAATCGTAGGGGACGATCCACGCGCCACGCGGCCATCGTCCGGAAGGAAGACCAGAAGACTATTTCTTGCCCTTCTTCTTCTTCTTCTTGGGCTTCTGCACCTTGGTCCGGCCCTCCTCGCTGACGGTGGAAAGGCGGGTCTTGGCGAGGCGCTCCAGCGTGGCCTCGAACTGTTCCTTGATGGCGCGCTCCGGTTCCGAAAGTGCGGCGTCCTCAAGTTTTTCCCCGTCAAACGGGCCCTTGTAGCGAGTCAGCTTGGCGCCGCTGCCGTCGGTTTTGGCCAGGAGCGAATACTGCTTGTTGCGAACCATGACCCGGCCTCGGTACCAGATATAGATCCAGTCCTTCTTGCGGGCACTCGCGTTGTCCTGGAGTACCGGTACGATGCTGGAGCCATCGCCCGGATAGTTCGCCGGCAGCTCGGCGCCAGTGACTTCGCAGAGCGTCGGCATCAGGTCACTGAACTCGACCAAGTCGTCAACGACCCGTCCGGGCTGCCTAATGCCTGCCGGCCAACTGGCAACGAGCGGCACACGCGTCCCCGTATCGCTCATGCTGCCCTTGCCGCCGGCGACCTTCGTGCCGTTCCACGGGGTAACAATGGGTTTATCAGTGCCGTTGTCGCCCGTGAAAATCAGGAGCGTATTGTCGCGGACACCGGACTTCTCGAGCTGCGCCACAATCTGTCCGACGATTTTGTCGGCATAGGCGACCATGTCACGGAAATGCCTCTGCGGGTCTTTGCGATCGCCTTTGTAGGTGGTGGAGCCGAGCCGCTTCGGATCCCAGTCGGTGGAATCCGGCGTCGGATCGAAGGGGCAGTGCGTGAGTATCATCGGGTAGTAAACGAGAAATGGCTTCTCCTTGTTCTTGTCGATGAAGTCGCAGATAAAGTCGGCACAGACCTGCGGCCCGTATTCGCCATTGACGTAGTCCTTCTCATTGCCGTTGAACTCCAGCATCGGATTGACGAACCGCCGATCGATTGTCTTGCCGTTCTCCTTCGACCGCCCGCCGCGCGTATGCTGCCAGAGGCAGGACTGCTCGAACCCGAAGTGCTGCGGGGAGTCCATCTGCCTGCTCAACTGCCATTTGCCGGCGATGCAGGTTGCATACCCGGCAGCCTTCAACTGGTGCGCAAAGGTGGTTTGCCCGCGATCAAGAAGGCCAAACCTGACGTAGTTTCTGACGTTGTATTGTCCGGTCATGATCTTCGCCCGCGATGGCGTACAGATCGGGTTGGCGAAACAGTTGGTGAAGCGTACGCCCTCCGCGGACAACTTGTCCAGATTCGGGGTTTTGCAGGATTCACTGCCGTTCGCCGACAAGGCTTCATAGCCCATGTCATCGGCCATGATCAGGACGACGTTGGTCGGTTTGGCAACGGCGGGGGCGCAAAACAGAATGAGAAGTGTTGAAGTGATGTATGTCATGAGTTTCCTTTCTTGTCTTTATTTCCCTTTTCTAACACCAGCACGCAAGCGCCACGCGAAGAAATAGAATGGCAAACGAATGGAAGCAAACTAATGAATCATTCTCCTTATTCGTTCGCCTCCATTCGTTTGCCATTCTGCCCTGCAATGTACATCTCTGTTGCGGGCGATGGCAGCCTTAGTCTTATTCATCGATCTCAATACCGAAAATTGAATCGCCGATCCGGCGCGACGTCGCCTTCAAGAAACAGCGACTCGACTGACTTCAGACTGACGTAGTCGACCCATTTAAAATCGAAGCCCTGGCCGGGGGCGCGGGGGATGAGTTTGCTGGGCACGCTGAGTTCCAGGCGCTTGCCGTTGTAGCCGATTGCGACCATTTCTGACACTTCCCATTTCCCATCGGTCCATTTGGCGCACGTGGAGTCAGTGGCCGATACGGCTTTCCAGTTGACGGCGAGATCGTAGCCCTCCCATCCGGTCTCCTTCTTCTGATCGGTATCGATCAGCAGGATCATCCAGCGGTCATCGGTGTGCGGCGTCAGATCGTCTGCCGTACTGACCATGAAGAAGACGTGCTCTTTGCCTTCGACGACGCGGACGGACACGATGTCGTTTCTTCCGAATGTGTTTCTGTAAATCGTATTCGGATCGGTGCCTCGGAAGGAGCGGTGCATGGTGTCGCCGGGCGGATCCTGGTAGTTGGCGGGGATTCCTTTCCAGTCGTTGAACTTGCCGTCGATTTGAATTTCACTTTGGTCGGGTCGTTTGGGCGGAGGTGAGATTCCCTTGAATCGGCGAATGTGACCGACCATCTGGTAGTAGTAGTTGTCCGTGTAACCTCCGCGCATCGGGGCGAGGTCGCGGTTGAACTCAGCGGTGTAGGCATCCACGAATCGATGGCTTTCGGTAGGCCAGGGACGCCCGGCGAACGGAGCCCCGGCCTTTCCAAGCGGGCCTTTGCCCTTGAATCTTCCCGCGATCCACTCGTTCCACTGGGTAACCATGACGACCTTCGGATCGACCTCGTGGGCGCGGCTCCATTGTTCTTCAAAAAAAAGGCCGAGGTGTGTGTGTTCGGTCGTGTAGTCCGGGCGCACAGTGGGTTGCTTGCCATTGTGAAAACTCTTTCCCATCGAATTCGTCGCATGCGATGCCGAGCTCACTGGGATTTGATCGGGTACTTTCGGAGATTTTCTCCAGCCGTAATCCTGAGGGTAACTGTCCAGCCATTGCCAGTGATCCGGTTCGGTCTTGGCAGCAGTCCAGGCCCAGCTTCGCTTGATGGTGAAAGAGCCCGCGACGTCCTTAAGCAATCCCGGATCATCCTTGATTCCAAAGATGAGTGGTCGATCTTCCCACTCAAACCAGAGCTCTTTGTGTTTGGAGTTCTTGTAAAAGCGGTCGTAGATGCGATTGATGGTCTTCCCGCTGGACGCGTTGGTCATGAAGACGACACCCGGCGCGGGGATGCCCTCTTCGCGCATCTGCTTGATGACCTTTAACAACTGGTCGACCGTCTTCTCGTAAATCACGGCGTTTGTGACGTCGAGGTAGATGAAGTCCACATCGGCATTGACGAGCATCTGCATGTCACGGCGAATCACCCATGGATCGGACGCATGAAAATATCCCTGCTCGGGTTCGCCCCAGAAGTGACTGGCTCCGAAGGGCCCCCATTTCCGCTCTCCTTCCGGCTGCTTCAGGATTTTTGAATTGTCGTAGACCGTTTGGGAGTGGTTGCCGTTCCAGACGAAATAGAACACACCGACAAACTTGCCTGGTCGCCGGTCGCCGGTTTTATCGTGCTGCGGAAGCGTTCGTCCCAGCGCATCGGTCGCCACCCAATTGTCGGAAGGCCTGAGGGACTCGTCGCCGTGAGACGAAGGAACACCAGGAGTGTTGGACACGATGAATAATGTCAGTAGTTGTGAATGGAGCGTCATCCGTGTGTTTCTGTCTGTGACGTGGAGCGTCAGCGAATCGTAGCACGTGCACACCCAGGACGGCTTACTTGAGGGCAGAAACCTTCAAGATTCGGTTTGCCCATTCCAGGTATGCCTTGCTGCTCAGGTATCAATTCTTCTCTGCGCAGCCTGAGCTCGTAGGATCTGCGTGCGGCCGATGATTCGGTTGCTGAAGGTGTTCCGAGTGATCGTCACTGATCCAGCGGGGATGTCCAGTGCGGCGATGGCGTGCGTGCTTCTCTGAAAACTTCTCGAACCTGGCGACGACCCGCGGGTTGTTCTGGGCGAGGTGCGGTCAGACGAAATAGACATCGGAGTCGTCAATGTCCGGAATCCCGATGACGAGCACCCGCATCTTCCCGAAGGCCCCATGCACGACGCCGGGAGGAATGTGGATCATGGTGCCAGGCCGGACGTCTTGGTCCTCGCCGTCCAGCATCACTTTGCCTTCACCGGTGAGGACGTAATACAGCTCCGTAGCAATCTTGTGGTAGTGGAGTTTGGCGCCGTCGATATCTACCGCGTGGGCCCAGGCGGCGACATTTTCGTCGCCCTGGCTGAGCAATCGGTAACGATAGCCGCAGGCGCTCTTTTCTTTGGGTGCCTCGTCTTCGTGGCGGACAATGAGGTTTTCAGGTTTGGAGTTCATAGTGTCTTGCATGAAGTTTAAGGAGTGGGGTAGCTGGCGATCGACTTACGGGACCGCATGGTCAATCATTCGTCTGTGCCGGACCGATGTCATCTCTGCACACCGCCCTGCGCATCGCCCGAATGCGGTCGTACTGGTAGTGGTACTTCCCATCATTTTTCCGGTAGCCGATCTGCGTGGCATAGAACAGATAGAGCCACTCTTTGCCATCGATTCTGGTGACCAGGGCCTGAGGAACGTGGCAGGCATCCGCGTCTTTGTCCGGAGGAATGAAGGCAAGTTTCTTCCAGGATAAGCCATCGCTGGAAACGGCCTCACGAACTTGCCGGGACTTCCAATGAGATTCTCCAGGCCTGGTTGGAAACCCGGGAGGGTCTGCAAAGCAATGATACTTGTTCCCGATTCGGATCACTTCGGGATTGGGCCAATGTTGCAGCAGCGGTTTGCGAAGGTCGTGCCTGATGGTGAAGCCGCCCTTGTCCGTAAATTCTCCCGTGTTTTCCGCGTACCCCATGCAGACACCTTTGCCCGGCAGCCAGTAGTCGAACCACAGTTTCCATTTGCCGCCTTGCCAATGGAGCGACGGCCTGTGGAAGTCGCCAATGCGTGACGGATCGGGCTTGGGAATGGGCGTATCTGCCGCACGGATCAGGAGTGGTTGGTGTGTTGACTTCCAGTGGATGCCGTCATCAGAAACCGCACCCATCACACACTGAACCATTTTCGCGGGATAACCAGCGATCTTCTCGAAATGCTTTGATGTCGCACTGTACGCCATGTAGTACCTGCCTTCTTTGAGGACAACGGAGGGGTCGCCAACGTGCCATGATTCGTACCAACGTTCGCTGGCGTGCAGTACCGGCTTCCATTTTCCTGGGGTCATCTCCCGATCCCATTTGCCTCCTTCGCTAAAGATCTCCCACGACTTCAGATCTTTGGATCGGGCATGAAAGATCGCGTCACAACCCGGGATGCCGGGGTTGGAATGACCCGCCGCCCAGCCGAAAAACCACATCTTGTAGCGGTACACGCCTCCGGCTTCGACGACGCATGGGTTGTACATGTTGTCAAAGTTTGTCAGCAGAGGACGGTGATTTCGTTCCCATTGGCCGTGGGCTGCGCTCGCCATTGAGAGCACGACAATCGTCATGCATGTTCTTCTGGTCTGTTTAATGGCTTCTTCTCCTGCGGGATGGCTGGTTCAAGCTCCCGCCCCTCTTTGCCGTTTGTTTCGCCCTAACGCACTCGCTGCTCTTGCAGCATTGGTACGTCTGCGTGCGGCGGATCAAGAGGAATGGGGATTCCCTGATGCCGGCCGTGGTGGGCAGGCAAGTATTGTTCAATGTCTGCTATGCATTGGCCAGCCATCGCGTGGCAGCGGAGCACAATCTGCCTCTACCAACGTTTCCTATCGTCGATAGCCCAACCAAGAATATCAGCTCTGATGTTAATCCAGAGTTGGTTGCGAACTACTTCAAGCTGATCCATGCGCTCGCGGAGGGTGCGCTCAAGAACACGCAGTTCATTCTTTCTGATTCGGATTGGGCACAACCCCAGAGTACGGGTTTCAACTTTACTGAAAGGCTCTTGTCGCGGGAAGACCCGCTGATTGCTTACTGCTCCGGTCCATGACTTCGCCATCGAGTGGAAGTGGTGGTCGGTGGAGAATCTAATGGCACGGCCTCTCA
>JASLXP010001186.1 GCA_030740295.1 Planctomycetota bacterium
TCCGTGCTGGTAAACGTCCCGCAAAACGGCACGCCCAATACCTGGCCGCCCAGGTTGTCTCGCAGAAACTTAATCATTTCGAGATCATTGGAAGCGCGTTCGGCAATGGCGCGGCGCAGATCCGCGACCAGGCCATCGTCACCGATTTCCAACGCCATCAAGGTGGCAATCCGGAGCAGTTTCGTTTCAGGCGGTGTGTTTCGGTATCGGGCCATCAATGCCCGGAGAGCCTCCGCGCGCTTGCTGGGGGAGGCGCCCTGGCGCGCCAATTCTACCTGCGAAAGTAACAGATCCGCATCGAGACGGACGTCCGCATAGGCGTCGGGGGCATCGACGAGCTGGCGGCACGTTTCCAGGAGGGCCTGGCGGTTCAGTGTCGATTTTTCCAGTCCGTGCAACTCCTGGCGGGCCCGAAAAAGGATTCCCAGGACATGGTAGCGGTTGGCGGCAGTGGAGTGAGTCTTGAGAAGGGCTTCGCCTGAGCGAACCACGCGCTTGAGGGTCAGCCGTCTCCTGGCCGATGAAGTCGATTTCGATTTGGTTGCCAGCCCCGACTCCAGGGCCGTAATTTTGCTTTTGGGGATGGAACGCGCGGCCGTCTCCGCAGTCACGGCCACAATGCAGGTGCAGACAGCGGCCAGGAACAGGCGCTTAATGGTGTTAACTGTTCTCGTGGTCATGTCCTCACCTCTGATAGACCGGTATGTATCGATAAGGGGTGGCGAGGGTGATGATCGCCATGGGAGTCTTGTGCGGAGAATCGGGATTTTTTTCGTTCCAGGAGCCATCGGGCTTCTGCAGACGGATCAGGGAATCACGAATCCGCGGGTACCACTTGGAATAGCGTTCGTCACCGGCCTGTACCATCGCCTGAATCGCATAGTAATGGGTGTAATAGTAATGCCCCAGCTTCTTCCTCGAGAACACGTTTGGACTGTTCTCGAGATAGCGGAGGGCCGCCTGAACCCATTCCGTGTCCCGCTTGCCGCAGAGCTGCGCGGCATAGGCCCCACCGGCGGTGCATGCAAGCGTCTGACCTGGGCCCGTGTAGCCGAAGCCACCGGACTTCTCACTCCACGCCACGTTTCGCAGGTAGTTGACGACTCCATCGATGGTCGCCGTGGGAACCTGGATTCCCGCCTGCCGGGCCGATGCCAGTGACACAAATACCATCGCGGTGACCGATGTATCATTCCCGGCGTCCGGCCTGGCCTTGTACCGCCACCCGCCGATAGGGCTCTGCGCCCGCAGGATCACGTCGACCGCTTTCTCGAGCGCTTTCTGAATTTTCGCGTTGTCTTCTTTGTCCCGGGTCATGCCCCACAATTCGGAGAGGGCCAGGGTGGCAAGGCCGTGCTCGTACATGCCAGCGAGAACGCCGGATTTCGATTCCTCTGCTATTCCCAGCAGATAGTCCTTCGCACGATCCAGCTTGTCGCCGTGAGGGCCGAAACCGGGGAAGTGTCCTCGAGCCATGAAAGCCATCAGGCCCAGGGATGTGCCGCCAACCGAAACCGCGCTCTCCGGGCCAGACCATGAACCGTCGTTTTTCTGGCTCTTGAGCAGGAACTTCAGACCGCGATCAATGGCTACGTCCGCGGCCTCAGTTAGTTCAGGTGCAGCGTTGTCCTCCGCGCCAAAATGTTTGTCGTCGTCGGTTGGCTTGGATGACCGCGGCCCTTTTGTTTCTGGTTTCTTTTGAGGGACGTCTTCTGCGGCGGCGGGCGACAGGCCGAGGAACAAACAGAAGGTAACGAGGAGGAGGATTGCGGGTAGCTGTTCGATATTCATTTTAGTCCTGCATTTCATGCTGCTCGACGAAATAAGTGGCCGCTGTTAGTCGACGTTAGTCGACACTAATGTTGCTCTGAGTCTACGGCCTTGTAGACTGTAAATATGGAAACAACCACACCGACCATCCCCAGCGCGATACCCACGCCTGCCGATGCAGGGGCGAAGGAAAAGGTCGAAGATAATTTGGTGAAATATCGCGATCCGAACTTCACCAAGAGCCTGACCGAAGGGTTTCACAAGGCCAAGCAGGCGGCAATTGATGAAAACCAGATGCCAAAGTCGGAAGATTCCGAGCAATAAATCTGCTTCATGAACGGATCTGAACTTTGGCTTATTGCGGGGCCTAATGGTGTCGGAAAAACGACCATCACCACGACGGATCCGATTCACTCGCTGATCGCTGGCGGCTATCACGCAAATCCAGATGTCCGTACTCTCGAAATCTTGAACGAGGAGGGGTTTGGAAATTATGCCGACGCCCCAGCACACGTCTTGCGGGATGCAAACATCCAGGCGGCGAATGAAGTTTTCGCAGAGCTCCAGGATTGTTTGAAGAAAGATCAGCGTGTTGTTGTTGAAACGGTTTTGAGTTCCAGTAAGTACCAACCTGTAGTCGAATCTGTGCTTGAGAATGGCGGCTCTTTCATGTTGATTTATGTTGCCAATCTTTCGCCGGATGTCTCGGTTGCACGAGTTCAATTGAGGGTTCAAAAAGGTGGGCATGATGTTCCCGAAGACAAAATCCGCAGTCGTTGGCACAGATCGTTGAAACTGCTGCCCTGGTTCGCTCGCCGTGCCGACTTGGGTTGGGTTTACGACAACACGGATGACGATCCTCGCAATCCTCCAAGATTGATAGCGACCATTCACGGGGGCGTTGCGACTATGAATGATCGACATTTCAATCCCGGGCTTTCCCAAATGCTTGCCCCATTGGAAGCGACGTAGCGAAAAAGGAGTACGGCGCTCCTCCGGCGTCGAGAGGCAGACATTTGGGAGCGAGACGCCGACGCTACCACAAGCTGCTGCCAGCTTGCGGTCTTCTGAGACGGGCTGCGGCCGAGTACGACAAGCAGGCTGCTTGTCGCTACGATTCAGACCGAGCTCGCGAACGTCTGTTTTCACTTCGCTACCCTTTCGTAATAGTTCTTCAGGAGCCCGCGGTACTCCAGCGGGAGCTCGCGTGCGAAATTCTCGTTCAGTGCGGCGCGGGTGCGGCGGCCGAGCACTTCCCACTCTGAGCGTTGATCTTTCGGGCGTTCGCCGCTGACGAAGTCCGAGACAAATGACGCCATGAGCACCAGCTTCTCGCCTGCGTCGCTGGCACTATCACCCGCTGGATCGCCCGGATCTGAGGGCCCCGCAGCGACCTTTGCGGTGTCCAGGAGCAATGCCTGATCCAGGATGAAATGTCGCAGGGCCATCCCGGCGGCCTGTTGGCTGGCGATGGCTTCATCTCGCGACGATGGCTTCAGGGCCGTCACTGCTGCCGACAGGTGCCGGTGCGCGGCGACCAGCTTCGGATGCGGCTGCTCTGTCTGGGTGAACGCTTTGCATCGCCCTTTGAGTTCGCGCAGCTTCTCTGCCAGGCTTCCGGTTGCTTCCGATACCGCGGCCTGCGACCGGCGGTACAACTGCCGCTGCTCGCTGGCCAGGGCCAATACATCGAACAGGCGCCGAACTTCCGGGGGTGACTGTTCCGTGACCGCGAAGTCGGGCAGCCCGTGGAGCATGCTTATCAGGTTGGACAGTTCGGTCGCACTGGTGTTGAGGGCTTCCTCGGCGAGCCCCATCTGTTCCGCGGCGGCTGGCACATCGCCGTTGATTCGGCCCATCGCATCGTTCATGGATTTCGCGGCCGCGCTGTAGTCTGCCGATCCCGTGGCCCGTAGGAGCTGTTGGCCAAAGGTAACCGCTGCCGAGTGCAATGCGCGCTGTTCATCGATTATAGCCGCGGGCAAGGCACCCTTCGCGGCTTGTGCCTTCTGGCGTAGCTGCTCCTGGCGGAAAGCGAGGGAGACACCGTCGCCCAGGCTGGACTTCAGAAACTCGACCACCTCGACGATGTAGCCAACTTGCGTTCGCATGTCTTTCACCAGCGCATGCACTTCCGCCAACGAGTCGGCCGCTGCGCTCAACGCATCCACTGCATCTTCCGGATCATTGTCCTTCAGCGAGAGCACGGCGTCCTCGATATCGGATTGGGAGAAGACCAGCGGCGTGCCGACGTCGAGCCTGTCCGCCACGAGGTCGAGCAGCGGGGCCACGTCAATCAGACACTGGTGCAGGTTCTCCTGCGCTGGTATCAGCCCCGGCAAGCCGGCCGGTTTTGCGGCTTCGATTGCTGCGATCAGGTCGCGCTGTTCGGCAACGATGTCCGCCATGAAACTGTTCGCGTAGCCAACGGCGTTTTGAAATGCGATCAAGTCCTGCATCTTGCCGAGGTTCGAGCTCCGGGCCTGTGCAAACTCGAGGGCCCCGAGCAGGGCTTCGGCGGCGACCTCCTGTTTCTCAATGGCCTCATCCGCGCGGTTTTCCTTTAGCGGAGGGAGCACGCCTTTCATGGCGCGAATCACCTGGTCAAGTCGGCTCAATAGCGGCTTCAGCTCCTCGTCCTGCCGGGCGTTTTGCTGCCGGGCAACTTCCTTCCTGAACCGCTCGACATCTCCGATCAGGATCTTCTGTGGCTCGACAATGGGTGTGCAGCTTTTCTCGCCTGCTGCGGCTTCGTCCGTTTTCTCGATCAGACCGATCTGCCGTGATTCAAATTTCTCGATATTCGTCTCGTGTTCGTTGGCTTCGGATGCCGTCGTGCTTAGGCCCTGGGTCTTCAATGCCACTTCCGTAGCCCACCGGTTGATAATTCCAGCGAGTGTGCCGGTTGGCTCCTCAACTTTTAGCTGTTCGGCTAAAGCCGCGTCGCGTTTGTTCGCGATAGTCTGGGCAACGGCTTCTGCCATGGCGCGCTCTGCGGCGTTCAACAGGTCTCCGACCGGCGGCGGCTGAGGGGCGCGGGGATCGAACAACTGCGGCCGCGGTGCGGGCGCGGTC
>JASLXP010001187.1 GCA_030740295.1 Planctomycetota bacterium
GCTACAACCACGCCGAGCTGAAGCGTGCCTGATTCTGGGCCAAGTCGCCTGGTCAGGAGATGCACGTTTCGTCCGCCGCCAGGCCGAATGCACTCAAGCTTGCCGTCTTTGAGTCGCCAGTCCTCCATCGGGTTCGCCCAATACTCAGGGCCGAGCCAGACGCGATCGCGTTGGTCTGACCAGTTGCTGTTGAACTCTTCGGCGGCTGTGCTCGAAATAGAAAAAAGAGATAAGCAAGAGAGATAAACAGAGATTTTCTTGAGGTAATTGGTGATCATCCGACTCCTTGGGCCGTAAAACTTGTTTCGAAACTTCTGCGCAACAGTCGTGTAATTTTCGCACTTTCATTAAAGTAAGTTCTCGCCGGTTATGCGACAGCCTCGATAGGGATAGAATCGAATCATCACCGCACATTCTCCCCTGCCCCCACACTCTGCACCATTGAGAATCCGTGAGGAGAACATTTGGGTTTTTCAGCGGAATCTGATCCGTGGTGGCCAGCAGCGGTCAACCCCGAAATATCATCCCAGACATATGAGGCCGAATGACTGGCCAGCTCACACGATATGTGGCAACTTGATCAGCGAGACGATTGACCCATTGCGGAAAATCACTAAGAAGAGCGCACCCGGAAGATCATCAGTTCGCACGATCCAACCATGATCACCGACCAGGAAGTCGAACCTTTCGAAAGACCGAACCCGTTACGGATACGTCCCGCAGTATCATGTTCCGAAACCGATTCTAGAGAGGTCGGGAGAGGTCTTTGGAGACCAGGTGCCGATTTTGAGGGAAGGCAAAGTGGTGGAAGGCGTAATGAGTAATACGTAATACGTAATGCGTAACACGTAATACATATCGCAGCCGTTGGGCCGCAACCAATACAGTCAGAGGATTCAGGGAAACAACGAATGAAGAAGAAAATGGCTTCCAACGAATTCACGGAAACAGCGAATGAAGAAGAGGAATTTGTTCATAAGAACTTTCGCCTTCCATTTTTTTGCCTTCCATTTTTTTGCCTTAAGAAAAACAAGACTCTGGACCGTAACCGTGTAAGGCTGTGAGCACGGACTGGCTTATGTTTTGCCCGCCGTTTTATCCTTGAGGGTTGGAAGTTTCAGCATGCAGCAGGAATCCCAAATTTGGCGCTCTGATTACGTATTACGTATTACGTATTACGTATTACTCATTACTCATTACGTTGTCATGTCAGGCTCTCTACACGCCGAAGAAAAACTCACACTTGCGGAAAACGGCCAATCCGAATACGTCATCGTGCGTCCGGTGAAGAGCTCGCCATCGCAGATCCATGCAAGCGGGGAACTGCAGAGGTTCTTCAAGCAGATTACCGGAGCTGACTTGTCCGTGGTTACTGACAAAGACAAGCTGCCGGCAAAGTCAATCCTGCTCGGATGGACAAGGCATACGGAAGCGCTAGCGGAGAAAGTGGAGCTCAAATCCCTCGGCGACGATGCCTTCTCCCTTCAGACAAAAGGCGACCACCTGCTCATCCTTGGGGGGCCTGTTCGGGGCACGCTTTATGGCGTGTATGAATTCCTGGAGAAATACGCCGGCTGCCGTTGGTACACGAAAAACCACAGTGTGATCCCTGAGCGCAAGACCTGGAGGGTGCCCCCAATCAACGAGACTCAGCATCCTGCCTTTGCCATGCGAGAGCCGTTCTGGTGGCCGATGTTCGATGGCGATCTCGCGGCCCGAAACAAGGCGAACGGCAACCGGATGGATCTCAAAGAAAAACACGGCGGTAAAGTGCGCTTCGGCAAGCGTATGTTTGTGCACACGTTCAACCGTCTGTTGTCGCCGGGAAAATATTTCAAGGAACACCCGGAGTACTTCAGCGAAATCGATGGAGTCCGTACTGCCGGGCGCAGCCAGCTCTGCCTGACGAATCCGGACGTCCTGCGAATCGTGACTGGGGCCGTGCTGCGAGAGATTCGAGAAGATCCGACTGCGAAGCTGTTCAGCGTCAGCCAGAACGATTGGGACGGTCACTGCACCTGCAAGCCATGCCTGAAGATTGATACACGCGAGGGCTCACCATCTGGCACGATGATTCAATTCGTCAACCAGGTTGCGGAGGCCGTTGAAAAGGAATTCCCGAATGTCTGGATCGAGACGCTGGCCTACCAATACACCCGCCATCCACCGAAGACTCTGAAACCTCGCCACAACGTCGTGCCGAGGCTCTGCAGCATCGAGTGCGATTTTTCGCTGCCGCTGGATGTGAGCCCGTACCCGCAGAACGTGAAATTTGTGGATGACATCAAAGGCTGGGCAGCCATCACCGACAAGCTTTACATCTGGGATTACACCACGAACTTCGCGCATTACATGGGGCCGCACCCGAACTTCAATTGCCTTCAAGGCAACGTAAAGTTCTTTCGCGACCACAATGTTGTCGGGCTGTTCGAGCAGGGGAACTATCAATCCCCTCATGGCGAATTCGCGGAACTGCGAGCCTGGGTACTGGCCAGGCTGCTCTGGAATCCTGATCAGGATGTCGAAGCTCTTTACGATGATTTCATCAAGGGCTACTACGGGCCGGCTGCAAAACCGGTCAGGGCATACTTTGACGAACTTCAAGCGCTGACTAAAGACCCGAAGCATGTGTTGAGAATATGGTCGAACATGCATTCGCCGTGGTACAGTGATGAGTTCTTTGCACGGGCAAAAGAGCTCTGGCAGGACGCGGAGAAACTCGCGGCCGACCAGAAAAAAATCAGCTATCACGTTCGCATGAGCGCCCTGCCGGTGATGTACGCGCGCCTGGTGCGGTGGCCGAGGATGGACGTTCGTTACCAGTTCGAAGACGGCCAGTTCAAAGCAACAGGCATCGATAGAGAATACATCGCGCTGGCAACGGAATTTTTGAAGCGTTTAGCCGAGGGCAAGGTGACCAGAATTGCTGAAAATTCGCGGCGGCACAAGGAATTTGTCGCTCTCTTGAATTCGCGAACGCGTGGACTCAAACCTAAGAGCATCGCGTCGGGTAATCTCAAGGCGAGCGTCATCCCCGAACTTGGCGGCCGGGTTTTCAGCCTTACTCACGGGGATGCCGGCAATATCCTCCACGTGGAGAAAGGCGGCATCGACTTTGCCGATCTCTCGATGCGTACGCCTGCGATTGAGAATGCCCTTTACAGGATTCAGTCGGAAAAAGCTGCCTCGATCCATCTCAGTCGCCCGGGCAGAAGTCCATTTCCGATCTCCAAAGTAATCAGTCTTGAGAAGGATGCGCTCAAGGTGGCTGCCGTCCTTGAGAACGAAAGCGATAAACCGCGCACAGGTCGTCCGGTTTTGAGGGCGGCGCTTGATCTCGGTGATGCGAAATCCGTGTTCGCGAAGTTCGGAAATGAACGATGGTTCCTGATACCTGCCCAGGCCGACCGCAACGTATCGGGAACGACCGTTGGCATGAAGAGCGTCACCTCGCCGGAGTTGACGCTTGCTGCTTCAAAAACGGGCAGACAGGTCGGTATGAAATTTCTGGGCAAAGTAGACCGCGTCTATATCGAATGTGATGTCCGCGCCGGATCGACCCGCGTACATGTCTTCTTTGCTGCGACAGAACTCGACCCAAGAACTAAATCAGAATTTGCCTTGTCGTTGCAGCCTTTGCCGCCGGTGGCAGGGCTGCCAAGCGTAAGAACCAAGGGCGACCACAGTCCGGATACCGTTGTTATCGAAGACTGCTTTATCGGTCTTGGCCGTCCCGGGGAATGGGGAGATTGGGTAGCTGATGAGGATGCTGAAGACGGATTCGCGGTTGAGCTCTTCAACACCCACTATGAGTGGTGCCTCCAGTGGCCTGTCGATCCCGGCCTCTTTGTACCGGGCGCAGAGTACAAAGTCCGCGCGAGGATCAAAGTGAAGAAATCCGACCGGAAGGGCGAGGCATTCTGGGCCGGCGTCTACGATATCCGAAATAAGAAAGGACGAGGCCAGATTGCTCCGAACACGGATGATGTCGGTGATGCCTACAAATGGTACGAGCTGGCGACTTCCTGGGTGCCGAAGTCAGAGCAATACGTGTGGGTCGGCCCAGGCAGATTCGACAACAAAGGCGGCGAGACATCCGCGATAGAGGGCGTCTTCGTAGACCGATTCGAATTCAGAAAGGTGGGGCCCCCTCGGGACGAAGAATAACGAGATGGGGTTCTCAAGAGAGAGTCTGCTACCCGCTTACGGGCATCGCGCCGCTGACATTGCCCGCGGCATCAATCACGTAGTCTTCGCCACCTTCAGGCACAAAGACTTTCGGCTGGCCGTTGATGGTGACCTGGATGATCCCGTCATCGGTCATATCGAAGCGGACCGTGCCGTCGAAGTTGTTGGTAACGTTTACGTCGTTACCGCTGGCGTTGAATAGCGCGAAAAAGCCCTTTCCATTCTGCAGAGCATTGGTCTCACCCATGCCGAGCCCGAACGCGGCGACGTTGCCGGCCTCGCCTTCGCCGTCGCCGATTTTGGCTTCCACATTGCCTGCGCCTCTTGAAACCGCAAGGGCGTTGCCACCACGCTTGGAGTGAGCATGCACGTCACCCCCGTCTTCGGCGACTGAGACGGCGTTTCCGTCGCCATCGATAACATGCGCCTTCGCTTCGCCGACACTGTTGGATACGGCCATCGCGTTCCCGTCGCCACCATGGGCCTGGGCATCTCCCTGTGCGTGAGAGACGGCCGCCGCGTTGCCGCTGCCGTGTGCGATGGCTTCGGATTTGCCTGAACCTTCAGTCTGAGCATGAGCATTTCCATCAGCATTGGGTGACACAATGGACACAGCCTGCCCGTCTCCGTTTGCCACAGCGATGGATGTGCCCGTCGACCCGGCACCTGAATTCGCAATTGCATTTCCTTCACCTGTGCCGTCTGCCCGTACCGTTCCAGTGCCCTCCCTGCTTTCTACACGCTGTGATTGCGACAACTGTGGTTGGGCGGCAGCCTGTTGCTCTACAAGCTGTTGAGCCTCGGTTGGCTGAGGTGCTGAACTTGTCGGTTGATGCGTGTGATCGTGTGCTGCATGCGCAGAAGGGGTGAGGTCGGAAACGGGGCCCATACTCATCCTGGTGTTCTCCTTTGAAAGGGTAGGTGAAAACGAGATGCAACAGGATTCTCGCCGCTCTTAAGTTTGGACTTAGGAGAAAAGCACTCATGGCTAATGGTTGATGGTCTGTGGTTAATGACAAGAGAGCTTTCCGCTGCTTTACATCAACCAACCATCTGCCATCAAACATCCTCAGCGCCAGCCGCAGGGACAGAATCCATAATGAAGGCTGCCCCCATACCTCAACGCAGGAGAGTGGAGAAGCAGGGAACTACTCATGAAGTGGCCGTAGTACGGGCACGTAGAATAGTGATGCCGCGCGGGGGATGTTGCCTGCACGAACTTGCTCTCGATGCTACCGGTGTCGCCTTCGAAAGAATACTTCCAATTCAATTTCACCGATCCGATTTTGGCGAGCTTGACATCACTCGGAATTTCGAAGGTGGTGGTGGCCCGGGCTCTTCTTCCAGATGCAACCGTAAACTTATCGATGAGCTCAAGCGACTTGGAATCCTTTGAGAGCCGCGGCTTCGTGAACTCGTTCCCATCGTCATCTTTGAGGACAGCGTCGCTCAGCAGAAGTTCGCATGCAGCGTCAGATTGGTTACGTACGCGAAAGTCAAAATAGACCTTCTGAGTTCCCTCGGTCACATCAGTACGTCTGATAGCGCGACAATTCACATAGACGTTGACAGGCTTGCCATCGTCGGCATTCAGGGAGTATCGAGCGCTCCCATGCCGTGCTGAATAACCACTCTCCTCTTCAAGAGATCGATAGCTGTAGTGCCGGGTCTGACTGCAACCGGCAAGAACGAATAGTGATAGTGCGAGAGCATGTTTTCGGTACATTTCACTGCTCCTTCCTGTGCCTGCGCAGCCATACCAGTTAACTGGAATCTAATCTATCACGCACTGGCAGCAGGTGCACAGTGGATGCTTTCAGCGGCTCTCTCTGCGCCGAAAGCAGACAGCCAGACTGGGGATCTGAAGAATGAATGAAGTGGAACCAGATCGATTCGCGTTGACGGACCACACGCACAGCCTAACAATCCCAGCCAGTCAGGTCCGGTCACTTTTCAGGAGGAACGGCGCATGTCCGACGATATTGCTCTCAAATGTATTAATGCCATTCGCACACTTTCGATGGATGCGGTCCAGCAGGCGAACTCGGGTCACCCCGGCACGGCGATGGCCATGGCGCCAGTGGCCTACGAGATTTGGAATCATCACATGTGTTACGACCCGGCGGCCCCGGACTGGCCGAATCGTGACCGGTTTGTCCTCTCCATCGGGCACGCTTCGATGCTGCTTTACTCCATGCTGCATCTGACGCAGACCAGAGACAATGGCGGGCCCGCCATCAGCATCGATGACATAAAGGCCTTCCGACAGCTCCACAGTAAATGTGCCGGGCATCCCGAATCTCATTTGGTCGCAGGAATCGAAACCACCACCGGGCCGCTGGGCCAGGGAGCGGCTAACAGCGTCGGCATGGCGATCGCCTCAAAGTGGCAGGCAGAATATTTCAACAGGCCGGGCTATGAGCTCTTCGACTACGACGTCTACGTCATCGCGGGCGACGGGTGCATGATGGAAGGCATCACGAGTGAAGCGGCCTCACTCGCCGGCCACTTAAAACTGAGCAACCTTTGCTGGTTTTATGACAACAACAAGATCACCATTGAAGGTGAGACAAAGCTGGCGTTCACCGAAGACGTCGCCGCACGTTTCAAGGGATACGGTTGGAACGTGACGCATGTGGAGGATGCGAACGACCTGGACGAACTCAACAAAGCGATCGAGTTTTTCAAGAGCAACGACGATGCGCCAACCCTGGTCGTCACCGACAGCCACATCGCGTGGGGAGCGCCGACCAAGCAGGATACACACGACGCACACGGGGCACCGCTGGGCGAGGATGAGATCGCCGGTACCAAGGAATTCTATGGGTGGACTCATGAGAAGTGGCACGTCCCCGATGAAGTGCCCGCGCATTTCAAGGCCAACATCGGCGAACGAGGCGCTTCCGCACGCACAGCGTGGGAAGCAAAGCTTGCCGAATACAAGAGCGAATTCCCGGATCAGGCCGGCCACCTCGAGTGCATGCAGGCGAACGAGCTTCCCGAAGGCTGGGATGCCAATCTTCCTGAATTCGAAACAGACGAGAAGGGCATCGCCGGCCGTTCGGCCTCGGGCAAAATCCTCAATGCTCTCGCCGGAAACATCCCCTGGCTCATGGGTGGCTCAGCCGATCTGGCGCCTTCCACCAAGACGCTGCTCGACGGGGAATCGGATTTCAGCGCAGAGAATTACGGCGGGCGCAATTTCCACTTTGGCGTCCGCGAGCATGCCATGGGTTCCATTATCAATGGAATGGCACTCTCGAAGCTGCGTCCTTACGGAGCTGGATTCCTGATCTTCTCCGATTACTCCCGCGCGACGTTTCGGCTCGGCGTCATCATGGAGATAGCGCCGATTTATGTCTTCACCCACGATTCAATCGGAGTGGGCGAAGATGGCCCGACCCATCAGCCCATCGAGCATATGGCCTCACTCCGCGCTATCCCGGGTCTCTCGGTTTTCCGTCCAGGCGACGCAAACGAAATCATCGAAGCGTGGAAAGTCGTCCTCCGGAACAGTCATCAGCCTGCGGTCTTCGCTTTCACCCGGCAGGACATGCCGGTTTTCGACCGAAGCAAATACAACAGCGCGGAAGGCGTGGCCAACGGAGGCTACGTCCTCGCCGACAGCGATAGTGATCCCGAGGTCATCCTCATTGCTTCCGGCAGCGAGGTAGCGCTGTGTGTGGATGCATACGAACAGTTGACGGCAGAAGGCATCAAGGCCCGAGTGGTCAGCATGGCCTCGTGGGATCTTTTCGAAAAACAGTCGCAGGAATATCGTGACTCCGTTCTGCCGCCGAACGTCACCGCCCGTGTCGCCGTCGAAATGGCCTCCACCTTCGGCTGGGAACGCTACGTCGGCATGACAGGCGCCATCATCGGCATGACGAGCTACGGAGCATCCGCCCCCCTCGAAGACATGCTGCCGCACTTTGGGTTTACGGTGGAGAAAGTGGTGGAGGCCGCCAAGGGACAAGTCGCCGGTTGAGTGCAGTGTCAGAGCCTTGCAGATGATGTTCGAATCATTTCTAGTGCTGTCCGGATTGGCGGGCGCAGCAACGGGGCCATCTACTACGGCGGGCGGTAGTCCTTTATCAGTGAGCTCAACGAGAGAACAAGCATGCCTGGACCAAACCATCCACACATCATCTACATCCTCTCCGACGAACATTTCGGCGGTGCCATGAGCCACATGGGTGATCCGAACGTGCTGACTCCTAACATGGATCGGCTGGCAGAGGAAGGCGTCACTTTCGAGCGCGCCTACTCAAACTGCCCAATCTGTACACCGTCCCGAGGCACGATTTTTTCCGGGCGTTATGCGCACTCGGGGCCGGTGCAGGGCTTCTTTGACAACTTCAAAATCAGCGCGCCGAGCTCAGCAACGCTCCTGCGGGACGCGGGATATCACACCGCCTATTTCGGCAAGTGGCACTGCGGCGTCGTCCACGATCAGCTCCCGGCCACCGTGCGCGAAAACCGTGACGAATTCACCCGCTGGCCCAGCCGCACGCCGGAGCATCATCGGGCAGGCTTTCAGGACTGGTATGGGTTCGAGATAAACAACGCGCCTTTCAAGGGCTTTTACTATCATGAAAACGAGCTCGAGCCGCGCAGAATGACCGGCTATCAGACCGACTTCCTCACCGATCTGGCCGTCGATTACGTGGGCTCTTATGAAAAAGAGGAACCGCTGTTCCTGGTCTTGAGCGTCGAGCCACCGCACTTTCCGCTGGAAGCGCCAGAGGAAAACATGCGTTTCGACCCCGCAGATCTCGAGACTCGTCCAGCATTCGAGGACACACCGCGAATGCGTGAACAGTTGGCCACCTACTATGCGATGGTGGAGAACCTGGATCAGAATATCGGTCAGCTGATGGAAACTCTCGAGGGCCACCCGCGCTTCAAGGACAACACGGTCACGATCTATTTTTCCGACCACGGCGACTACATGGGCAACCACGGCCAGATCAATCGCAAAGAGAACCCGCACGAAGAATCCGTCCGCATCCCGGCCATCTTTCACGGGACCGGACGGATCCCCGCGCAGGGGAAACGAGCGGAGCTCTTCAGCCTGGTTGATTTGCTGCCGACAACTTTGGGGTTCCTCGGGCTGGAGATTCCTCCGCATGTCCAGGGACAGGACTTCTCCCCTGCGATCCGAGATGAAGAATTCGATGGCCCTGACGCAGTGCTGCTGGAAATGGTCGGCAACCCGCGCTGGAATCTTGATTTTCTCGACTGGCGGGGAGTGGTGACTGAGAAGTGGAAATACGCTTTTTACGAAACCGGTCACGAATGGCTTTTCGATCTGGAAAACGATCCCAACGAGCTGGTTAACCTTATCGAACGTGAACCGGCCAAAGCACTGGAGATGAAACAACTCCTGCTGGACCTGATGAAGGAGACCCGTGAACCCTACTTCGATGTTCTGGTGGAGCACGGTGCGAAAGTGCAATCGCCCGTGAGAAACGTTTCGCCTGGAGTGAAAGGTGGGATTTCACCTGTCTGGGACGGGATTGTTGAAAGGGAGGACTAACGAGTCCAGCTTCGACCTCCTCCGCACAACACGGAGAGACAGAGAATCTGAATCAGGATTGTTCGCAGACTGATTTCGCCTCACAGGCTGCCAGCAGCCTGTGGCCACATGTCGCGGCCAACCGAGTCGAAAAAGTTCTATCTCTTCAAGTTTGAACGCCCTTTGCGCCTGATCCCCGCTCCTCGTCAGGGAGCACGGTCCGCGAGTTCGCGGAGATGTTCCATGAAGGGACGCCCTTCGTAGCCCTGATAGCCATCAATCTCGTTCGTGTTGATTCCCGTAAAGTGATGGTCGAGGACAGTGTCCCGTTCATGGGCTAAAGGAGGGCTGCAATGGCACACCTCGCTCCACTTGATTTCGCCGGTGTTCGTTACCACGGCACGATTCATCGACGCGACCAACTCGCGGCCAGCGGGCTTCTGATTTGAAATGGTTCCATCAAGAAGTTTGCGAAGGAAATCATTCGCGGTTGCTTCAATGAATCGGGCCGTTACTTCGTAATGCATGAGATGTGCTCGGACGAAAGGTGACCGTTTGCAGTTTGCCGAATCCGGTAGACAACCGAATGATAGCTGCCGATTCTGTCTCCGAAACCAGTGGATTTGAACTAAAGAATGAACACCCCACCCAAAGATTTCACCCGCGTCGATGCAGACCTGCTGGCCAACTTCGTTTCTTCATGTCTGTCAAAGGCTGGACTGCGCGAGACCGAATCGCAACTGTTAGGTACCCTTCTCGCCAGCAACGACCTGAGAGGTGTGTTCAGCCACGGCACTCGCCAGGTGAAGGCGTACGTGAGCCACTTCAATAGTGGCCGGTTAAATCCCGCGCCGGATGTGCGTATTCTGGATGAGTCGCCAACGACGATGGTGTTCGACGGTGATGGCAGCCTTGGATATTTCGCAGCCCACAAGGCCGCTAGCGCCATCGTGCCGAAGGCCAGAGAGATGGGAGTAGCCATCGCCGTGACTCGCAATCATGGACACATCGGCGCGGCGGGTCTCTACTCACGAATGGTGATGGAAGCGGGGCTGATTGGGTACGTTACCTCTGGTGCGCAGATGCGGCTGAGCCCGGATCGTTTGGTCCTGGGTGCCGGCGGGGGCTCCCCACATTCGTTCGGCATTCCTGCGGGGAACGCGCCCGGCCTGCTGTTGGATTTTGGTGCCATGCACGACATCTATCGCGACGTCGGCAACAAGATTTATGAACTTGCCCCAGGGCTTGTTTTCAGATCCCTCGGCCTCGGAACTATCTGCCAGACACTTGGCGGCCTGCTGTGTGGTGTCCCTGCCGATATGCGCAAGGCCCATCGGGATTGGCAGGGCGCCAACCAGGGCAGCTTCATCCTTGCCGTTGACATCGACCGGTTTATACCACGAGATACGTTCCTCGCAGAGATGGAAGACTACCACCGGCTGGTTTCGCAAATGCAGCCGATGCCCGGCTGCGAAAAGCCCTATCTCCCTGGCGGGCCTGAAGCGGAGCGTTTCGCTTTATGGAAAGAACAGGGAATCCCACTCGGCAAAGAACACCGGCAACTGCTCGAAGAAGTCGGCAACGAACTGGATGTGCCTCTGGACCTTCAATTGAGTCAGCAATGATGCTGCCGAAGGACCCGATTCCAGTTCAGAAATCCGAATGAAGAGTGTTGATTGTTAGATTCTGATTTCTGAGTCAGTCATTCGTTTAAGCGGAATATTTCTGACTTCGAAAATCGAAAATCGAAAATCAGGAATCGTCATTCTTCATTCAATTCCTGAGCAGGATGCGATTGATGGCGCGGCTCAATGTTAGGATTTCTTCGGACAACCGGCCTCCAAGCCGGAGACCTTCCTGTTAGGGCCGCAAAACGCCGCTGCTATCGTTTCACCTCAACGGGGACATCCCTTGTGACTCCCGATGCCGCGTCCGTCAGGCGCAGAATCCACTTTCCTGGCGGCGCGTTGGCTGGGATGCCGATGAAGCTGTCTGCAACGCCTTCTTCGGTCTCAATGCTGTGCCGGTACCAGTGAAGATCGTTGCCATTGGGATCGATAGCGCGGACGGCGATGACGTGACGCTGCGACTGCGCTACTTCAGGTAACACCCTTACTGCGAATGAGACTTTATCGCCCGCCTGAATAGAATTCGGCGCTTCGACCTTGAGCCCTTCAACCTTGTAAGGAAGCAGGGAGATGATGTCTCCGGCGCGGCGAGTCTTTTCATCGAGTTTGAATGTAAACAGATCGTTGAAGCCCAGGTATTCGCGGGCCCGGACACTGTAAACGTGCTTCTTTTCAGGTATTTGGATCTGATAGGGAACGCGTAACGCTTCGAGACCGCGACCCGATACCACGCCGATGTAGGAAAGATCACCCGCACCGAAGCGGGCGCTGCCAAGCCCACGTCCGACGAATTTCATTGGCTGATCGATGGCGGCGGGCTGAAGGATTCTGCTAAAGCAGCGTTGGAAGTATTCGCCGGTCTTTCCTTTAAGAGTTTTAGTCGTGCTCTCTTCACCCTCGCCACTCAGCTCGACGGCGACGTATCCGGACGGGATAAAATTCAGATAGATGGCTTTTCCTTTGCCATAATCATTCACCAGAAATGCGGGATGCGTTTTGCCGGCAAGGTTGTAAGAAGCGAGAGCCTGTGCCGTATCAGTAACCACGTCTCCGGGGCCAACCGCGGCAAACTTCATGGAGAACGGTTCGCCTCCGAATTCCTTGCCGAATGTGACCGTGCCTTCGTCTGAAGTCGCGCCGGTTCGATATCGAATCTGAAGCTGGCCGGTTCTCTTCAGGCCAAAAACTTCGTCCAACGGACTGGTCTCGTACGGGCGGCCGTGTTCATTGCGCCGGCCGGTATTGACGTCTCCGACCAATACTCCCCCTTCTGCTACGTATTTCCGCAACGTTTCGATCTGTCGCAAGCTAAATGTTTGGGCGTACGGCAGGAAGAGGATTTTGGGCGTGCCGAAACGTTCGCCGAAATGGCCATCCTCCAGGTGGGCGTACGCTGTCCAGAACGGCTGAAGGTGGCGACGACGCAGGAGGGCCCGATACGTGCGGTATTCGCTGCTGCAGAATTCCACGTAGCTGCGGCCGCAGTTTCGCATCCGGGCTACGAATTTCGGCGCATCCTCGAACCAATCCTCCAACTGCGCCAGATTGATATCCCGGGGACTGTAGTAGAGCGCGATTTTATCTCTGTAACGTTGGCCGATAACGAGGCGGTCAATCCCACTCTCCTTGATGTTTCTTACCTCGTTGAAGAACCGCATGGGTTCCGTGTGAAACGTGAAATCACCGCGGTGCATCGGGTTTATCCACTTCCCGTAATAGCCCACCCCAGTCTGCCCTGCAAGAATCTCACGATAGGGGCCGACATTCCCTTGCATCAGTCGATACTTGCGGCCGTAGCCGGTCCATCGCACGGCCTGAGAACGGCCAAAGTCCGTCCATATGTCGATGTCGCCGTAGAGCATGTTGTAGATCATGATTTTTGAGAGCTGGTAAATGTCGACACCCATGGTGATGCCGGTCTTCCACAACCCGGAGAACCCGGTCAGGCATTCCGGGTGCACTTGCTTGATCGCGTGATCGACTTCGGTCATCAGGTCGCTCACGTGCTGGGTGATGAAGTCCCGATGTGCAAGGATGTGTCGCCACTTCTTTGGCGGAGGCGGCGTCTCGTTGTCGATTGCGGTGAGTGGGGGATCGACATCTTTCCATGCCTTGAACGCCGTGCCCCATTCAGAGTTGAGCTTTGAAAGATCGCCGCCGAAGAGGGACTTTCCATATTTGATAAAGGCGGCGAGGCAGTGCCGGCAGCGGCAGATGTTCATGTCCCGCTGGGGAATGAACGCCCTCCTGAAAAAGGAGACCTTGTTGTTTGGGTCGTGCTCCTTCGCATAGACAAATTCGTCGATCGCAAAGCCAGCATACGGATAGCATGCAGAGAAGCCCTTGTAGCTTTGGCGGACCCAGCCAATGATGTTTTTGCGGTCGGTCGGGTTGTTGTAGCAGGGCACGCGAAACCAGCCGTTCTTGGGGTCGATCTCCTTTTTCTCAAACTCCTCGACGAGATCTTCGTCGTCCTCTTTTTTTCGTTCACCGAGATCGAGACTGGCAGCAAGGTCGCCGGTGCCCGGTAGATCGAGCGGCTTGTATCCGGGCTCGAGAATCTTCTCTGCCTTTGGAATGTATCCGCCGTAGCCGGCCTTGCGCACGTTATGCCACGCCAGGGTAAGGGGGTCTTCCCCGCCGACACGCACTTCGTAGTCGGTAACGTCGTTGGCGACTCTTACTTCAGCGTAGCCTCGCAGCTCGAACTTTGGCCGCAGCCTGGGAGGCGTCGAGACAAATGACAGCACGCGTCGTTCGGACAACTCCCGGCCTTTCGCATCCAGGAGACTGAACCGGAGCACACAGATCAGATGAACGCACGAATGAAGCGGCTGTGTGAAGATCGCAGTGGTCTTGTCCCCCTCCGCGACCAGCGGAACTTGCTGATCGAAGGGCATCCGCCCCCAGGGGTCAAAGCCCTGCAAACGCGCCTGAACGGCCTCGCCATTGGTGTTCACCGCGCACGTGATGTGCAGCGTCTCCACCGCGTCAGCCCGGAACCACTCATTGGGCTGGCTGGTCGACAGGTCAAAAGACTTGCTGCTGCTGCCTTTTCCCGTGTGAAGAGTGGCTTGCGTGATCTGGGCATCGTTCGTGAGTTCCTTTGGTATGGATTCCCACTGCACGACCGCGCCATTCTCATCCAGGATTTGAATATCGAGATCGTATTCACAAGCCGGAAGGAGAGGAGGTCTGAAGGAGACACGGGTCTCCTCGCCGGGTCCAGCCATGAATGGCTGCTCCATCGCCGGCGCAGCTTGCTCCCATCCGACCTGCGGGCGATACGCGAACTCGTTTCCTGTCCGGTAGAAAGGGTAGGCGCTCAACAGATTGCGACGAAAGGTGAGCCGAACCTTGCCCTTCTGCGGGGTGTCCCCTGAATTCCTCAACAGCAATGTCAGAGGCTTTGACGCCAAATCGCTGTTCGGCATCGACCGCTTTCTTTCTTTCAGGTTGACCTGTATGGCCGGTTCGCCCCGGGCTGCCCACAGAATCGAGTGCAACAGACGCTGCATCTCGGATTCATTGGAGCCGTACCAACGGGGGCGCACATACATGAAGGGCTCAGTGTTAACGACGATTCGGCCTTTCCCGAGGTGTCCCGTCTTGACATGTGGGAACATACTCGGATCTTCCTCCTCGCTTCCCGTTTTCTTCAGCGCATCGAGCAGGGCATCCAATTCGCCCAGATGATTGGCCACGCTCACGAATACCAGGCCCGCGCCTTCGTGTTCCACCTGGCGAAAGATCTCGTCCATAATGTCGAACGGAAAGTAGTCCCCTGCACTCACCGCGAAGACGATGACTTCGTGAGGCTTGTTCAGGAACATCCGCATCGCCTCGACCTCGGTGCTCGATGCCCGCTCATCGCCGGTGATGTTGTAGTAGCGGCCGCCGATGACCGCGTCGACGTCTACATCCAGTCGATGCTGGATCTCGACCAGTCCACGAGAGGTCCAGTGCGGTGTAGCGAGCAGCATGCGTACGGGCCCGCGGGAAAGAGCCTTGCCCAACGGCAGCGGAAAACGTTTCACCTCGGTCGACGGCACCCAGAGTTGGCCCTTGAACTCGTCGTATACGTCGCCGCTCTTTTCAGACGCGGGCCGCACATAAAACCCATTCGGAACACCGGCAACAATCGGATGTTCGATTGCCGCGATAAGATTGGCGCGCTGGCTGACCGGCTGATTGTCGTTCCATACCTCGGCACGAACGGCATACGTGCCCTTCTTCTTGATCGGGATCTTGATTTTCAAGGAAGCGAGTTTCCCAGCCGCTAGTGTCAGCCTGTTTTCGGTCAGAGATTCCCACTCGTCTCTGCGACAGCTTCGCAGCTTCCACTGTACCCGAACTTTCTGAGCCGCCGCGGGGGCAAGCTTCATCTGGACCTCGATGGGCGGCCCCTTGTATTGAGTCGGTCCGCCGGATTCCTCTTCCTCTACCAGCGCGTCAATGTCGTCATCGACGATTTCCTCGTCCGCTCCGCCCAAATCAGCGCCAATAGTTTTGTCCAGGCTTGCCGCGGCCACCTTGCTCATTCGGTCCCGATACTCCAGGCGTTCGAGCGGGAGTGAGCCGTCTGCTTCAGAGGGAACGCTCACTTCCGCGGCCAGTTCGCCTGCGGCGCCCGTGATGCGCTTCAGCCCCTTCTGACTCATCACCCATGCACGAGTTTTGAAAGCGGCTCCAGGGTCAAGTTTTATCGTGGTCCGCAGGACTTCGACCGTGCTGCCCCTGCCTGCGACTTTCAGGCACGAAGCATGAGTGGGTTCAAAACCAACGATTGTGGATCTGCCACGCTCTGAGAGCATTCCGAACCAACTCTCGGCCAGGTCGTAGAGAAACGCGTACCGGCCTCCACCAAGAGCGAAAGGGAGACGCCCGGCTTTGGGGATAGGATATGTGACAGCCCCGAATCGTGTAGGGACGGACAGACTGTCGGCAGGTTCAGCAGCCAGGCTCACGTGTGTTCCAAGGCATACTGCGAGCGCCTGCTCTCCCGTGTTAGTGAGCTCGTACTCGATGCCAAGTTTTGCAGTCTTTGAAGACAGCGAGAAACGTTTGTTGATTTGCAGTCCGGCGAATGCGGCGACCTTTCCATCTCCCGATTCCGGAGACAATGTGGTCATCAGTGTCACCGTCTTACCATCGCTGTCCTTTACGTCGTAGGCCTGGCTCGCAAGGCTGACTCGTCTGCGGCCCGGCAGCACGAGTACATCAACGAACGAAGGACCGGAAAGCAGATCTGACTTTCCGCCTGTCCGCTTGAGCGATGTCAGACTACCGGATGAGCTCGGGGTGATGGCAGCGACCAGGACACCATTCTTGATCATCACTGCCTGCTCGGCTGACACGCACGAAGCAAGGGCGCACACGAGAGCAGAATGGATGATGGTGGACTTCATGAATTACGTGGTTTGGGAGTGGATTTTGCCGAATCGCAGGATGGCGTCCCGCCCGTCGGGAGGTCGCATCATCCTACGTCCTTAGCTCCATTCTGCCGCTGCAAAGCAATTCTGCCCTGTCCCCGCTCCACGCGATCAGATCAACAATGCATCACGCACGACCCGGAAATTCGGGCGGCCTGTAACGTAAATATCGTGGCCGGCAAAGGTAATGTCGCTTGGCGGATGAACATCGGCGATAGCTGTCACTTCGAGCGTCGATGGGTCGATTCGGACAAGCTGTGTCCCGGGATACGCATCTACCCGGCAGTGCGCGAGGGGATCGTGCGAGTTCTGTTCGATCCATTCCCGGGCCTCTTTGGAATCCTCACATCCGGGCTCGTTGTAGAACGTGTAGACCATTCCATCCGGGCCTTTGCGGAAATCGATGTGCCAGAAGTAATCGCGGCGTCCGCCGAGCAGGCCAGGGAGCTCGACGCGCTCGGTCACTTCCCGGGTCTTCATATCCACCTTGTAGAGAATGCTGCCTTCGTGTTTCACGTGCCACTCCGGATGCGTCTTGTAGTTCCAGTTGGCGCCCCGGACCGTTGCCAGCATCAGTTCGCCCGGCTGAGTCTCCTCCACGAGGCCGGTGCAATCGATTCCTTCCAGCGGCTCGATGAACCAGTCAAGTTCTTTGCGCTCGGTATCGAAAACAAACAGCCGGGCAGTATCGGGCTTGGTT
>JASLXP010001188.1 GCA_030740295.1 Planctomycetota bacterium
GCGAATCCCTTCCAAGGCCTGTGCCGCGAGCTGAACGAGTCCGTCTGCATAGCGCGAGACGTTGGAGCCCTTGTTGGGCTTTGCGTAATTCATCCAGTGCAGGTCACCACTGGTCCCCTGCGATATCGCGCAGACCGGAACGCGTCCTTCGGATTCCAAGTTTTTGGCCAAGCGGTCGGCAAAGAGACCAAAGTAATCCGCGGGGCCTGCGCCACCATGGTAATGCATCGAGAAGTTGGCCAGCACCCCGAGCGGCTTGCCTTTCGACGTCTGAATGGAGATCACCGAGAGTTGATCGTCAATTGGGGCGGATGGCCCGACATAGCTTTGGTTTTGGTAACCCGGGTGCATCATGGCCCGGACGGTCCGGTTGCCGAAGGGGTCGAACTGCATGCGGTCCGGTCTGGTAATCCAGCGGCGGCAATGGGTGAATCCGGGAGCCCGGACCTGGTTCCATCCGATGCGGGCGGGTTCAAGCTTGGTGTGCGCCTGCCGGATGCCCTCGGCAATCTTCGGAGGGAGGAATTTCGTGTAGGCGGGGTCGGCCATGGTCCCGAGACAGTAATTCATCACGCTCGGGGCGCTGTGGGTGTGGGTCGCGGCAATGAGAATCCGGTCGATGGGTATTCCGGTGGCCTTCGAGGCTAACTTCTTTGCTTCGTCACAGACGGTCCGGGGGATCATGCAACTGTCGACGATGGCTATCGCGATGCTCACCTTGCCCCGCTGGAGAACGAAGCAGCGGGCCTTGAGGTCACCAGGATTCATTTTACCGCGGCGACGCTCGGTGAAACCTCCGCTGACCAAGAGGGAGTCAAAGGAACCGGTCACGTCCTGCACGTAGGCCCCGGCTCGCAAAGGTTGTTCGACGGCTTGAGCAGATGCAGCCCAAGGGATGAGTAAGCCGAGGAGAATGGAGGCAGAAGTGATGATGTTAAACATAATCCAGGGGCCTGATGAACAACATGGTATCGCGGTACTTGCCAAGGCAGAAAGTATGACAAAACAAAACAAAAAGGAAACCTCTTCGAGGAAGATGCGCTGATTAGCGTCGTCCACCTAGAAATGCCTGACTAAGTTAGCCTCCAGCCTAAATATCCTCGGCGAAGTGGGCGCATGGCTTGTCCAAAAAAACTGCATTGGTGCTGTTTTTCGTGTTAGACATGCCATTTTTGCTGTGTTTCAGTCTAGGCTCACAACGAACCACGTCACATAACACAACCTGGGTAGCACATTCTCATGAGAAACTCATTGACCCGAAGAAATTTCCTGCGCGCAGGCGGAGTGGCGATCGCCCTCCCGATGATGGCATCTCTATCTCCAGTCGCCCGAGCGGCCGATGGCAAAAAAGCCGTCAAGCGCATGGTCTGCCTATCGAACAACTACGGGGTCTACCAGAAGGCATTCTTCCCCACCGCCGGCGGGACCGATTACGAGTTGTCGCCGACGCTGCAACCGCTGGCCAAGCATCGCAAGGATTTCACCGTGTTCTCCAATCTCGATCACGGCCTGACTGGCGGACATGCTTGTGTGCCGACGTTTCTAAACGGGATCCGGCCGGACATGGCGTCGAGTTTTCCCGAGGGGAACATCAGCATGGACCAGAAAGCAGCCGAGTTCGTCGGCGCGGCGACCCGCTATCCGTCGATGACACTCAAGGTAAAGGAAAACAACCAGACCAGCTTCACCCGCACGGGAGTGCAGGTGCCCTCCATCGACGTCACGTCCATGTATCGCAAGCTGTTTCTCGAGGACTCCGCCGAGGCGAGGAACCAGGAGCGACTGCGCCTGAAGCGGCACGGCAGCATTCTGGACTCGGTGCGCGACAAAGCCAAGGCAGTGAATCGTGAACTGGGGAAACAAGACCAGCAGAAGTTTGCCGAGTATCTCGATTCCGTGCGCAGCTTGGAAAAGAAGATCGATTTGCAGGAACCGTGGCTCGACCGCCCAAAGCCGAAGACCGAACTGGAGGAGCCGCGCCCACAGCCGAAGACCGCGGATGAAATGAAGATCATGATGGAGTTGGTGGCGCTGGCTATCGAAACGGATTCCACCCGCGTCATGACGCTCACCAGCGGGTTTACCAATGGGGACTTCGGCCTGCAGGGCGGTTATCACGGATTTTCTCACCACGGGGAGCTCCCGGAGAAAACCGCGGCCCTGAAACTAATCGAGAGCAACCAGATGGCGCAGATGGCCTATCTCATCGACCTGTTGAAGGGGAAGGAAGACCCGATCAATGGAGGCACGCTGTTCGACCACACCATGATCTTGTTTGGCTGCGGCATGGCGACTGGAACCCATTCGTGCAAGAACATGCCGCTGGTACTCGCCGGCGGCGGATTCAAACTGGGCGAGCACGTCGTGTTGCCCGAGGGGAAATTCGAGCGGGTGAAAGCGTGCAACTTGCTGTTATCCATGCTGCAGAACTTTGGCCTGGAAGTGGACCGGTTCGGGACAAGCACGGGAACGCTGACGGGACTGGAGATAAAATCGGCCTAGGTTTATCGGGCAAAGACACCAAGGCACGAAAGACAGAAGGGCATTGTGAAAATACAAGTTCTCTGGATTTCGATTCTTTGCGGCTTCGCATCCTTGTGTGGGGCCGATCCGGCTCTCGAAGCGCACAGACCATTTCTCGAGGCGCACTGCTTCGAATGCCACGGACCCAAGAAACAAAAAGGCGATTTCCGTTTCGACACACTCGAGACCGATCTTTCCGAACTACCGACGCTCGAAGCCTGGCAAGGCATTCTTGATCAACTCAACCTCGGCGAGATGCCACCGAAGAAGCAGTCGCAGCCGCCCTTCGAGGAAAGCGCCAAGGTGATCGAGGGTCTGACATCTGTGTTGCAGCAAGCCTACGCTAAGCGAAAGAGCACCGGGGGTCAGGCGGTCATTCGGCGGCTGAACAAATTCGAGTTGCGTAACACGCTGCGTGACTTGTTCTACGTCAATCATCCCGATTTTGACCCCACCGTGGTATCCGGACTCTACGACTTCAACGGCAACGGCATAACTGCCCAGAAGACGATCGAGCCGACGCGGAGCTTTCAGGACGATGAGGAAGCGGAGGGTTTCGACAACATCGGCCAGCAACTGGTGATGTCGGACTTCCTCCTAAAGATGCTGATTGGCGCTGGCGAAGAGGTCATCGACATGGCCACGCACGACGAACCGCAGAAACCTTTCGAGGCAGAGACTTTCACCGCCCCTATTTGCACCACGGCGCTGGCCGGAGGGAGCCTCGGCAAGTATCAGCGAGACAAGAAAGAGCCTTACGACGAGGTGTTCCAGCGCTGGGACCGCTACAACCGGATCGGACCGGACAAGTACAACAATGGGATACGCAGACCGGCCAACTACAGGATCACCTTCGAAGTCTCCGCCCACAACCCGAAGGCGGATGCGTGGGGCAACTGGACGGTGCGCGAGGGAGGGCTCATCCATCAGGGACGCCAAAGCTTGGACGAACCATTCGAGATCGGTCTCTACCTGCAGCGCAATGAGCACAAGCGCGGACCACGCCACGACCGCATCAAACGTTGGACACTGCCCGGCGATGGCAAGAAGCGGACCTTCTCCTTCGAGACTTGGATCGACAATCCATGGAGTACCTGGATCGGTTGGGAGAACGGCCCCTGGTTCCGGCACAACGCCTGGCACATCCTGCTCGAACAATGGTACCCGAAAGAATACGAGAAGATCGATCGCAAACAGAAAGACTTCAAGAAGGAGGTCGCTGCAGTACTGTTCAAAAAAGGCTATCTCGGGCCGACTCTCCGCGTACACAGCTACCGCATCGAACCCATGGCCCAAGAGTGGCCGCCCAAAAGCCACTCCGCCCTGTACGGAACGGGGCCGCTCGAAGAGGCGGACCTGAAAAAGCTCTTCCACGCCTTCGCCGAGCGGGCCTACCGGCGACCGGTCGCGCCCGAGGAAGTGGAGACCTTCGTCGATCTGGCGGAAGAACTGGAAGCGGATGGCAATTCGAAACAGGAAGCGATGAAAGGCGCCTACGTTGCGATGCTCTGTTCGCCCGACTTCGTATACCTGCGGCAGAACCCAGGGAAGCTCAACGACTTCGCGCTCGCTTCGCGCCTGAGCTACTTTCTCTGGTCGTCGATGCCCGATGAAGCGCTGATGAAGCTCGCCCGGGCAGGCAAATTGTCGGATTCCGCGGAGTTGCGGCGTCAGACCGAGAGGATGTTGCAAGACCCGAAAGC
The DNA here is from genome assembly GCA_030740295.1 of Planctomycetota bacterium. The sequence continues at coordinate 4,227 of JASLXP010001188.1, forward strand.
CGCCGCGTTTGTCCGCCATTTTCCCGAACGTTGGCTGAAGCTGCACGAACTGGGGCGCATGGAGCCAGATAAAAGAGGTCCCTACGGGCATTACTTCCGGGTGAAGGACTACCTTGTCCCGCAGGTCGACGCATTCTTCCGCGACCTCTTGGACAACAACGGCCCGATCCGCAACTTCATAGATTCCGACTACACTTTCATGAACAAGCTGCTCGGCGAACTGATCTACAAGCAGAAGGTACTTGGCGAAAACTTGCGGAAAGTGAAATTGGAGGATACGCGGCGCGGCGGGTTGCTTACCATGCCTGCGGTCATGACCGTGACGGCCAACGGGGTGGATACCTCACCGATCGTACGCGGCGTGTACGTACTCGAAAACATTCTCGGCACTCCTCCACCCAAACCACCGCCCGACGTGGAACCGCTCTCGCCTGATCTGCGCGGGGTGAAAACTCTCAAAGAGCAACTAGCGATCCACCGCGACCAGGAGGCGTGCAGGAGTTGTCACCAGAAGATCGATCCCATGGGCCACGCGCTCGAGAGTTTCGACCCGATCGGGCGTTGGCGTGATCATTACCCAAAGGAGGACAAGAAAGCCAAGCAAGCGCCGCCGATCGATACCGCCGCAGTGCTGGCGAACGGTCACGAAGTCAAAGATCTCGTCGAGTTCAAAGCCATGCTGATGGAACGCGAATCACAAGTGGCGCGCTGCCTGACTGAGAAGATGTTGACCTATGCCACCGGTCGCCTGCTTGAAGCCGGCGATCGCGGCGAAACCAACCGAATAACGTCCGAACTGGAGAAGGACGGCAACCGCCTGCGCGACTTGGTTCACTTTGTCGTGCAAAGCAAGCTCTTCTTGAACAAGTAGGCCGGTTGGGGAAAACCCATCGTTCCGTTACAGAAATAATCAGGGCCAGATTCCCTTTGAAAACGGGGAGAATCCACATGGTCACGTGAAGCTCCACGAGTGGTACAGCGCTGTGGCAATTGCTTATCGGCTATTCGTCCATTCCCTCAAGCGCCACGAATCCGTGCACCATCTTCCCCTTCGCGGCAACATCCCACCATCGAAATCCCATCGGGCGCTTGTCGAAGTTCTTGCTGGTGGTTTCTCCATTGACGAGCTGAATCCCTTTGTACTCGTTAACCACCAATTTGTGGGTGTGACCGGCCAGGAAGGCCACCACGCCATTCTCCTTGCAGAGCTTCAGTAGCTCCATGCGTTTTGCGGACGGGATGTTGTAGTAGTTTTCCTTCTCATCCGGTGTCTTCACAAAGAGCGGATAGTGCACCACCACCACGACCGGACTGACCTTCTTCTTTGCTGCCGCAAGGACCCCTTTGAACCACTTGTCGTGCTTCTCCGACTCGCCCTCCAGTGGTGCCTTCCATAGCTGGGTATTGGCGATCACGAAGGTGTAACCCTTGTGCTCAACGGTGTAGTAGTCCTTCCCGATCTTTTCACGATATGCCTGCAGCGACTCCGCAGTCGGCTTGTTGCCGACATCGTGATTCCCAGCCGCACAGTGACAAGGAATTTTGAATCCTGCCTTAATTCGATTGAAGTCGGCCCATGATTTGTCGTTGGCCTTGCTGACGAGATCCCCACATATCACCACAAAATCAGGTTTCATTTTGTTGATCTGGGCCACAGCAAGCCCAAAGGTTTTCACGTCGTGCTCATAACCACCCATTCCGAGCTGCGTGTCGCACATCTGCGCAAAAGAAAACAAGCGAGGCCCGGCCAACTTGCCCGGCACCTTCGGCTCAATCTCCGCAGCTGAAGTGGACGCCAACAACAAACCAGTAAAAATTAGAATAAGTACTTTCATTGCCTTGAGAGAATCCTACCCCACCATCCTGATTAAAGAGAAGTTCAGAGAATCCTCACTTCAATCTTACTGTTTATGAAAGATGAGTGTGAAGAGCTGTATTTTCCCAGAAAACGGGGGATTCGATGTTCGTTGGGTTCGATTTCCATCACCCGCTCCATTTCATTTTCCTTGGGATTTTAGATTCGCTCGTTAGACTGTAAGCAAATTATGAAAGGCGTTTTATTCTATCTTTTATGTCTAGGATTCTTTTTTTCACCTACTTGGGTTAAAGCAAAACCGCCATTCCAATACATTTGGGGAACGGCTCATCATATTCTGCCTGAGACTCATTCTGATGAGTCGGGGTATTTCTCGCTATGTGAAGGTAACGACGGGCGCATTTACATCGGGACCGCGAAATATAACCACAATGCCTACATCGTGGAATTTGATCCGGTCACCGCAAAGCAGCGTATTGTAGTTGATGCCCACAGTGTCTGCGGGTTGACAGCTAAAGGTTATGCTGCTCAAGCGAAGTTTCATACGCGAAATTATGTCGGGCCCAGTGGAATTATTTATGCTGGAACCAAACAGGGCTATCGAAAGAAGGGGGACACTTCCGAATACGCTGGAGGTTATTTCATCACTTACGATTCGCGTAACGATACCGCTAGGAATCTTGGCATGCCCTATAAGAAGCAGGGTATTGCGGATGTAGTGGCAGACGAGTCACGTGGATTGGCCTACATCGTCACCTGCGAGGACCAGCATTGGATGCTTTATGATTTTGCCACCAAAAAATTCAGTGAACTGGGCCCGATGCTTACCCCTT
>JASLXP010001189.1 GCA_030740295.1 Planctomycetota bacterium
CGCCGACCTCCTCGCCCAGGCCGAACATGATCCCGTGGCTTCCGCAGTTCTGGTGACACCCTCAGCCAGGCTTGCGTCTGCCGTGCAGGAAGAAACAGATCGGCAGCTCGCAGAACTCCCGAGAGCCGAAATCGCCGGCACGGCCATCCGTGATTATGGACTGGCCGTCGTCGTGAACGACATGGGAGAAGGCGTTGACGTGGTAAACCAGTTCGCGCCGGAACACCTCGAAATCATCGCTGATGATGACGAATCCATTCTTGCCGGAATCAATAACGCCGGTGCTGTCTTCCTCGGCCCTCACACACCCGAACCCGTCGGTGATTACCTGGCCGGCCCCAGCCACGTTCTGCCGACCGGCGGCAGCGCGAGATTCTTCTCCGGACTCAGCGTCAATGATTTTCTGAAGCGTTCAAGCCTGCTGCGATACCAGCCGGAAGCCCTTGCCGCGGAAGCCGGGCATGTGACGCGATTCGCATACGCCGAAGGTTTGGATGCGCACGCGAGGTCGGTGGAAGTGCGGCAGAGGCCAGGTGAATCCTGAGGCAAGATTTGGGCAAACGAATTGGGGCCCTATTTACCCTTCTTACACGTGTTCACCAGGGTGCCTATTTTGTCGATCTCGATCTCGACTTTGTCTCCTGGCTTGAGGAAACGTTTGGTGGTGTGGCCGACGCCTGCGGGGGTGCCGGTCGAGATCAGATCGCCTGGCTCGAGGGTAACGATGGCTGAGATGTATTGGACGATGTCTCCGTAGTGAAAGATCATCTGGTTTGTGTTGGCGTTTTGGCGGAGCTCGCCGTTCACGTGGGTCTGCAGCCTGAGATCATGCGGGTCGCCGATTTCATCGAAGGTGGTGATGACCGGGCCGATGGGCGCGAACGAATCCAGCCACTTACCGTTCAGCCAGTCGAACCAGGCGTCCTGTGGCCGATCCTCTGAGCGCTTGCGGATGACGAGGCGGCGTTCACTGACATCGTTCAGGATGGTGAATCCCGCAATGTATTTTTTGGCATCCTTCTTCTTGACTCCTTTGGCCTTCCGTCCTATGACGATGCAGAGCTCGCCTTCGTAGTCGACGGTCTTCGAGACCTTGGTGATGATGATAGGTTCTTTGGGGCCGGCGATGCAGGTGCTCGGCGGCATCATGAAGACGCGGGGCGTTTCCTTGTCCTGAGCGGCCAGTTGTCCTCCGCCTTCCATGATGTGCTCAGCATAGTTGCCGGCCAGTGCGAAAACCTTGCGAGGATTTGTAATGGGCGCACGCAGCCGCACTTTGCTCAGCAGGTGGGCGAGTTTTCCGTCGGCTTTGATTGGATCGCCGAGTCGTTTGATGGCATACGCATGGGCCTTCTTTGCGGCAGACATGCCTTTGGCACCGGCATCAAGCAGATCTCTAACACTGGCAAAGGCCCCCTTGTTTGCGGTTGCCTTGGATGCTCTGGATTCCGCCACATGTGCATTCAGCAGGTCGATGACGGCGTTTCCGACTACCGCTCCGGCTCTCTCTTCGCCCTTGATTCTAAAGGTTGCGAGCTTCAAAGTTGGGTCTCCCGGGACTTGAATGAGATAGTAAACAAAGCCGCGGCATGTTAGCGGCGCCCAGAAAGAGTGTCAAGGGTGCACAGACGGTGCTTAGAAAGGCTCTAAGCACAATTTGTGGTGGTTTGGAGTTGGAAAACAGGATGTGGTTGTGTTACACTCCAGTCCCTTCCAGACCCGACCTCCCTCAGACGCGCTGCTCCCAACGGCGCTCACACATCTCGGGGCCGCGAACAGCGGCACTTCACTGGAGCTGGCGCATCAGCGACGGCATTCTGATCGATTCTTTTGAGAGGAACGCAAAGCATATGGCAAAGAAGAAAAGCGGGCCTGCAAGTGCCCAATCGATGGCCAAGAAACAACGTGAGATCTCCATCTCTGAATTCTTCAGCCGCAATCGCCACCTTCTCGGCTTTGATAATCCCAAACGTGCTCTTCTAACCGCGGTCAAGGAAGCCGTGGATAATTCGCTCGATGCATGCGAGGAAGCGCACATCACCCCTGAAATTGATGTCCAGGTCCGGCCCGTTCCCGATCATCCGGAGCGCCTGACAGTCATCGTGCGCGACAATGGGCCCGGCATTGTGAAAGCCCAGATCCCCAAGATTTTTGGAAAGCTGCTTTATGGTTCCAAATTTCACCGGCTCAAGATGTCCCGCGGTCAGCAGGGCATCGGCATCTCCGCTGCGGCGATGTATGGGCAGCTTACGACCGGCAAGCCCATCAAGGTGACTTCAAAGATCTCGCCCAGAAAAAAGAGGGGCAGCTACTTTGAGATTCGCATCGACACCAAAACCAACAATCCGATCATTCAGACGGACGAAGAAGTTCCATGGGAACATCCCAAAGGCACACGCATCGAGATCGAGCTCGAAGGCAAGGCGGGAAAAGGCAGGCAGTCTGTTCTCGAGTACCTCAGGTTCACCGCAGTCTCTAACCCGCATGCGACCATTACTTACGCTGGCCCGGACGGCGAAAAGCTGAATATCGAGCGAGCCACTAAAGAGCTGCCGGAAGAGCCCAGGGAGATTAAACCGCACCCATACGGTGTCGAGCTGGGCGTCTTGACCAAAATGATGCACGACACCAAGTGCCGAAACATCAGCAGTTTTCTGAATCAGGATTTCTGCAGAGTCAGCTCACGGGTCGCCAAACAGATTTGCGAAGCTGCCAGGCTGAAGCCGACCTCGCGGCCGAGCCGTATCGCACGGACCGAAGCCGACCGGCTCTACAAGGCCATCAACGCAACGAAGCTGATGAACCCGCCCACCGATTGCATCTCCCCGATTGGCGAGGCACTCCTCATTAAAGGTCTACAGCAGAATTTCGACGCAGAGTTTTACACTTCATTTACCCGCTCTCCTTCCGTGTATCGCGGCAATCCGTTCCAGGTGGAAGTGGCGCTCGCCTATGGCGGCGATATCCCGCCGGACGGCACGGTCCAGGTGATGCGAATTGCCAACCGCGTGCCGCTTCAATATCAGCCGGGCTCCTGTGCGGTCACCCAGGCTGTATCGGATGTCGACTGGAAATCATATCGCCTCTCACAAGGACGCGGGGGTATGCCGGAAGGCCCTGTAGTGATCATGGTCCACTTTGCCTCTGTCTGGGTTCCCTTCACATCGGAAAGTAAGGAGGCCATCGCTTCTTACGACGTCATCCTCAAGGAGCTCAAGCTGGCCATCCAGGAATGCGGCAGACGTCTTTCACGCCACCTCCGAGGCCGGGAGCTCGCACAGGCGCAGGCCAAACGCCGCAACATCTTCGAGCTCTACATCCAGGAGCTCGCCGAAAGCGTGCACCGCCTGACAGGCGAACCCAAGCAGCCTATTCAGGACGGTCTGGTCGCCATCGCCCAACGTGCGACAGAGCGTGCCGACGCCAATGATCGCAAAGAGGTCAGGCAGGACAAAAGAGCTAACAAAAAGGTCGCCAAGAAATCCATGGTCGTCGAGAACGGCAATGGCAACAGCAACGGAAACGGTAATGCGGAGGCCCAGTTGGATCTCTTTGCCGAAGCTGAAGAGGCTGGCTAACGATTCACCTCCGAACAATCCACTACTCAACCACCTCTCTATTCAAAACATGGCCAGACGAAAGAAAGATTCCGAAGACCGTACTGAACGCGTCCTCAAGAAACTCACCGATATGGGCCACCAGGCGATTCGTGATATAGATCGACGCCGCAGCCCGAAGCTGTCGATTCCCGTCCGTTCCCTGTCGAACGTCAGCTTTAACAAGCGGCGTTCCATTATCGAGCTCGGCAACAGTAAACAGGATCGCCTTTTCTTTAATACAGGTATGGCGAAAAAGTTTATGCAGACCTTTCTGGTCGCCGAAGCATGTAAGCAGTTGCTCGATCAGGGGAAGACCACTTCTATCCGTGACCTCTTTTATATGGTCAAGCACACCATCCCGAATTCAATGGTTGAATCAGTGGAGGATCAGGCCGAGAGCGATGCATGCCTGGAGGATCTCGAAGTTACTATCGACACCCTGCGCGAGGAATTGAATCTGTTCGCAAGCAACCGCGGCGCGATGGTCGGCAATGTCACACTGATCGATTCCGGCGATACCATTGACTGCCGTCGCATGGGGTCGGGCGGGTATAACATTCCATCCATCGTCGAACCGGACGTCATCGAATTCGTTGAGATCAATGCCGACTTCGTCCTCCTGGTTGAGAAAGACGCGGTCTGGAGGCGCTTGAACGAGGACAAATTCTGGAAGGACTACAATTGCATCCTGCTGCACGGCGGAGGCCAGCCGTCACGGGGTGTACGCCGCCTTGTCTACCGCTTTGCCGATGAGGCCAAACTCGATGTGTTTGTGCTGACCGATAACGATCCGTGGGGGTATTACATTTATTCAGTGATCAAGCAGGGCAGTATCAACCTTGCTTACGAAAGTATTCGGATGGCCGTACCCAAAGCCAAATTCATCGGTCTCAGCGCCGAAGACAAGGACCGGTTTGACTTGCCGAATGACAACAAACTGCGTCTCAATAAGACCGACATCGCGCGCGCCAGGCAGATCAAGAAATATCCCTGGTTTCAGAAAAAGCACTGGCAGTCCGAGATCAAGCTCATGCTCGATAACGGAATGAAATACGAGATAGAGGCACTGAGCAGCAAAGGCATCTCTTTCATCACGGAGGAGTACCTGCCCCATAAGTTTTCGAATCCAGACGAGATGCTGGACTGATGGGGGAAGCGTAATGAGTAATTTTGGATGAGCATTCCGGGCCGCCAAAACCCCACGCAGTTTCACGAATCTCACCATCTCTCACTTCACGCGCACCATCACCT
>JASLXP010001190.1 GCA_030740295.1 Planctomycetota bacterium
GGGGACGCGGCTGGGCGCGACTGTTGATGGGGCAAAAGCGCCGACTTATCTCGAAGTGAGGCGAAGGGACGTCGCGGACTATCCCTTCGACCGCGCTGCCGTGGATTGGGAGCCCGCAGGTCGGTGGGAAGTGAGCAATAAATTCGCCTGCGACCCCCGCTGGGGATTCATGGCGGGCGAGGCGGACGGCCTGGCCTCGCTATGGCACAAAGCGAATTTCGAGGGCGATCTCACCGTCGAATTCTTTGCGGCCATGCGCTACCTCCACAAGAACCTCGGTCTCCAGCCCTACTACCCTCGGCCCGGCGAAATCAATCTCACGGTCGGCGGCAACGGCAAAGACGTTTTCAGTGGCTACACCTTCGTGCTTTCCGGGTGGGACACTCGTTGGACGCGAATTCTGCGCAACGGCAAAGTGGTCGCCGAGACGGACCGTCCCCTGGTGCCTCCGACACGTTTGAAGTTTCCGTCTCTCGACGACCTTCACCGGAGATGGTTCTACGTGAAGCTGCGCAAACAGGGGAACCGGCTGTCCTACTACTTCGACAACCAACTCGTGCTCAGCTACGCAGACCCGAAGCCGCTGAAGGGCGAACGTCTGGCCCTGTGGACCCGCGACAACAGCATCATTCTGGCGAGGGCCAAACTCAGCTATGAAAAGAAACGGCTTCGGCCCGTGTTGGCGGCGCTGCCGGAGGAGAAGGCATCGCGCCCCCTGGCACTTCGGATCGAATCCGAGTCGCATCCCGGAATCCTGAGCAGCTTTGAGGACTCTCTCGACAGTTGGTCGAACCCCAGCGGGGATCAGGGGGCCTTCCTGGAACTGGACGAAACGACCGCCGGCCGCGGCAAAGCCAGCCTCAAGCTCACGAATGTCCACAGCGGCGGTGATTTTGCCGCACGGCTTCCGAGCGGCAAGACCGATCTCGCCAACGTCGTTGAATTCGGTTTCGACTACCGCATCCCGAAAGGAGTGATGGTCAACTTCTACTTCGATCTTTTCGAAAAGCGCCACTTCATTGAACTGACTGCCGGAGGCGAAAGCACGGAAAACATGAAACGAATTGGCGCCATCGCCGTTCGGAGTGACGGACGCTGGCATCGTGCTGAGTTTCCCCTCTCCCGCGCTCTGCGAGAAATCTACCCCGACCGGGCAGAGCTCATCGCGGAAAATATGACCTTCGGCAATCTGCACGCAGGCTACCTGCACGCCGGACTGGGCGGGAATCTTGCCGGAGCGTTCTTTCACCTGGACAACTTCCGTATCATCTCGTCCGGCGGCGAGCCGCGCTTCTTTATTGCTGCAGCCGACGGCCAACCCCTCGACCTGGCTTACGGCATCGACGCCAGGCCGGATACGGCTCCCGGCACTCGACCGCTTACCACTCCCTGGCTTCACGAAAAGGATTTGGCTCCCGGGCGCTGGTACCTCCATGCACAGGGCCAGAACGCGGACGGCGAGCGGACCGCGCCGTCCCATCTGTGCTTCGAGGTCGATACCGCATCGCTCAGCATTGACCGCATCGTTCCCCGGCCAAAAGGCGACTGGGGAGGCGAGACCATCGTGATCCGATTTTCGCCGGAGAAAGCAACACGACTCGATCTCGAGAACACCAGTCTCCTCGCCGGTAACGTCCGCCACGGCATGGAATCGCCGGCGGTGTCCTATGAGCACGGCGCATCGGAATTGAGATTTGATGTCCGCGAAAGCGAGCTTCAGTTCGAGGACGGCGAGACCGTCAGCCTCCGACTTTCCGCGGGGCGGACAGGCATGAAAGAGATGCTCGATCATACGTGGCAATATCGCTGGAAGTTCAGCAGAGATAAATCGGGCCCCGCTGCCCCGGCCACCGAGGACTACTTCATCCACGACACGTTTGAGCGCGACCTCGGCGAATGGACACGAGGCGGACCTGATCGCTCCGGCCGGCAGCGGGACGCTTTGCTGGTGCGAGATAACACTACCGCCGCGGGCGGGCGCTACTGTTTGAAACTTTTCAACGACCTCATGGGCGGCACCTTCGGCGCGACAGTCACCACCCGGAAGTTTCACGCGGGCCGCTACCCGCTCTTACTTTTCGATTATCTGGTGGATCGGAACGACATTCTGTTTGACCTGGGAGTGTGGTCGAATGAAAAGCATCGCCGGGTCACCATCACCGATAACGATCACCGCAACAGCCTGGACGCGATTGGCGCAGTCTCCGGCGTGCGCGCGGACGGACGCTGGTGCCCGGCCAGAGTTCACCTCCGCAAGATGCTGGATACCCAGGACTACCTCGCCGGGATGCACGGGGTGACTCGCCTTGCTTTCGGAGACTGGGGCTGGACCGGTAATCAGGAGGGCGCGAAATACCGGATCGATAACTTCCGCCTCATCCCAGCAATCAATCCGAAGGAAGGATGCTGGGTGAGATGGCGAGCCACAGATCCCAGCGGAATCAAAGGCTACAGTTACTCCTGGAGCGAAGGCCCGACCGGCAAACCGGATAAGACAATTGATTGTGTCGAGCCGGCCGCCAGGTTTTCGACTCGGTCCGGCACGATGCCGAAAGGTCTGCTCGCGGCCTTGAACAAAGGCACACAGGAATTGTTCTTTCACGTGAGAGCCCAGGACCGTGCGGGCAACTGGGGAGAGACCGGACATCACCTGTACTTGATTGACGCAAAGTCCCCAACCATGGGCAGGCCCACTCCGAAGCCTGATACCAGGTCCGGCAGTGCGCGTTTTTCCGTACGAATCACGGACGACGTATCGGGCGTTGATCCCGATTCACTCTGGTTCACCATCAACGGTCATTTCTATCGTCCAGGCAGCGATGGCGTGACCTACACCCCCGCGACTGGGGAGTTGTCCTGGGATTTCCGGGAAGCGCCTGAATTCCGGACCATCGGCAGCGGAGAGCCGAAGAAGTTCACGGTCAGAATGAAAGCTCCGAGCGACTTTGCCGGCAATGTCTCCGAGCCCCGTGAATGGTCATGGACCTTCGATCCCGCCCTCGACCGCAAACCCGCATTCGTCGCTTCTCTGAACAGTCCAAGCCAGGTGAAATGGACCTATGAATCTTTCTCCGATGAATTGGGAAAGCTGGAGCAATGGGGCAGCGGGACGAGACTGAAGCGCGTCTGGGACGATGACAAAAAGGACTACTGCGCACGCGCCACGTGCAACGCCGAAGCCGCCGGATACGGCCTGCGTCTGGCGCATGATTACGATACTTCCATCTATCCCTACGTGGACTTCGACTACAAGTTCCCGCCGAACCTGAAGCTCCAATTGTCCGCTTATGTGAAGCACGAGGATCCCGAACGGCGAAGGCTGATCATCAAAATCGCCGAAACCCGTATCCGTCCGGATTACGTCGTGCGTATTGGAGAAGTGCCCGGCGTTAAACTGGACAACCAGTGGCATCACCTGAGCCTCAATCTCCATGAACTGATCGAGGCCAACGAACCGGAACTGACCGGCTATCGCGTCCAGCATCTCCTTCTTCAGGACCCGGCCTGGCACTGGCACGAAGCCGGGACAGCCCTCTACCTTGACAACCTGTGCATCAGCGGGCCAGGCGAATCGAAAGCAAATTTCACCTGGCAGGCAATCGACGAAAGCGGCATACGTGATTCCGCCTTCAGCATGGATAAGCATCCCTCGACACAGCCAGGCACCGGAAAAACGACCGACCAGAATTCAGCCACTCTCGATGACATCTCCCCGGGCCGCTGGTTTTTCCATCTGCGCACGCGAGACAACGCCGGCAACTGGTCCCCGGCACTGCATTATCCGTACTGGGTTCCCGGCAGCAGTTCAGACTGATCTCAGAGAAAGCGCCCTTTCCGAGTCTTTTACGCCGAAGGCGTTGAAAAACGTAGCCCAGGGCAAGCGTAGACCGTCCCCAGGGCGTCGTTTGCTTCATTTGAATTGCCTCTCGACTTTTGTCGAATCCAATCGCGTGACGCTGTGCTCGCCCGTGCCACGATGGGTTGAGTCAGCGCCATTCTGTCCCACGAGGCAGTTCGCATCGAAGGCGACCATGGAGTGAAAGAGGAATTCCCTTTGCCACGGCCACCATATCGTTACTTCCTGTCATTGTTGCTGGCTTCTACGGGCCTGGTCGCGCAGACGACGAAAATTCTTCTTGAAGCAGAGGATTTCGGTGAACCGGGCGGAAAAGTCCTCAAAGAAAGTGGAATCCGTTTTGTGCGCCTTCCCGAAAAGGTATCGCTTCGCGGAAAGCTTCGTGACGTATTCGATGACGGCGAGTTCGTCTTCCTGTTGCGGATGCGGTATCCCCGTGTAACCGCGGTCAAAGGGATGGCCGCGGCAGTGACTTTCTCCTTCGGCGATGAGGAGCAGATCCTCAAGACGAACACTGCCGGATCCTGGAGATGGCTCAACCTGGGGCGATTCAAGATCAAGGAATTCGAGACGCGGAAGATCGGAATATCAGGAAGCGCGGCCTTCGATATGGACAAACTGGTCCTCTGGTCAGGAAAGGATTACGCCGGGGAAGGATGGTATCGCCTGGGCGTTTCAGCTCTGTGGGCGAAGGGCAGCCCCGCGCAGAGGGTGTTCGAGGTCGCTGATGAGCGAGTGACCATCGAAGGTGAATCGGCCGGCGTCCTGCGCGGCGCAAAGAAACCTGTCGGTGAGAAGCCGATTGCCGTCTCGATGTCGAGCGAGTCGAGTGAGATCAGCTTTCTGCTCGATGTGGTCAGAGATGCCGATTTTCAGCTTCTGGCAAAGACCTTTCACGATGGGGATGATCTTTTCAGGGCCGAAGGCCCAGTCTTCGTCTTTATCGACGGCGGCCTCTTCGGACGTCTGGGGCTCGGTGAGAACGACCGCTGGATTTGGCAGCGGGTAGGACCGCGGGTGAGCCTGGCGAAAGGCATTCACCTTCTCTCGCTGCACTCCGGCCGGACGCGGCTCGCCATCGATCAGTTGGTCCTTTATGGCGGAGACCCCAAAAAGATCGTGATGGAAGACTGGTATCGAGAGCTGAAGTCGCCTCTGTACCGGCAAAAGGCAAGGCCAGAATGGACCCTGAAAAAGGGGCAGGAAACTCTGGCGCTCGAAGCGGAGGAGATGGAAGAGATCCAAGCGACGACGATGCGAGACGCCGCGTCCGGCGGCAGGGCGGTCGTTTTCAGGAAAGGCGGGAGCGTGGTGAACGGGCTGATCTCTGTCGAAACCCAGACCAGCGTCCGGGCGTATGCGCGTGTTTACTTCGACCTGGAAAACACGATCGCCGGGGATGCGAATTCCCTTTTCCTCGGCTTTGACGAGGAAGGATTCCGGCAATTGTCCAGCGGCGTTTACGACCGGTATCACTGGCTAGCCACACCGAAGGTCAGCCTGCTGCCGGGCACGCATCTTGTCTCATTGCGATCGAGAGAATTGCCCGTCCGTATCGACAAGGTGGTGCTCTTTGCAGGAGACGATGCGACCGGAGAGCCGTGGCTTGCCGAGACTTATCCGGAGCCCATGCCGTTCGGGCTTGCCAATACGTTGAAACGCTCGGACGCGAAACAGGTGCAGAACTGGCTCGTCTTCGGTGACCTGGCAGACACCGGGCAAGTGGCGCTCACCCACGAGGTTGCCAGGGATCAATATTACTCGCTCGCGGTGAAACTCGGCGAGGGCGGCAACGGGAAGCACCTGATCCTTCGGCGCCGTGGCCACGCAGTCCTGCGAACTTATCCGGCCTTTGCCGATCGGAACCGGAAGCAGCAGGTCGACATGTGGGTTCATGGCGATCTTTCGGCCTGCGAGATTCTCGGTGTGACGGTGGATGCCGCGGGGAAGGAGTTCATGGCTCCCTTCGCATGCAGAACCGAACTGAAAGGCTGGAGGAGGATGACCATGAACGTGGGGCCATCGGAACCAGCGGGCGCTCTTCTGCGGCAGCCACAATATCCGGTGACCTTCAAATACATCGTCTTTCGCAAGACGGATGCGAAGCCGTCGACTCTCCACCTCGAGGAACCGGAGTTTGTGCGCTACCTTGAGTTCACAGCCTCGTACGCGGATGGGCGAGTTAATTTCGTCATTCAGAACGGCTCGCCCGACGAACGGACCATCTCTGCTGCAGGTTCACTTCTATCTTTTGCCGACTGGCAAAAGGGAAAACCTCTTCCAACTCATTGGGACACGGCTGAGGCGACAGTGCCAGCTTCCGGGCGAAGCAATTGTCCGGTTCAACTGACACAACCGGTCGACGGAGGCCGTTCTGCATTGCGTCAGCTCCCGGCCGGGCTCTGGTGTGTCCTCTGCCGGTTGGGCGCCGGCGTATCCACCCCGCGATTTGTTGCAGTCGGCGCAAAGGCGAAAAGGGATCTCGCTGCCTGGCTCGCAGCCACTGAGAAGAAGCTCGGGTGTTTCCACCTCGGCGCACCGATGAAACAGAAGAACGGCGCACAGATTTCTCGTGAACAAGTCAGGGCACTTTACAGCAGACCGGCAGGCTTTCGCATTCTCGTCGACGGCATCGACGCCTGTTCGAGAAAGTATGCGACGCAGACCGGCAACGAGCGTCTGTTGCCGCTGGGCCGGGATCTGAGCGATGCGAAGGGCTGGCCCTTCATCCGCGTTCCGCCAGGCACGCTGGCCATTGACCCGGTCGCCGGGCGATTCAAATTCTCCGAAGGCGATGCCGATCCTCCGAGGCTGGCAGGGCGCTTCAATACCGGCTTCGGAGTGCCCGGAAGCGGTCGCATCGCGGTAAAGGGAGATTTCGCTTTCGTGCCTGCAGGCGAAGGCGATATGACGATCGTCAATTGTTCTGACCCGCGGAATCCGAAGGTCGCCGCGATTCTGCCGAGTTATCACTTCACCCACTCGGTCGTCTTCTCTGGTGACAAAGCCTACATGGACGCAAAGGCGGGAGGCGTTGTCCTGATCGATGACCTCAGCGACCCCGAACATCCCGGCCCCATCCGCCAGATTCCGTGGAAGTGGGGCCGGGGCGTACCTGCCCTTCATCGCGAAGCGAAGCTCATGTACGTTCCGTCTGCGGATCACATCAAACTCATCGACATCTCAGAGCCCGACGCGCCGACGGAAATCGGACAGCAGAAACTCTCAAAAGAGATTCACCGATTCGTCATGTCCCCGGACGGCCGATTTGCCTACACCCTGGTGGACGATGCCGCCAAGATCGGCGTCATCTCTCTGGAGAATCCGCGAAAGCCGCGGCTGGTGTCATCGGTGCTGAACGTCAGCCTCTCCAATCTGAAGCCGAAAAAGACGAAGACCGAAGAAGAGGAATTGCTTGAGCCTGATGAACCCACGGAAGAAGCGGACGAACCCAAAGGCATCGAACTGGACCTGAGCAAAGAGGTGAAAGATCTCGAGAAGAAATTCGATACCGAGGCAATGGCCGGGATTGCCGCTGTGGGTAAGACCAAGCTGGCCATGCGGCTCGGCGATACCTTCATCGTTTACGGCATCACCGATCCCACGCGACCAAAGCGGGGCAAGCACTACACGTTCAAGGAAACTCGGATGGTCATTCGCGACGTGGCCCTGAAGGGGAGCTACCTCTACGTCATCGACGGCCGGCAGAAAGGCAGCCAGCACAGCCTGAATCTCGGCTCACCCCGCAGCCGCCTGTTCGTTGTGGACTTTACCGGCCGCTCGATTCCGAAACTGGTCGCCCGCTACGAAGACCCGAACATCACCGAGTACTCCAACCTCACCATCAAAGACAACCTGGCCTACGTGAACGACTACAACTACGGCCTGTGGCTGTTCGATGTCTCCGATCCCCGCAAGCCGGTCAAGCTCGGTGGAACGGCAACCGCGGGCGAAGGGCACTGGAGCCTCGCTCACGGAAATTACGCTTTTATTGCCCAGACCTTTGGCGGCTCGGTCATCATCATCGATGTCACCGACCCGACGAAACCCAAACGCTGTGGAACTTACTGGGACGGAATGTGGAACAACTATCACGCCCGGCTGGCGGCTTCAGCCCGCAGCCTCTACGTCCCGAAACCATCGAATCTCATCATCGTTGATTTCTCCGACCCGTATCACCCCAGGAAGGTCGGCGAGTTTCTGGATAAAAAGGGCCGACCGTTGAAGGATGCAAAAATCGTTGTCGAGGACAGCCGGGCATACGTGGCAAGTTTGCAGGACGGAAAGCCAATCCTGAGTGTCTACGATCTGAAGGACGCGTCGAAGCCTGTGCTGACAGGGACGCTTAAGCTGTATGAGCGGCCGATTCGTTTTCGGTTGGCCAAAGACGGCACGTCTCTCTTCGCCGCAGGTGACTTCGGCAGATACCTGGTGGCGATCGACGTCAGCGACCCGAACGCGCCGATCATTCTGTCGAAGTACTCCGCGGAGAAGATTGGGTACGGGGAGAAGAAGTTCGGCTTCACAAAAGAGGGTGGATGGAACGGCGGAGTGTCCGCCTGCCGCGGCTTCGTCTACGTCACCATCGGTGCACATCCTCCTGGCGAACCGGTGACGTTTCGAGATGTGGTGCAACATGCCCTCACGATTTACCGCGATATTTCCATACTCCTCGCGTCCCTCAGTCCTGTCTCACTCTTTCTGGCAAAGACCATTGTCCAGCCCCACGACCGGGACCTGAACGAATATCCATTCTTTCTGGGGCTTAACGTCTTTTTCATCGCGACCTGCGGAACGGTAGCGCTCATTCGCAGAGCATCTGATCTGCTGAATAACTGCAACGTAAAACACCGACAGTCGGTTCTGATCATTCTGTCGTGGCTGGCCATCAGTCTTTTCGCTGGAGGACAGTGTGCCTGGTACTTGAGGCCCTACTTCGGCGTTTCCACGATTAAGGACATCCCCTTCATTGAGGGGTCACGACCTGATTACAGGGGGGCCAGAAGTTTCTACGAAGCGGTCTATCACCTGATGGATCCGCCTCCCCTCCCCGAAGATTATCGGAATTACCTGCAGGGCCACTGATGCTCGGAGATCCTCTGGGATCCTAATCAAGATCACTGTCCCGAACTGCTGGCCTTTGAATTGATCGAGGCCAGACAGCGTATGGTCTCGTCGATCATCCACTCTCCGGTACCGGGCGAGGCCATGGTTCGTGAGAATTCGTCCGGGTCGAGGTTGTAGGCATCTACGCCATACCCGCCAAAGTGGTACGCGCGCCGGTGTGGGACGTATCCTGTCCAGCCGTTGCTGTAACCGACCACAATCGTATGCCGGACTGGCGAACGCCACTGGAGCGCGAGCGATAGCTCGACGAACGGTTCTCCCTGCCAGAAGACCAGAGCGAGGCATTCAGAAATCTTCAGGATCTTGATCTCCATGCGAACGGTCATCGATGAGTTCAGCCGATGTGGCAGTTCGCCATTGATGGTGCGAATCTCGAGGTTGACACTGTTGACAGGCGTTGCCGTTTGCAGGGCAGTTGATGCGACCCGACCGAGCTGAGTTCCCATCTCCAGCACGGAATCGAAACTGTCTGTGATGGCCTGATAGGGATGGAGGTTGCCCGCTGCGCCCTGGAGATACACCGTGTCCCCAACTCCAGTCTTCTCAAGAAAACTGAGGGCCGCCCCCGGAAATTCCGCAGAGAACTTGCGGTTGGGGTTGGTCAGGATGACCGGGTGTGCGGCGAAATGCACCACAGAGGACACAGGGCTGCCGTCCATGGCATCCAGTTTCAGTGCGGTGATCTTTTGATCCGCCGGCCCGATCTTCTGCCGCTCCGGATTTCTGGACACCCACTGCGCTTTCCCTTCCGGATGGATTTTCAAACGGTTGTAGCTCAGGTCTTCCTCGGCTACGCCAAGCGACAGCTTCGCGGGCCCGCAATTGTGCAGTGCCGCTTCTGCGGCCTCGACGGTTTTTTCTCGGAGGAGCTTAGCAGACTGGTCGTCGGGGGTGCCGCCAAACAGATAGGAGACCTCCGGGCCGCTGTGGGTATGGGTCGCGCAGAGGATCAGGTTTCCGGGAGAAACTCCCGTGCGTTGGGCAAATGCGTTTCGGATCGCATCCACGTCCGGCCATTGAATGCACAGAACATCTGCCGAGCAGATGATGGCAATTTCGTCCCCTTGCCGAAGTGCGAGGGCTCGCACGTAGAGAGGGTCGTGCGCGCCTTCGGCAATACGCGCCTTCATCACCGGCTTCCGGTCGGGGAACCCGGCCATGGGCGAGCCAGCAGGAGGAGTGATTTCTCTGCGCGCGAAGCCTGCGAAGAGTTCACCTTTGGGCTTCATTTCTTTCACCGGATCGGCTGATTGTTTGAGCTGGACAGCGAAGGCAGGACGTGGCCGGAAAGCAACGGAGAATCAGTCCTTTCCATCATTGCATCCATTCGACCTCTCAGTGTTCTCAATATTTCAGCGTGGCCTGGATGATGCACAAGATTCTTCTGTTCCAGTGGATCGGCCTCCAGGTCATACAGTTCTTCCGCGGGGCGTTCTGTGTTGGGGCCCGCGATGGTTTTCCAGGTGTCGCTGTTCTGAACATCCAGGTCGTCCAGCCGAATCCACAGGCCGGTATCGTCTTTCGGAAGTGAGCTCGGGTCTGCTCCTTCGGCATCCTCCGCAGTGCATGCAAAGGAGCGAATGAATTTGTAGCGATCGGTTCGCACATAATGCATCGGGTCGTAGGCCACATCGTAATAGAGCGCACCGAAAACCTCGTTTCGTCTTTCATACGGCTCGCCATTCAGAAGCGGTAGAAAGCTGCGTCCCTCGCACGATTCAGGAACAGCCACGCCGGCAGCTTCCAGAACCGTTGGAAAAATATCGATATTGCTGATGAGCTCCTGGTGCTCTCTGCGGCCCTCGAACTGGCCGGGCCACTGGATGAGGCAGGTCACGCGAATGCCGGGATCGTAGAAGGTGGATTTTGCGTGCGGAAAAGGAATGCCGTGGTCGGTCGTAAAAACGACCAGGGTGTTTTCAGCGTTGCCTGAAGCCTGCAACGTTTCGAGCACCTGTCCGATCTGCGAGTCCAGGTTTCTAATGCACTGGTGATAGCGGGCGAACTCGTCCCGAGAAGTTTCGTTATCAGGCAAGTAGGCCGGCACCTCGATATCGTCAGAAGAAAAGTCTACCGCTTCCGGCCATCGTGAACCCCGATGCACCTGTCTGAATCCAACCTGCGCAAACCAGGGCTGGTCGGAATCAGCGTCAGACGATTTCAGGAAGCCCTTCAGAGATTCGCAGATGGTTTCGCAGTCGGGCGCGTTCAAGGCGTGGTGATTCTCGAAACCAAGCCGCGACGGATCGCCTCGTGTGACGTGCTGGATGCCGAACAGGTGAGTCTGATACCCGCCGTCGGCAAGATGCGCGGCGAGATGTTTTGTTTCCGCAAAAAACTCCCAGCCAAAATGAGTCAGCCCCATCTGCCCATGCTGGTGCGAGTAGAGCCCGGTGAACAGGCCGCCGCGGCTTGCGCAACATTCGGCTGCCGTCGTGAAGCAATTCGTCAGCCGGACACCTTCGGCTGCAAACAGATCCAGTTCCGGGCTCTGTACCGTGTGCTTGCCGTAACAGCCCAGGTGGTCGCCCAGGTCGTGCGGAATGAAAATGAGAATATTGGGTCGTTCAGTGGATGGCATTCTGAGGGGAACAATTTCAGGAAGTTAACTGTTCAACGTGATTCACCTGCGTGGCAGGAGGGTCTTTCGCAAGGATGGCTCACGGCTTTCCGCCGGCAATCTCTCCGATCATTTCAACAAACTCATCGATGCTGAATGGTTTCGCCAGCACCGGTCGCCCGCAACTGGCAACAAAGCTGCGGACCTTGTCCGAAACAAGATCGCCGGAAATGAAACCGATGCGGTGGACCATTTCCGGTCGGTGCTGCTGAAGCCAGGCAAACAACGACTGGCCGTCGTGTTCGCCGGGCATTCGAACGTCCGAAATGATTGCGTCGAAGTCTTCGGTTTCAAGGGCCGGCAATGCTTCGTCCACCGAATGCTCAAGTCTTGTTACAAAGCCCTGTGTATCGAGCACTCGGCAAAGAAGGCTTGCGATCGCGGTCTCATCGTCGATGACCATGATTTTCTGGCCGGCCTTTTCCGGCGCGGCGGCCGTGGCTTGAAGCTCTTCGATGTTGAGGGATGCGACGGAAGCGATCGGCAGTTCGATGGTGAACAGGGCGCCGGTTTCCAGATTCTCGGCACGGATTGCACCGCCGTGTTCTGAAATGATGCCGTATGTGGCGCTGAGGCCGAGCCCCGTACCTTTGCCTATCTCTTTCGTGGTGAAGAAGGGCTCGAAGATACGTTCCGGATCGGCGACTCCGGGGCCGGTATCCTGGATCTGAACTTCAATTTTCATTTCATCCGCAGCGCGGGTTCGCACAGACATCTTCCCCTCGCCCGCATGCTCGACCATCGCGTCGTGCGCGTTATTCATCATGTTCAGGAAGGCGGTTTTGAGCTGGGCGGGATCGCCAATGATGGCGGGCAGGTCGTCGGCTAGCGTCGTTTCCAGCCCGATGTTTTCCAGGTGAAAGTGGTATTCACGAAGATGGATGCATTCCTGTAGAAGTTCATTGACTTCAACACCCAGCCGGGCGCCCATGTCTTTTCGGGCGAAATGAAGCAGTCCATCCACGACTTCGCGGCACCGTTGTCCCTGTTCATGAATCGTCTTCACCTCGGCTCTGATGCTCTCATCAATCGAATCGTCCATGGCGAGCAGTTCAGAGAATCCAATGACCGCGGTAAGTGGGTTATTCAGCTCGTGTGCGACTCCGGAAACCATAGTGCCCAACGCCGCGAGCTTTTCGGACTGTTGCAGGGACCGCTCGAGCTCCCGCTGCCGAGTGATGTCCTGTCCGACAAGGACCACGCCGATCTTCTGTTGACGAATATCGAGATCTTCGGCAGTGCTCCAGATGATAAGCCGCTCTTCACCTGTGTGCGTGGTGATGGGCAATTCAAAATCGATTGTTTTTTCAGCAGTCCAGATCTTTTCCCAAAGCTGCCGGGCCTCCTCACGCTGGTTCTCCAAAGCAAGTGCTTCAAACGGCCGGCCGACGAGATCCTCACGCTTGTATCCAGTCAGCGCCTCGGCTGTGTCGTTGAAATGGGTGTAGTTGCCGCTTCGGTCAAGAGCGACGATGACTGCATTGGCCGTATCAATAAGCTGGCGGAATCTGTCACGTGAAGATTGCACTACAGCAAAAAGCTCTGCGTTCTCCGCGGCTCGGCCGATCTGAGTTCCGAGTTCTTCCCAGATATCCATCACTTCGTCATCGATCGTCTCGCCGGTTTCGACAGCCAGAACGCCGAACGTCCGCGTGTCCCCGCGCAGAGGAATGAATATCGCCTGAAACTCTTCGCCGGACGTCCTGAAACGCCCCGACTGAATGCCGACCTGCCAGGCCTCGATAGGAGCATCCCCGGGATTCAGCAAACTGTCCGCTTCCTCTGCAGAGACGCCCGCTGTGAGTGCTGTGCTGAATTCATCTTCGTCCAGCAGGTAGAGGACGCCCCTCTCACCCGCATCAATGTCCACCATTGCGTTGAAGGATTGCACCAGAATGCTGCGCGTATCAAGGCTGTGAACGAGCGCACGGCACATCCGGTTCATGCGTGCGAGATGCTTCTGAGTTTCCTGGCTCATGAAGGGAAGGTAAGCGAGTTTGAGTTGGTCATCAAAGGGAACAGAAGCGCGCCGTGATGGAGTAACTCCATCGTACACAGGTTAAAAGTTGAATTTCTGTTTTTGGGGCGAGAAATCTTTGAAAGTGACTCAAAACCCATGATTCAACATTCAGCAGCACCAACACTTGCAGCCTGCTCAGGAATTGAATGAAGTGTGATGATTTCTGATTTTTGATTTTCGAAGTCAGAAGTGTGCTGCTTAAACAGATGCTTGACTTCAGAAATCAGAAATCAGAAATCAAAAATCATCATTCTTTATTCGGATTTCTGAAATGGTTTCAGGAGAATCAGCAGTTCTTTTTGGTTGCGGCGAAGGCTGCCGTAGGGATCACGATTCAGGATGCAGGATGCAAGTTCATTGTCGGCTGCATCTTGAATCCTGAATCCTGAATCACCTTGAGAAATTTCTTGCCAAGAAAACAGAACTTCAACTTTTAACCTGTGTACGATGGAGTTACTCCATCACGGCGCGCTTCTGTTCCCTTTGATGACCAACTCAAACTCG
>JASLXP010001191.1 GCA_030740295.1 Planctomycetota bacterium
ACGGAAATCCAGGCCTTTGAAACGATAGGTCAGCCGCTTGTCATCAAAACCAAAGAGACGGAGTAGCGTGGCCTGGAAATCGTGGATGTGGACCGGGTCTTTTTCGATGCCCCAACCGATGTCGTCGGTCTTGCCGTGGGAATAACCGGGACGGAAACCTCCTCCCGCGGCCCAGATGGTGAATGCAAAGGGATGATGGTCGCGGCCGTCTTTGCCCTGGGCGAGCGGCGTGCGGCCGAACTCCGTGCCCCAAACGACCATCGTGGATTCCAGAAGACCCCGCTGTCTGAGATCAGTGAGCAAGGCAGCCACGGGCTGGTCCACAACCGCCGCGTTGGCCTTGAGTCCGTTCTCAAGGTTTCCGTGCTGATCCCAGCCGCCGTGGTAGATATTGATGAAACGGACACCCCGTTCGACGAGCCTGCGCGCGAGCAGACAGTTGTTGGCAAATGAGCCCTGGACCCCGCCGCGGCTGACGCCGTAGGAATCGAGGGTGGTTTTGCTTTCGTCTTTGGTGTCGATCAGTTCGGGCGCGGCCGATTGCATCCTGAAGGCGAGCTCGTATGCGGCGATCCGGCTCTTGATTTCCGGATCGTTCAGGGCCTTGTGCCGTTCCAGATTGAGCGCTCCGATCGCGTCGAGTGTTTTGCGCTGGGCCTCGCGGCTGATGCCTGCCGGGTTGTTAAGGTTGAGGACGGCCTCGCCCTGGTTTCTGAACAGCACTCCCTGATATGTGGAGGGAAGAAATCCGCTCGACCAGTTGGTCGCGCCGCCGCGGGCTGCGGGGCCGGCGGTGAGGACGACGTAGCCGGGAAGGTTATGCGATTCGCTGCCAAGTCCGTAGTTGAGCCAACTGCCCACGCTCGGATGCCCGAAGCGCTGATGGCCGCAGTTCATGATGAGCTGGCCGGGGTGATGATTGAACGCCTCGGTATGCATGGTCGTGATGCGGCAGATGTCATCGCTGTGCTGGGCAAGGTAGGGCAGACGATCTGACCACCACATGCCGCATTTGCCGTGCTGTTTGAAGTAGCGAGTCGATGGCTTGACGCCCGCATTTTTATTGATGAATGCAAACCGCACATTCTTCACGAGCGAATCGGGCAGCTTTTGTCCTGCAAGCTCCTTGAGCTTCGGTTTGGGCGTGAACAGATCGAGCTGGCTGGGCGCGCCGGCGAGGTAGATAAAAATGCAGGCATTTGCCTTAGCAGGGAAGTGCGAGGACTTCGGCGCAAGCGGGTCGGTTCTCTTCGATACATCCGATTGCCTGGCCGCAAGAAGATCCTGTTGCAGCAGAGAGGTGAGGGCGACCCCACCAATGCCGCTGGCGCTGGTGGCGAGGAAGTCACGACGACGCATTTCGAAGCTGTTCATGGGGGCGAGGAGCAATGAGTATTTGAGTGAGAAACTGTATTGAAAGGGTTCTGAATGGATATGCCAGCCCGTGCTGGTAATCAGTCCAGCCTCAAGGAATGTCTTCGACGCCGGCGGCTGTCAGCTTCGAACTTCCGTAGGACCCTCCCTCTCCCGGGCGAGCCAGCAGCCTGGGTATTTGAACGTCTTTGAAGAATTGCAGGTTGAAGACCATGTGCCGTCTGAGGGCATCGGCGATCGACTCTCCCTTTTTCATATTCAGGAAGATTGGGCCGTTGTTCACATGTTTGGCCTCCCACACCTTTCTGCCCTTTTCCTTAACCTCGACCTTGCTGATCTTCTGGGTGACCTTGTGGTTCTCGTTTCCGGCGCGGCCGAATGATTTGTACTTGCGCTCTTTGGTTTCACCATTTGCAGTGGTGGCCTCTACAGTGAGATTCTGACCGGGTGTGACCTTCAGTTCGTTCTTCTTGAGATTGTATCTCAGCCAGTCTGTGGCCCATTTCTGCTGTTGAGGAGTACCTGAGATCTTCGTGACAAGACTCACTGTTTTTCCCGGTGCGAGCACCATGATTTCGTCGGCCATCTTCTGTGCAGTCTGCACAGCCTTCGGGTGTGGTAATTCAACGGACACCAGCTTCCTCGATTGTCTTACACCGCCAACTGTATACCAGTATCGTCCGGCAAAAGACCCTTTCGCGGTCCCCGTCCCTGCCTCAAAACTATACTGCCAGAGGACGACTCGACGTTCGAGGTCGATGAGATGCTGGTCACCGATCAGGATGTGGTTCTCGGTGACCCAGTCCATGCTGTAATTGGACAGACGCAGGTTCAGCGGAATCTCATACAGGAGCTTTGCAGACTGGAGATCCCAGACCATCAGTTTCTGTCCCGTCAGGCTGGCTACTGAT
>JASLXP010001192.1 GCA_030740295.1 Planctomycetota bacterium
CAATCCCTCCAGGATTTCGTGCGCCTTAAGGAACGAATCACGAGCTTTGTCGGCCACCCTGTTGCCCTGGTAAGACAGGCCCATTCGATTCCAGACGATGGCGCGCATCAATTCAGAGTTCTCGATCTCCGTCTTGTCCGACTCGAAGATGTCCAATGCCTTTCTGAATGACTCGGCGGCATCTTTGTGATTTCCGAGCACGAGATGCAGGCATCCAACCTGGCGCGCTGCCTCGGCGGTTTTTCCCTGGTATTGGTCTTCCTTCCCGGTCAGGCTCGCCAGGCGCGTGTACGATCTGAGCATGCCTTCCAGCAAGGTAGCTATGTCTCGCGAGACGAGGGTGTCACCCGAATCGCCGGATTCGACCATGCCGTATTCGCCGTACCGCGCCTCTCGGACCAGGCCGATCCTCGCCGGTACGAATTCCGTAAACATCTGGTCGAAGGTCTCGGTTGCCAGCGCGGCATTCGCCTCTGCCTTCTGTCGCTGGACGTTCAAACCTTTCAGGGCGGTGTTTGTGCGGGCGTAACCCACTGCGGCAACAACGGCCACGAGAACGGACAGCGAGAAAGTAAGAGAGAGCAGGGCTGCGATAACTGGATTCCGCTTACACCATCGCGCGAAACGTTCCAATGAAGTGATGGGCCTGGCCCGAATCGGACGGCCTTCAATGAATCTGCCGAGGTCTGATGCCAGGTCCGCCGCAGTTTCATACCTGTGCGATGGTTCACGTGATACGGCCTTCAGGACGATGGTTTCAAGGTCGCGCGGTATGCTGCTCTCGATCTGCCGAAGAGACGAAACCGGTGGCCCCTGAGATATGCGCTGAATCAGTGAGCTTCGCTCGGTCTCTTCGAGGGCCGGCTGGAGCGTAAGCAATTCGTAGAGCGTGATCCCGAGGCTGTAAATGTCAGACTGTGTGCTGGCGTTTCCAGACAACTGTTCAGGCGCCATGTACCGGAGCGTCCCCGAGATCTCACCCGAGACGGTGAGCGAGTCGCTCTGTTCCGATTTGGCCAGGCCAAAGTCCGTGACCCAGACATTGGAATTGCGATCCACGATCAGGTTGCCCGGCTTGATGTCACGATGAAGGGTGCCCTGCTGGTGTGCATAGCTCAGCGCGTCTGCTACCTGTTGACCGACCCGCGCCACCCCATGCCAGTCCGGCGGGCCGAGCTGCCGCAGGACGGCGTCAAGTTCCGGTCCGCCCTGTGCCCTCTTCTTCGCGTGTTCCTCGATCACGGCATCCAGCCCCACGCCATCGACAAACTGCATCACGAAATAGTGGTATCCGTTCTGTTCGCCTACGCCAAAGACCGGGACAATGTTGGTGTGGTGGAGCTGGGCTGCAATCCGCGCCTCTTGCTCGAAACGCTTCAACGCGCTGCCGCGGAGCAACGACTGCCGGGGCAGCACTCTTATAGCGACTCGTTTTCCGAGTGATTCCTGCACGGCTTCAAACACGACGCCCATCCCGCCGCGCCCGACCTCTCGCACGATGCGGAAGTCACCGAGGATCTCAAGCCTGGGCCCATCCAATCGCGCCTTGCCGCTGCCGCTTCCCTGCCGTCCTGCCCGGACGTCTTCCATAGCAGCGATAGTTGGAAAAAGCTCGCGGATCTCATCCGCGAGTTCGGGACAACGGTCTGCATATTCATCTATGGTCGGGCAATCACCTGAACGGTGACGTTCGACGAATTCGCTTGCGAGCTCATCGAAGGGGTCCCGTTCCTCAGCCT
>JASLXP010001193.1 GCA_030740295.1 Planctomycetota bacterium
GCACACATCTTCATCTGAACCCAGGGCGTTGCCCCGGGCTGACATGCCTGGCCCCTTCGGGGCGTGGAGTGTTCAGAATCGACTTTTTACGAAGGAACCCTTCAGCCTTTCCTGTTTTCTGGTCGTTGGGCAGGTATGCTCCGGTTCTGCCAAGCGGCCACGTTGTGCGAAGGAGGCCAATCATGCGAACTCATCACAAAGCCGGTACTGCATCAATAGTTACGGGCGTGCTAATCTGTGCTGCAGCGGACGCCGGGCCTCTCGCTCCACAGCGGAAGGACGAATGGTCGAAGCCCGTGTCCAGCCTTGCCGGACGGCTGCGCGTCGCAAAGACGAGAATTTCGACTGATGAATACTTCCAATTGACGCTCGAGTTGACCAATCGTGGCAATATGTCGCTGGCCGTTCAGTGCGGCAATCCACACATCTTCAGCATCACGGTAATTGACACAGCCGGCAAGCAGGTGGGTGCAACTTCCGTCAGGTTAGATGTCCTGTCATCACCGCAATGGGGAGTCATCCCGGGCAGATCGTATCTCGGTTTTCCCGTGAGCATGCAGAGCCAAGGCGGAGCGAAGGGTTCCCACCTGGACATCACCACGCGCATCTGGAAGCTCTCCCCGGGAAAGTATCGTATTACTGGCCAGTTCTCCTCAGGCAGAGCAGCAGATTTTATGGGCAAACCAGGAAAGGCGAAGATATGGGAAGGGAGGATACAGCTACCCCCTCTGGACATTGAAGTCGTTCGAAAGGAATAGTCCGGATGATGATGAGAATGGAAAGACGAAGAGTCGTGTTACTTGCTGCCTCGCCTGCAGCATAACGGGGGCGCGGTAGGATAGAGGCAAGCGAACCAAGCGCTGGATCCGACGGCGACAACGCATTGGGTCTGCCCCACTTTCGGCACAGCAGAGATGAACAAGGTATCCACAATAGCGACTATCGTTACTGCAGCTATTCTGCTCCTGGCATTGCTCTTTCCTCCATGGAACGTTGAATGGCACAAGCAAGACAATACTCCCGAAGGTATCTCATTTTCTGGTTGGCATTTCTGGGGATTTCAGCCTGAGGCCTCGTTTGTGAAGTGGAACGGGGTAGATGAAAGCGGCAAACCCGTCGGCGGTGTGTATTCCATCGATGGCACCCCCTTCTTGCGTGTGCGTCTTTTGCTGGCGGAGGTCGTCCTGCTAGCGTTGCTGGCAGTCTCCGGCTCTTGGGTGGCTCGGAAGTACTATGGGGCTTCTACACCACGTGCAGGGAATTGTGCCGAACAAGCGTCTGGAAATTGACCGTGCCTTCGATACGGAAGCTCGTGCGCGCGGTTCCAGCTTTAGGATGTCACATCTCCGCGCGGTATGAACCTCCAGGGGTTGGCTGTGGCTCGATCGCCTCCTGGACCGAAACGTCATCAAACCAGGCTGTTCCAGTGGAGCCGGGCCTGGCGGAAAGCAGGACGCGACAGGCGTAGAGCTCGTTGTGGTACGGGTAAAGTGATTCCGGCTGGACTTCAAAGGTCAGACGCGTCCAGTCTTGTGTTCCTTCAATGGCTTCAGACTCGACTCGGTCGAGAAAGCCATTGTCACCACTCCACTCGAAGGAAACGGTGACTCCTCCTTTTACAGCCTGAGTTTTGACCCAGGTAGAAACTAAGAACCTCTTCTCTCCAACTTCGCGAGAAACTCCGCCGTCGTGGCCCAGCACACGGCGCAAAGCGGGGTAAACAGGATCTTCGCCGTCGTGGTTCCATCGAATACTCGTTCCTCCTGAGCGCGTGCACTCAGTATCCAGCGAGTAATGCGGACGAGGTAACACCCACCGGATCGAATCTTCCTCGAAACCGGCAACGACTGAGCCTTCCTCCAGTTCATAGTTGTCTGGATAAGGAAGTTGGACGCTGGCATCTGCCATCCGTGCCTTCTTTCCTGGCGTTCTGGACAATGAGAATGAATCGAGGATCTTGTCCTCATTGTCGATAGCTCTGACACAGCACTCGTCTGGAGTGGCCCGGGTCAGCACAAAGTGATTCTCTGCTTTGGCCATCGCGGATGTGGGATGAAGGTGATCCCACAATTCGCTGGTCACGACACTCATGTCATAGCCCCCTCCCCCGGCGACGATGTAAATGACGCCGTTCTCACTGTCGTATCGGCCATTCGTTAAAGGGCAGGATCGTTCGTAAATGGTCGGATGCGCGTTGAAGACAATGTCGACGCCATACCTCTCTAACAGCGGACAGAGCACTCTCGTCTCCGGAATCTCAGAGTTGTTGGACGCGTACGGCGGGTGATGGAAAAAGACGAACTTCCAGCGAGTGTGACGAAATCTATCGAGGTCGTACTCCAGCCAGGCCCACTGCTCCGAGCCAGGCCGGTAATCCATGTTGCTGTTCGCTACCGTGAAGTGCGCGCATCCGTGATTGAATGAATACCAATATCGGGGCTCCGGATAGGAAAAGTATTGGAAGTATCCTTCGCTGGGCGCGTCATGATTCCCCATCGTGGCAAACCAGGGCGTGTATCTGAGCAGTTCGCCGGTGTTTTCAAAGAAGTGAGACCGCAAGTGCTCAGTCGTATTCATGGCGAGATCACCCGTTCCCACGCACAGCATTGGGTGATACTTCCGGGCAAGTTCAGCATTCCGAAAAAGGGCCGAAGCCAATCCCTGCGAATCCCCAAAGCTTATGAAGCTCACGGGTGAATCGTCTTGAGCCGCCGTGCGAAACGTTGCCGGCTCTGAAGTCACGGACGATGATCCCGTTTCTCCGGAGGACACGCGGTAGAAGTACTCCGTCCCCCCTTCCAGATCATCCAAAGTCACAGCATGGATGGTCTTGAGGCGGCTGTCCTCAATCCGGGAATCAAAGGTCGGAGAGATTCGCCCCGTGTAGGCACTCCATCCGAGCCTGTGGCTTCTCTCGTACTCCACAACGGAGAATGCCGGCGCGTCAGTGTGCCACATGATGGTCATACTGTTCCGCGAGACATTCTGCAGATACGGCCCAACGATTATCTTCAAACTCACATCCTCTCAGGTAAAGAAGGAGGCGAAAAGGAGCCTGTCGCTCTAAAGCTCTCCAGCCTGGCTTTTCTTGAACACTTCAGCCCCACACAAACCGCTCCAGCGGTCTGGGCCGCAATGGGCGAGATACAGCCAGGAGAGGATTCCTCCCAGTTCCGCGCCATCACCGTGTGCATGGCGGGCGCTTCCGGACAGATCCGGTTCCAGGGTCAGGTGATGCCTGCCGTCAGTGAGCCCTGAAGCGAGCACCGTGCGGCCCGAGGCGTGGTGAGGAAGCGGATCGTAACAGTTCGCTTCGCCAACGGGCTGGCCATCAATGGTGGCTTTCAGCATGCCCCCATGACGCAGCAGTGGATGTGTGATCGCGATGCCCGTTCCTTCGAATTCGAGCTCGGCTTTTGCTTCGCCGTCATCCGTCCAGACGCCCACGCCATCGAGGCTCTGCCAGTTGCCGGACAGTTTGAAATGATCCAGGGGAACGGGCGCGACCTCGCACGCGACTCGACTGAACGAAACCTCTCTGACATGCACCTGGTTTGTGCGCTGCAACGTCTCAGGATCGTAAGCCCCGAGGCGGTCGTAAGAGACCCACAGGGTGTCAGGAGCGAATTCCATAATCGACCCGTAGCCCGTCGAAGGACCGTACCAAATGTTTTCGGATTGCAGGGATTGCTCGCGGGAATCGTAAAGCGAAACGGGCGGGCTCCAGGTCTGCCCGCCGTCCGCTGTCCAGTGAAGAACCGTCTCCGGGCGCCCGGTGATGAGCACCACGAGCCCGTTAGACAACCGCAACATCCGCGGCATCACCGCTCCGAACGGGCACAGCTCAGGATGACTCCAGCTCTTTCCCCCGTCAAGGGATCGCATCTGGACGCACGGCACCATGTGTCCACGCACACGTCCGACGAACAGAAGCTCCGGAAGATCACCCGCCAGCCCGGACTCGCCAGGCTGCACTTCGATCAACGTGTTCTCTTCGCAGTAATCCCCAAACTGGGGGCGCCGCCCTTCAGTGATCAGCGAAAGTAGCTCGAAGGTCTGTCCGTTGTCCGTGCTCGCGGCAATAAAGAGCTCTGTCTGTCCGGTCGCAGGGCCGAACAGCATGTCACGAATATCACCTGTTTCCTCGCGGCTCTTAAGCTTGATCGAGCCGCAAGCCAGAATGCGGCCAGTGCTGTCCGCCAGAAATCTCGAGACGCTGAAGGTCTCGTGTTCCGGCAATCGCATCTCTGGGTCGAATGGCTCCCACTGCTCGCCATCCTCGGAGATGACATATCCGGCCAGCATTCCCTGGTGGGCCTCGCTCTTTTGCCGATGGTCAATCGCCCAGGTCAGCAGGCGGCCATCGGGGAGGTGAAGGGGTGCTCGCCCCAGGATGAAATCGGATTGGAACGGCTGCCACGGACCGTCGGGCGAAGTCTTCCGATAGTGCTGCCGCGTTTCCGGCCAGTAGTCAGGCCGGGGGCCGTAATCCGGACCGGTCGCTGCCCAGGTCTCTATCGATCCATCCGGCATTCTGCCCAGCTTGTTTGCGAACCAGCAGTAGAAGGTGGATTGCCGGATCAATTCGTCTTTGCCGAATCGAATGTCGACCATTTCCACGTTGGCCGCTTCCAGTTTCTGACGGCCCTCGAGGTGCAGCATGGCCATTTCCGCGTCATCCAGTGCGGACGGATAGATCCGTATGTCCGCGATCAGCCCGTCGAAACATCCCGGCATATCCGGACAGTTCTGGTAACCGTCCTCTTGTGAAGGGCAACCGATGAACATGCGATCGGAAGCGAAGGGTTTGAGTCGAACACTTTCATGCGTCACTCTGCGGGAATAACACTCGCCGTCCATGGAGAGGGCAACTTCACCTTCTTCGTTCCAGCTCAGGCCAACATGATGCCAGCGTCCGGGCTCGAGCCGCATCATGGTTCGCCAGTCATTGGTGTGGTTCATTCCGCCTACCTGGCTGCCGGAAGCCGCGCCGATGAAGCGTGCGTTGTGGTATGCCATGAAGAGTCTTTCGAAACCGGCATCGAAAACCGTGTGAGGAAACTCACTGGAAGGCCAATCGGGTTGAATCCATGCAGTGATGGCGCCGGCCGCGGGGATATCGTCGCTTTCAAGTTCCGCCCACAACCGGTCGTCTTCTCGCGCGGTTTCGCCTTCGACCCAGGGGCCCCACATACCGGTCCTCATCGGTTCGGTGATCATCCACACCGGATAAGTCCGCGGCTCAAACTGCAAAGCATCCAGGAGCACGCGTCCGGCCCCATGAGCGGTGAGCCGGGCCCGTGGGCGATCTGAATCCATCGCCCTCAAAGCCACAGCGATGCGCTGCCAATTACCGAGCCCGGCCGCGACAAACCCCGGCGTGGCCTCAGCCTGATCCTCTGTCTGGCCTTCCATTGAAAGATTCAGACCGACATCCGAATCCACGCGCATCGAAAGGCACATGGCCACAAATATCCCAACACTGTCGCCCCTGATGTGATCGGTGGGGAGCACTTCAGGCAAATCGAATTCGATGAATTCTCCATGTGCCGACGGCAGCCATTCCAGGCAACCGCTGCCGGTGAATCCTTCGTGACTGGAAACGGAAAGCGGAGAACGCGCTTCGAGAGCGTCAGACGATTGGCCGAGGGAGAGTTCCCTGCTCAGAAGATTCTTTGCTCGCGATCGGATCTCGGCAGCTCTGCCCAGCGGTGTCTCAGACCAGTCAGGCTGGCGAGGCATTAACGACCGCTCAGTGAGTAATTCAAGGTAATCATTCATTCCTTTTCATCTCCTTCAACGGTGCGGTCAGTAGCGTCAGGGCATAGAAAGCTCCCACCAGCAGCATCAGCCGGCGGTAGCCAAGGACGAGAGAGCCATACTCCAGGATGCCGCCGGACATGGCCCCGAACAGATTCGCGGCGAAGCCGAGATCCGCGGCCTTGGTATCTCGAAAGAATCTGCTGAAGAGGAGGTTTGCGCAGAAGATGGGAGAGAAGATGACCGTGCTGGCCACCAGGTAACGCAGAACCACATTCTCGAAGAGCAGCGCATCGAGGGGCAGTATGAAATTCGCGATCACCGTCACAAACAGCGCAACTGCCAGTGGCCAGGTCTTTCGAAATTCAATCTTTGCGACGATCAGGTTGGCCAGCAGCACGGCGACCAGAATGGCAAAGAACACCAGCGAATTAACGATCCAGGTAGAGCCGAATAACAGCGAAAACTGAACGAGCGATTTGGCTTCCAGAAGGAAAAAGCCCGCGCCCATGAAGAAAAAGTGAAAATGGAATCTCGAGCGGCCTTCAGTCTGTGGACTGCAAAGTCGGACGGCCGCAATACAGAGGGGCGCCAGCAAAGCGAACATGACGAAGTACTGAACAGGAATAGATGGCCGTTCAAGATAAGTGAACGGCCAGTCATCGGTGGCTGGTGTGAGCTCCTGTGCCCCGAAATCGAAAGGCACGCGTTTTTCCGGGGTCAGCCTTTTGATGCCCGGCCCGACCATCATAACTGCCGGCAGCATGTCCTCCTTGGGCCACATGTAAACCGCGGGATCGTGTTCGAAGACACCTTTGAGCATCCGGGCGAGTTTCTGAATGTACCATTCTTCTCGATAGTAGTTGTAGAGGACCACGAGACCATCGTCCTTAAGCCTTGATTTTGCCGTTTCAAAACATTCATTCGTAAAAAGAAAGTTCTCCAGTCTCAGGCTGGAGTACCCGCTTACCAGCGTCAGCGAGTCCGGCAGGGCAAAGCAGATCATGTCGTATTTTTTCTCCGTCCCTTGAAGAAATGCACGGCCATCATTCACATGCATCTTGACCCGAGGGTCATCGTAGGGTCGTGCGGGATGAAACTCTTTGCCCAGATCCATGATCACCGGATCGATATCCACCGCGTCGATATGTTTGACGTTGTAGAACAGTGCCACTGCCACATCACTTCCTGAGCCCGCACCGATGTAAAGCACGTCGTCGAATTTCCTGTCCAGCAGTTGGAACGGAGTGTGATACATCCTCCCGATGATGTTTATATCCGGCGGATTCATTATCTGGTGGCCGAGGCCGTTGACCCTGATTTCGTAAATCGGCCCGTCGTCGGTTTCCCGCGCCAGGAGCCGGAGCTTGTAATAGGGCGACCAATAGAGCTGTCCGTAGCAATACTCGACCAGGTCGCCGGTGGTGATAAGAACGCAGAGGATCGCCGCGGCCCGATTCCACTTTCGCCATTTGTGTTTGCCGGCAATCCATAAGAACAGTCCCATGGACACTGCAAACCAGGCAGTGGAAGGCAGCCGCAGAAACGCGGCCAGAGTGAACCCGAGGATGCCGGCGAGACTGCCCAAAATGTTGATGGTGTATGCACGCAACGGAGGCAGCGATTTGAGCAGCCTGCCCATCGGCTGGCAAAGGCAGGTGAACATGGCCGCAACCGCCACGAAGACGACGGGCAGAATGACCCACATGGGTACGGTTTTTCCGATGCGCGAGTCCTGAAAGTGGATCTCCCCACGCATTTGCACACCGACCTCGAGGGGGGCCACGGTGATCAGCAACACGAAACCGGTCACGATGAATGGGAAGATCTTAAGGGCATCCTGCTTCCAGTGGCCGCACAGACAGCCCAGACCGATTCCGAGAAAGCACGCCAACAGCACGAAATTCGTGAAGTAGCCGACATAGAAAATATTCGCCGCGGTCCAGCGGATCATGGTCAGCTCGAAGAACAGAACCAGAAAGCTCAGCCAGAAAAGCCGTTTGTCCTGCGCTTCCCGGGGTGAATCAACGATTTCCTTTTCTTCCATTGCTGACCGTCAACTGATATAAGGGCCGCAGGCGAGGGAGATTATCGCCCGGCCCTCTGCTCCACAACATGAACATCACAGGGACCTCAAATGCCCATCGAGAGAAGAGAATTAGGCAAAACAGGACGACAGCTTTCCGCTGTCGGTTTTGGGAGTATCGCCGTCAGGGATGAAAGCCCTGAATTCGCCGCAGACCTGGTCGCAGAGGCCATGGACCGCGGAATCAACTACTTCGACGTGGCTCCGTCGTACGGCGACGCTGAAGTGAAACTCGGTCCGGCACTCGAGCCTTACCGATCGGATGTCTTCCTGGCATGCAAAACCACAGAGCGAGATGCGGCGGGAGCCCGCCGGGAGCTCGAACAGTCGCTGATAAACCTGCAGACAGATCATCTCGACCTCTATCAGATCCATGCAGTGACAACGATGGAAGATGTGGAAGCCGTCTTTTCGGCCGGCGGCGCGCTGGAAACCTTTCTGGACGCACGCGAGAAAGGCCAGACAGAGTTCATCGGATTCTCGGCACATTCTGAAGAACCCGCGATAGCCATGCTCGACCGATTCGCATTCGACAGCGTTCTGTTTCCCCTCAATTACGTTGCATGGCATCAGGGCAAATTCGGCCCGAAGCTTGTGAAGAGAGTGAAGGAATCCGGCGCAGGTCTGCTCGCGTTGAAATCCCTCGCAAAAAGAAAGTGGGAGGAGGGCGAAGAGCGCATCTGGTCCAAGTGTTGGTACAAGCCAGTGGAAAACCTGGAGGAGGCTGAACATGCATTAGGCTTCACATTATCCATCCCGGTAACCGCGGCAGTCACCCCGGGCCACGCAGAACTAGTCCGTCTCGCATGTGATGCCGCGGAGCGAATCAACGAGTATGGGTTTGAACCGCCCGCGTATTCCGAGATGCCGCAGATGGAGCCCGTGTTTTCGTGAACGTTCAGTCCCAATGAAAAGAAATGAACTCAACATCCTGATTACCGGAGCCGGCAGTGGGCTCGGCCGCGGGCTGAGTGAACTGCTGTCCAGCCAGGGATACCGCATCTACGCCACCGATCTGATTCTGGATTCCGCCATGGCAACCAAGCAGAAAATTGCGGCCAATGGCGGCGAAGCCTCCGCGCACGAATTGGACGTCACCGACGATGCGAGCCTGCAGGCATTCATGAACTCAATTGGTGATGCCGGCATCGATGTGCTTATTAACAACGCCGGCTTTCAGCACGTCTCACCATTGGAAGAGTTCGACCAGAGAGTCTGGGACAACCTTGTCGACGTAATCCTGAAGGGCGCATGCCAATTGACGAGGGCCGTGCTGCCGCGGATGCGCGAGAATGGTTTCGGCCGTATCGTGAATATCGGCTCCATCCACTCGATTGTGGCTTCGGCCTACAAGACTGCTTACGTAGCAGCTAAGCATGCACTGCTCGGCTTTGCCAAAGTGGTTGCCCTTGAGACCGCCGACACTGACATCACCATTAACACCATCTGTCCATCGTACATTCATACACCGCTCGTCGATGCTCAGATCAAGTCCCAGGCCGACGCGCACGGGCTCAGCGAAAAAGAAGTCGTCGAAAAAATCATGCTCAAGCCGATGCCGAAAGGAAAGTTCGTTACGTACGAAGAGGTGGGCGGCACTGTGAATTTCCTCATCAGCGATGCGGCAAGGAACATCACCGGGCAGACCATCGTAATCGATGGCGGCTGGACGATTCAGTGAGCCTGTCATCTTTGCGGCAGCTCATGCGTTCTGATAGTGTCCGCCGCTCGTGGAACAGCAGCCAAGCAAGAGTCAATCCAAGCCCGGCTGGAGCTCTACTCCAACATGAGCCAATTTGAATCCGCCCTCCAGAGAATAAAGCTCGTCATCTTTGATGTGGACGGCGTCCTCACAGATGGGAAGCTCGTGACGTCGCCTGATGGTGGGGAGACAAAATCGTTTCACGTTCACGATGGACAGGGCATCAGTTTTCTGCATCGGGCCGGGATCTCGACCGCAGTGATCACTGGACGCAAGAGCGTGGCGCTTGAACGCAGGGCGGCCGAGCTGGGCATCGAGGATGTTTTTCAAGGCAACATGAACAAACTGGAATCTCTGAAGATCCTTCTCGAAAAATTTGAACTGTCAGAGGAGGAGGTGGCCTACATCGGAGACGACCTGCCCGACCTGCCAGTGATGATCCGCGTCGGAGTTTCAGCCGCGGTAGCCGACGCGCGCCCCGAGGTGCGGGAGCATGCAACCATGGTGACAGAAGCGCCGGGAGGCAGCGGAGCGGTTCGAGAATTTTGCGATCTTTTGCTCAAAGCCCAGGGCAAATGGCGGCCAATCGTTGAGACTTTTCTCACGTAGCCACGAGCAGATTAAAGTCCAGGCCTGCCTTCTTCCGCCATGAAGAACAGCTCTCAGACGGGCATGTTCCCCTCACCCAATCTCCAATCCCAATCCACCATTCTGTTGGGCGATGTTCACCGTCGCACCTTCGGCCAGTTCTCCGGCGATGATGGCTCGGCCGAGGCGGGTCTCGAGCTCGCGTTGCAGGTAACGTTTGAGTGGGCGGGCACCGTAAACCGGGTCGTAGGCATTGCGGGCCACGAACTCCCGGGCTGAATCGTCAAGCGTCATTTTGATGCCCTGCTCCTCCAACCTTGCGCTGAGGTGTTCCACCTGGAGGTCGACGATGATCTTGATTTCTTCGAGGGTGAGTGGCTTGAAAAGGATGGTGTCATCCACGCGGTTGAGGAATTCAGGGCGAAAGTGATTGCGCAGTTCGCGCATTACGCTTTCACGAGCCGGCTCCCTGATCCCGCCGGCGTCGGTCACGCCTTCGAGCAGGTACTGTGAGCCGATATTGGACGTCATGATGATGACTGTGTTCTTGAAATCGACAGTGCGGCCGTGTGAATCGGTGACGCGGCCGTCGTCGAGAATCTGGAGCAGGACGTTAAACACGTCGTGGTGTGCCTTTTCGATTTCATCGAAGAGGATGACTGAATACGGCTTGCGCCGGACGGCCTCCGTGAGCTGGCCGCCTTCTTCGAAACCGACGTATCCCGGCGGAGCGCCGATGAGGCGTGAGACCGAGTGCTTCTCCATGTACTCGCTCATGTCGATGCGGACCATGTTCTCTTCGGAATCGAAGAGAGACTCTGCGAGAGTCCGTGCAAGCTCGGTTTTGCCGACGCCAGTGGGGCCGAGGAAGATGAACGAGCCGATGGGACGCTTGGGATCCTTGATACCGGAACGGGCACGGATGACCGCGTCGGTCACGAGCTGGACCGCTTCATCCTGGCCAACGACCCGCTGGTGCAGAACCTCATCGAGTTTGAGCAGCTTTTCACGCTCTCCTTCAACCAGCCGAGTGACTGGTATGCCCGTCCAGCGAGAGACGATCTCTCCTATCTCTTCCTCTGTGATTTCTTCACGGAGGAGACGGCTCTCGCCCTGCTTGTCATCGAGCCGTTCGCTCTCTTTTGCCAGTTTGGCTTCGAGGTCGGGCAGCCTGCCGTGTTTGAGCTCGGCGGCTTTGTTGAGGTCGTAGTTTCGTTCGGCAATCTCGCTCTCGCGCCGCAGCTTTTCCATTTCTTCCCGGATAGCCTGGACGCGCTGGATGGCCTCTTTCTCGGTGTCCCACTGAGCGCGCATGGAGTCCGCCTTGTGCTTCAGATCGGCGAGCTCCTTGCGCAGAGATTCAAGTCTGTCTTTGCTGGCCTTGTCCTTCTCTTTCTTGAGCGCGGCCTCTTCAATTTCCAACTGCATGACACGGCGGGTGACTTCGTCAAGCTCGGCCGGCATGGAATCAATCTCAGTGCGGATCATCGCGCACGCTTCGTCGACGAGGTCGATAGCTTTATCGGGAAGAAATCGATCTGAGATGTAACGATTGGAGAGGGTGGCCGCGGCGACGAGCGCGTTATCCTGAATCTGGACGCCGTGGTGTACTTCGAATCGTTCTTTAAGTCCGCGCAGGATTGAGATGGAGTCCTCCACGGAAGGCTGGTCGACCATAACGGGCTGGAATCGGCGCTCCAGGGCCGCGTCTTTTTCCACGTGCTGGCGATACTCGTCGAGGGTGGTTGCACCGATGCAGTGGAGCTCACCCCGGGCCAGCATGGGCTTGAGCATGTTGCCCGCGTCCATCGAGCCTTCGGCCTTGCCCGCTCCGACAATCGTATGCATTTCGTCAATGAAGAGCAGGATGCGGCCCTCGGATTCCTTCACCTCGTGAAGGACAGCTTTGAGGCGTTCTTCGAATTCGCCGCGATATTTCGCGCCGGCGACCAGTGCGCCCAGGTCGAGGGAGAAGACGGTTTTTTCTTTCAGGCCTTCTGGTACATCCCCGCGCACGATCCGCTGAGCGAGGCCCTCGACGATGGCCGTTTTGCCAACGCCCGGCTCGCCGATGAGGACCGGATTGTTTTTTGTTTTGCGGGACAGAATTCGGATGACTCTGCGGATTTCTGCATCACGGCCAATCACTGGATCGAGCTTGCCGCGGTTCGCGTCCTGGACAAGGTCGTGGCCGTAGCGCTCGAGGACGTCGTACTTCTCTTCCGGGTTATCGCTTTGGACTCGCTGGTTACCGCGCACTTCAAGCAGCGCGGCCAGAAAGCCATCCCGTGTGATTCCGAAAATCTGAAAGAGCTCTCCGATAGACGATTTCGATTCCTCCTCAAGCATGGCGAGAATCAGATGCTCGACTGAGACAAATTCATCTTTGAGCCGTTTGGCCTCTTCTTCGGCGCGCACGACGATCTGGTTGAATCGCTGCGTGACCAGCACCTTGCCCGGCTCTGCCCCCGGTCCGCTCACCTTCGGCATCTTTTCGAGCTCACGTTCGATACCGCCGATGAGGTTGTTTACCTGGACATCCATTTTCTGGAACAGGCGGGGCACAAGGCCCTGATCCTGCTGGCAGAGCGCGAGCAGAAGATGTTCGGCATCAATCTGCTGGTGGCCAAAACGGACGGCCATCGAATTCGCCGCATGAATCGCTTCCTGGCATTTCTGTGTGAGTTTATTGGGATCCATCTTTTGCCTCCTTTTACTTACTTAACGTTGGGCATCGGACGAGTAAGCGTCCTTGCGTTCAGTAAATCCTTGTTTGGCAGCCGCTGTTCGCAGGAGTTGTGGGCCGAGACGGGCCCCAATCCTTTTGTTGTTACTCTCGCGGTTTGAATTCCGATACCTCCGAGAGTTTTTCGAACAGTTCCCTTTCTTCGTCGGTCAGTTCCTTTGGAACGGCGACTCTGATTTCAGCGAACAGATTGCCCCGCCCTCCGGATTTTTTCGGGAGTCCTTTTTCTTTGAGTCGCAATTTCTGCCCGCTTTGCGATCCGGCGGGAATAGATAGCGTGATACCGCCGTCCAGCGTTTCGACTCGCACCTTAGCTCCAAGTGCAGCTTCCCACGGCGCAACGAGCACACTCGTGGTGACGTTATAATCCTGCACTTTGAATTGCGGATGATCGGCGATTCTTACTTTGAGCTTGAGCGCACCGTCTTTGCCCCCGTGCTGTCCCTTGCCTCCCTGACCCGCGAGCCGGATGACTTTGCCATCCGTAGTTCCAGGCGGAATGGTTACTGAAAGATTCTTGCTTTTCAGCCGGCCGGTTTCGTCGGGAGTTTCGATGGTCAGCGATTTTTTGGCGCCGTGATAAGCGTCTTCAACAGTGATTGTGATCTCGGCTTCGATGTCTTTGCCTTTCTTGCCAAACATCGTGCCATGTCCGCGGCTCTGCCTGCAGCCTCCCTGACCTTGCTGCCCGAATATGGATTCGAATCCCTGGCCGCCCTGCGAGGAATCGAATCTAAAGCCTCCCCCGCTACCAGCGCCCCCAAACATCGCATCGAAGAAAGAGCTGAAGCCGCTGCCCCCTCCGGGGAATCCGCCGCTTCCGCCGCCGTTGCCAAAGTCGAAAACCGATTCGAAGCCTGGCATGTCATCGAGCCTCTGACCGGCCTTCCAGTTCGCGCCCAGCGTGTCGAAGCGTTCTCGTTTTTCAGGATCTCCGAGGACCTCATATGCCTCATTGACATCCTTGAATTTCTCTTCGGCACCTTTCTCTTTGTTGAGGTCTGGGTGATATTTGCGGGCAAGTTTCCGATAGGCCTTCTGGATTTCATCCTGGCTGGCCTTTCGGTCAACGCCGAGAGTCTTGTAATAGTCGTGG
This sequence comes from Planctomycetota bacterium, assembly GCA_030740295.1. The sequence continues at coordinate 13,979 of JASLXP010001193.1, forward strand.
TATTTAACTGACATGGTCTGTTGCCTGGTTACTGGTGTTTACGGGAGCAAAGTATATGCCACCACCATGCTTTTGTAAGTAACTAAAATCAAAAGAGATGCCGGGAAACGGAGGAGGCGGCTTGCCAAATTGGCCGAGTCATCCATGCCAGATTGGCTGGGATGTCGATTTGGCATTAATTCCTGCAACGCGAAGGTCTCGCTTCAACATCATCTCGCAGTCTGCCCGCCCTGAAGTTCCGTGTGGTTCGAAAGTTTCCCGGTCAAACGCGTAGATGCTTTCCCAGCCCAGCACATTGTGGAGGTGGTCGGCAAACGTCTGCTGAACAAGCCGGTCTTCGCTGTTGATGGGAGTGATCATGCTCGGTGCCGGATTCCTGGCTTGTGGACTCTTTTGGCGCTTCTGTAGACTTTTTATGGCCCATTTGGGACGATTTATTCCAAAAGAAAACATTGCAAATAAAGGAGATAGAGATTTATGGAGCAAAATGGCGCATAGGAGGTGGTTCGGGATAGGTGAACTCCCCCTGTAAATCTCTTGGAACATTTAACCATACTCGCTCCACATCAAACTCACTTTGGCTAAACAAGTTAGGAATGTGTGTGCCTAGTCTTGGAACAATTCTCTGGAATTCTACGGGGACATTTGGGCCTGTTATTTCCAAAAGCAACTCTCAATTACCCGTGACTTCGTACAAATATGACTTGAAGAACCGGACTGGTGCCAGGTACAGAACTTATGTACCAGAAGCACGCTCTTTGGAGCGATTTCGTCGTAATCCAAGCTCGGAATTCGGCCAGCAGCATATTCGTTCCCCTCTTCTCACCGAATTCTATTGACATTCTATTGACATTCCGCTGCCTATTTGGCTTCTTTTTTGTCAATATAAGGCATTGAAATTAAATGACATACGCGTTTTGACCCAATCAAGAGCCAATTTCTATTGACTTTCAGTCCCTGATTACAGCCGATTTTGCCAATAGATACTTCCGCCAGCGATTCTCTCCTTTCTTCATGATCTGCCTCTCATCGAGCAATTCCTGGATTGAGGACCGAACTCTGCGTCTCGGAATCTCAAGCCCTATCCGCTGGTGAATCTCGCTGATGCTTGCCTCCTCGTAAATCTCCAGATCACGAAGAATCAGTACCCTCAGCCTGTGGGGCTCGATGCCCTTCAGTGTCGTCAACCCCGTGAAGTCCAGCTTCTTCAAAAGCTTCGGATGCACATGATACTCCTTCCCCTGAGTTCTCCCGCGGGATCGGATGAGTTGCACTTTCTCAAGGCTGCCAAACCACGGAGCGAGTTCTGAAGAGCTCGCGAGCTCCAGCGACTTGGCCAGCTCGCGGCCCGTCACGGATTCGTGCTGGGCTATGAGGCCCAGCGTGATCCGCTCACGCTGGGAAAGCTGGAATGTCTGGTCAGCTTTGGCCACGAAATCGATGATGGATGGATCGATGATTCGTTTCTCGACCGTCACCGCCACGCGGTCGCTGCCTTCCTCGACTTTGGGCAGGGGCTTGCCGCTGGACAGCAGCACTTCGTACATTCGATCGTACCCGCTGCCCTCCTGCTCCATCAGCTTCAGGTCGTAGAAAACTTTGGCAAGGTGGGTGTTCCGTTTGACCGTGGTGTGAAGGATGTTCTGCGGAGTCACACCGAGCGGGAGCAGGCCCGGATTGTGTACTTCCAGCCGGTCAGGATGCAGGTTAAGGAAGATGTCGCCTCGCTGGGTGTAAGGACGGTGAACGAGCGCGTTGCAGAGAAGCTCCCGGACCACCACCTCGTCGTAGTGCGGCACCGTCTTGCGGAAGAGACCGTCCGGCAGCTCGTAGCTTTCCCGCCAGTCCGGCACTTGGGTCCAGATGGCTTCGATCAGTTCCAGGGGGTTGAGCGAGAAATCGTCCCACACGAGCTTGTTTACTTTGCGGCCTGTTTCGTCGTACTTGATGAACTGGATGGAAGGGGTATACAGCAACGTGGCCCGGTCCCGCCGCTGCCCAACCCAGAGGATGCCCAGGTTGGTCAGGCGGCCGTCTCTGGTGAAGAGGTAGTAGTCCAGGATCTCCGGATCAGTTTTCTCCCTGACGAATGATGAGACCCGTTCCGATACGCGGATGCCTTGGAGAAAGGTTTGACATTTCAAGGTATCGATCTGTTGGGCCGGGATTTGTTTGGCGGTCTGCGATTCCCAGACGTATGCCGTCTTGTCGTTCATCAGGCGGCCGAGCTCGTCGGGCAGAAGAGGCCGGCATTCATCGGAGACGCGGATGAAGTAACGCCCGTCCGAAGTCGAAGCAATGCTCTGGGCGTTGCGGAACACCTGAAGCTCGACGAACTCGCCCCCATTTGCGGCTGTCAGCTTCCGGGCATTGGTGCCGACGTTGAGCGTCAGTTGCGACATCCTCTGGTCGAGCCGTCGGGCCTGCGAATCATCGACCCGCTGCTCTTCCGGAGGGTCTTCCTCGCAGTCTTCGATACCGATCAGCAATCGCCCGCCGCTAGCATTGGCAAAAGCCACGCAGTCTTTGGCCAAATCCTGGAAACCGCCTTCCGCACTCGAAAGCACCCGAATCGATTTCCTGTCCATGTCCTGGCCTTCAAGGCTCATACCTCAATCTCCCCGCTCATGATTTTCGGGATTCTCAACTTGTGTGATGTTCGCGAGGCTCATTTGCTGGCTGTTCGATCAGGATGGAGAACGTGGCCGAATCATATCGACCGTCCGCTTCGGCAGAAAGCCGACCCATAGTCGTGATACTCAACTGACGTGGTTTGCCGCTGGGGTGTCGATTTGGCATTGATTCTCCTTTTCTCGATCTTGCACTTGGGAAGCTGTTCTTGCAGCCTCGTAGTGCCGGCGGAGGGCATTCGACAGATCTGATCTGGACGATTGTATCTACGGCTGCATCCGTGATCCCCGTGTCATGGAGCCAGAGTTTCTTGAGCTTTGGCGGATACAACGACGACTTTGCCGTACTTTTCGAATACGTGGGCGCCTATTTTCTTGAGTTGGTAAATCGTCCTGCTTTGTTCGTTCTCTGCGTGGCTGAAGCCGACGCATACGCAGAGAGAAAGACAGGTGTGCAAGTGATGTTTCATTGTGTTCCTGGTCAGAATTCCCCTGAATTCTGGCAAATTCGGCTACCATATCCGGAGCGAAAGTGTTTCATGAACAATCCGAACTATAGCCAGCGTTACAGAACAGACTCAATGGGTCTTGAAACAATGACAGTGAAACATATGACAACCCTCGCTGAAAATGTGCCCCGTGGATTTGCGTGGACACCTGTCTCCGGTCCCTCGCTTCTTGCGATCCTGCTGTTTGCCTCTCCTGTCAGCGCGCAGCCAATGCCGGAGCGCGTCACCGTTAAAGGTTGCGTGAAGGTAAAGGACAGCGACAAGCCCGTTCAAGGTGCTGCGGTCGTGATTAACCTGCTCGACGCCAAGGGCGCCCGCAAGAACAGAACCCTGCCCGTGGCGGGTATGAGTGGAACTCCAACCGATGGCCAAGGCCGTTTTGTTATCCGTGGTGTGCCCGAAGGGAAGTACTGGGTAAACATCGCTGCCAAAGGTTATAAGACCTTCGGGCAACAGGTAGAGATAACGCCGAGAGCGCCCCTCGACCTGGATGTAGAGCTTGCGCCGCATCTGCCTCTTACCTTCAGGATTCTCGCGCCGGGCGGAGCGCCCGCGGCAGGCAAACCTGTCCAGATAGCCATGGTGGTACCGCGCTGGCACCGTTCGTCGAGCAAAAGCAACAAAGAAGGTGATTTTCGCCTTTCTTGCGCGTGCAAGCCGACAAGGCTGCTCGCTCGCGTGCCGGGAGTCGGCAGCGGGAATATCCAACTGAATCCCAAGAAGCTCCCCAACGAGCCGCTGCCGATCCAGCTCGAGAAGGATGGCACCGTATCGGGCGTAGTTAAGGACAAAGTCTCCGGAAAACCTGTTGCAGGATTCAAGGTTTACGCGGCCTC
>JASLXP010001194.1 GCA_030740295.1 Planctomycetota bacterium
GGCCCGGCGTCCCGCCCCCCCCCCCCCCCCCCCCCCCGCCGCCACCCCCCCGCCCCCCCCCCCCCCCCCCCCCCCACCCGCCCGCCCCCCCCGCCCCCCACTTGTCTGCGCAAATCATCGCTCGGCCGCGCCTCGCTTCACGCAGTGGGTGTGGATGGAAAATCAAAGCCCTTTCGTGTGTATCAACCCGAAAGCAAAAGGCCCTTCTTTCTCCACGATTGGTCACCTGACGGACGCTCCATCATTGCGGGCACTGGCGCGAAACAGGAGATCGCAAAATTCGGTGGACAGCGCAGAAAACTCGTGGATATCGAGTTCATCGTGAATGACCGTCGCCTGGTCCTTACCGCGGTAAACCTGACCCGACAGATTCAGTCGTGTGTTTTGTCCTATCGCATCTTCGACCACGATTCGCTCCAATTGCAGTCCGGCAGGCTGACACGCACGCCGCTCATCCTGAACGCGGGCGAAGTGCATTTTAAGATCATAGAGCTGTCGGAAAACACAAGATGGAAGGGCGCAACCATCAAGCTGGTCACGACTGTCTCATCGGAATTGGCCGAGGTAATGGTGGCGGATTTTCCAGGCAGGAGTGAGTTGGCCGGCGAGTAGTGAAAGGCGGAAGAATGGAAGATTACTGAATGATGAAACCGCCACTTCGGGACTCTTCTCGCTGCGCTCGACTCGTCCGGCCAGAGCCGCCCAAACATTCTTTCGCCGTTCCGCTCTTCCATCATTCAACGCACTCCGCTTCACCCTTCTTCCGCTCGCCATCTTTCCAGCGGATGGCTTCGTTCGGTCATTGGCAGGCTGATGCGTCCGCCGTTTTGCCGGTGCGATTCATAGATGCCCAGGATCATCTCCAGGGCGAACATGCCTGACGCGCCGCTGCTGGGTGGCTCGGAGTCGGCCTCAATCGCTTCGAACATCTTTTTGTACATGGTGACGACCGGGTTCTCGATGGTTACTCCTTCGGCTTTGATTGGTTTCCAGTCCAGATCGCTCGGGTAGCCTTCCATCGCGCGGTCCAGGTGCCAGAGAATGGGGTCGGCCTCGCCGAATTCCGTTGCCCGCACCGCGAGTTGGCCTTCGGTGCCGATGACGTCGAATCCGTAGTTTCTATTGTTGCGCGTGGTGAATGGCAGGAAATGGACTTCGCCGGAAGCGCCGTTTACAAACCCATATTGCGCGAGGACGCGGTGTCCCATGACAAGTCCGGAATCACGATCCCGTGGGGACATTTCCTTTGCTTCCATGATGTCGCCGATTTCGGCCAGCCTGTTTTCCACGAAGACCGTCCCGGACACCCATGCGGGCGGGCCGGCCGCGCACATCATCATGTCAGTGATATGAGTGCCCATCTCCATAAATTCGTTTCCGCTCTTGCGCCCGGCTTTGTTGCGGCCCCGTACAAGTAGGACATCGCCAATGAGGCCCTCAGCGATAAGTTGCTGGGCCTTGATCGTGTACGCGTTCACATGATTCTGCTGGTGGATGGAAAACTTGACACCAGCCTTTCTGGTCGCGGCGACCATTTCATCCGCTTCTGCCGGATCAATTGAAATCGGTTTTTCGCAGAGGATGTGAACGCCGTGCTTTGCGGCAGCCACCGTGGGCCCGTGATGATCGCGGGTCTGGGTAGCCACCACGACAAGGTCCAGCTCCGCCTCTTGATACATCTGATCGAAATCGGTGAAGTGAGAATCGATACCGAACTGCTCACCGGTCTTTTTCAGGTTCTCTTCAAAGACATCACAGAGCGCGACGCATTCGCAGTCAGGAACGGATTCAATGCAATTCAAATGATGGCGGCCCATGCCACCACAGCCGACAAGGCCGATGCGGTAGGTTTTTTCAGACATGATTTGTGTAGAGAGGATGCGAATTGGATCCCACGTGGATAACGAAATTGGATCCGCAAGGCAAGTGGTGTGCGACCCTTGAGGGCAGAGCTACGTGCTGCAAAATCCCGAACTGCCGCTATGATCCCGCCCCTACACTTGTTCTCTGTGCAAAAAAATGTCCGTGAGTACCAAGCCTCCGAGTGGGATGCGCGACTTCCTTCCGGAGGCTGTCAACAAACGAAAATACGTGATTGATGTCATCGAGCGGGTGTACAAACTTCACGGGTTTGTGCCGCTCGAAACGCCCAGTATGGAGAATCTCTCCGTGCTCCTGGGCAAGTATGGCGAGGAAGGTGACCAGCTTGTTTACCGGCTGCTCCACCGTGGCGACAAGTTGAACCGTGCACTCGAAAGCGAAGGAATAAACGAAAACGACCTTGCCGAGCTCGGCATGCGTTACGACCTGACCGTCCCGCTGGCGCGTGTGGTGGCTCAGCATCGGAACGATCTGCCCAGGTACTTCAAGCGTTACCAGATTCAGCCCGTGTGGCGTGCGGATCGGCCTGCAAAGGGACGCTTCCGTGAATTCTTCCAGTGCGACGCGGATATTACCGGCACGGTATCGCTGATGGCCGAGGCTGACGTGCTTAACGCGGTGGCGACCATTCTGAACGAGCTGGGATTCAAAAACTGCCAACTGGATCTCAATCACCGCGGCCTGCTGAGAGGGATGATTCTTGCGGCGGAAATCGACGTCGAACTCGAAGGAACTACGCTGACCGCTCTCGACAAGCTGGACAAGATTGGCGAAGAAGGTGTCGTGGATGAGATGCAGGAAAAGGGCATCTCCAAAGAGAGCGCGCAGAAGCTTCTTTCGCTGGCCGGTGGCTCAGCAGGCGCATCGGACGAGGAGATACTCGCCCGCCTTCGCAGTGAAATCAGAGAAGGTGAAGGGGCGGAGGCCCTCGACGATCTCGAGAATCTGCTCCATCTTTGCAGCGATACACCAGCGGGCAATATGCTGACGCTTGCCCCGCAGCTTGCCCGTGGGCTGAGTTACTACACCGGCCCGATTTTCGAGATTACGTCCTCCGATTTCCGGGGCTCGCTGGGTGGGGGCGGCCGGTATGACAACCTGATCGGCATGTTCGGCAAGCAGCAGATTCCCGCGGTAGGCTTTTCGATTGGACTGGAACGAATACTCTTATTGATGGATGATCTGGGCCTCTACCCGGATATCGAGGCGTGTGCCCAGGTGTTGATCTGCAGTTTGAAGGGCACGCCGCTCGGAGGGGTCATTTCGCTTGCTGGCCAATTGCGTCAGCGGGGTATTGCCGTAGAGATTTATCCCGATCAGCACAAGCTGGGCAGGCAGATCGGGTACGCGGATGAAGGTAGAATACCTTTCGTGATAATTGTCGGGGAAGAAGAGATTCAGAACCAACGTTATGCATTGAAGGAATTGGCATCCGGCGAACAGGAGGCGCTCGATGTTGATGGGCTGATTGAAAGACTTGGTTGAAAGGGCATCGGCTTGAAGCCCCGCTGCAATTGCAGTGGTGAATGAGGTGTTCGGCTATGACTTTGACAGCTTAGCTGAGAACCTGATTCATCCTTCGGTTTTGACCCGAAGGGGATTTGATTTCATGCACGCTGCCTTCCTGGTCTCGGCAGGAAAGTCCTTGCCTTGAATCGCGGGAACACGTAGCTTGCGCATACAGGTGCTTCAAGCACTGCAGTGGAACGGCCTGCCGCAATCTTGCAGATTTGTCGGGCTCTCTACTTGCTCTTTATTACTGAGTACATAAGGAGTGAACGACAGCAAAACTATGCTACTCGTTCTTATCATCTCCGTAAGCGTGGTGATAGTGGCCTCAGCTCTGTGTTCGTTGTGTGAGGCCGTCTTATACTCTGTTCCCCTGAGTCATGTTGAGACGCTGGCCGAGAAGGGCAGGCGTTCAGGCCATCTGCTTAAAGCTCTGCGCGGCGATGTCGACCGTCCGATTGCGGCCATCCTGTCTCTTAACACCATTGCAAACACGGCCGGCGCGGCGGTTGCCGGCGCGGCGGCGGCCTATGTGTTTACTGATTATGTTTACGCGGTACCCATCTTCTCCGCCCTGCTCACCCTTACGATCCTGATCTTTTCGGAGATCATTCCAAAGACCATCGGAGTGGTTTACTCCCGGCAGCTCTCGGGAATCCTGGCGTTCCCCATCCACTATCTGTGCCTCATCATGAGCCCGTTTATCTGGATGGCACAGCTCGTGACAAGAATTATCGCCAGCAAACACAAGGAGGCCGTCTCTGACGAAGAGCTCAAGGCCATGACCCGCATCGGCAAAGAAAGTGGCTCTATCGAGGAAGACGAAGCCGAAGTCATCGAAAATATCCTCGAGCTCGATCAAAAATCCGCACGGGAGATTATGACCCCGCGGAGTGTCATGTTTGAGCTCGAAGCGCGGGCAACCGTCGCCGAAGCCCGAGAGATGGAAGGCATGTCCACCTACAGCCGGATTCCGATCTACGACGAGAATCCCGAGGACGTGATCGGCATGGTGATGCGGCGCGATATCCTCTCATCCGTGGCAGACGATCTGGACGACCAGAAAGTGGAGCAACTGATGCGGCCCATCCATTTCGTTGCCGACAGCACGCCGCTGGATGATCTGCTCCAGCTATTCCTCGACCGCCGGCAGCACTTGTTTATTGCAGTCGGCGAACACGGCGGGGTCGCCGGCCTGGTGACCCTCGAGGACGTGCTCGAAGAGATCCTCGGGCGCGAAATCGTCGATGAGTCCGATGAAGTGGAGGACCTGCGAGAACTCGCCCGGCGCAGACGCGAAGAGTTTATGGATTCGCAGAATTAACAAGCTATGCGGATCTTGGGCATCCGTCTGTAGCCACGCGGCCAATCCCTGATTCGTTGAGCTGTTAACCGACGACCGAAACCCTCGGCGGACAATCGGGACGCTGTGGCGGCCGGCAGTAGCGAGGCCTGGGGGGAGGACAGTCGCTGCGCTTAGGCGGCGGGCAATGTCCTCTCCTTACCGGCGGACATTTGGGCCGCGGAGGCGGATCGCATGGCTCAGGCCGAGGAGGTGGACACTTCGGTCGAACAGGCGGCTTGCAGTCCGGCCTCACTGGCGGCTTACAGTCCGGTCGCGGCGTGGGTCTGCAATCCGGTCGCTGTGGTGGTGGACAGTCCGGCCTGCCTGGCGGCGGGCATTTCGGCCTGCTGGGCGGCGGACAGCTCGGTCTATCCGGTGGCGGACAATCCGGCTTGCTGGGCGGCGGGCATTTCGGCCTGCTGGGCGGCGGACAGCTCGGTCTATCCGGTGGCGGACAATCCGGCTTGCTGGGCGGCGGACAGCTCGGTCGATCCGGTGGCGGACAATCCGGCTTGCTGGGCGGCGGACAGCTCGGTCTATCCGGTGGCGGACAATCCGGCTTGCTGGGCGGCGGACAGCTCGGTCGATCCGGAGGCGGGCAGTTCGGCTTTGATGGCGGCGGACAGCTCGGTTTATTCGGTGGCGGGCAATTAGGTTTTGACGGTGGCGGACAGTTCGGTCTGTCCGGTGGTGGGCAATGCGGTTTTGGTGGCGGCGGAGGTGGGCAATCAGGTACCGGTCGTGGTGCACAGTCCCTCGGCGGAGGCGGTGGTGGACAATCCTTCGGCGGCGGAGGCGGGCAATTCCTTGGCGGCGGCGGAGGAGGACAATCCTTCGGCGGTGGAGGCGGGCAATCCCTTGGTGGCGGCGGGCACTTTGGTGGACACTTGGGAGGGCAGTCGGGACGGCGCGGTGGGCACATCGGGACGCAGCGCGGGTCGGGCCGGCGTTGCGGAGGCTTCCTGCGTGGCTCACAGCGTGGGTCCGGGCGGCGTTCCGGAGGTTGACGGCGCGGGCGGCAATGGTTGTGGTCGGGGGGAACGGGTCGGCAGTTGAGCGCGTGAACAGACATGGCGTACTCTCCTCGCAGACGTGGGCCCAGTGGTGCGGACGTTCCGCGACCGCGGCATCCCACGATGGGATTTAATCGCTCCGATTCATACCGGAGTTAGAGTATTGCGAGACCTGTGGATTGGTCTTCGCCCCTGAACTGCGATTAGCTTTTTTGCCCATCACGCAGCCGGGATTCCTCAGCAAGCAAGAGTTCCCAAGAGACGAGGACACCCTGAGAGGCGCCATCGCCAAGACCGATTCTTCAGCCAGAAGTATCGGCTGACATGCATTATCGAACACTCTAACAAATGCTTTAGCAATGCCGCGGAATTGCCTTACAAGGTCTTACCGAGGCGCCCGTTGCGACCGTTCAGTCGTGTGCTATAAACCGAATAAATCGCAACTCAACCCGTCTTGCTTAAGATTCTTCTGTAAAGGATTGATGATGAAAACCTGTAGTCTCCTCCTCCCTTCATGTGTGATTTCCCTGCTGTGTGCGCCGGCCTTGGCAGAGTTCTCCTTTCCGCAGCCGGAACGTATTTTCTTAGAAGTCGAGGACGGGAAGATTCAAAAGCCGTTTAAAGTCGCCACCGTTACTGGTGCCGGCGGCGAAAAGGCCGTCGCCCTGAAAGACAAAATAAATAAAAAGATGGGCAAGCCGCCGGGGAGCGAGTTTTACGAAGGCAAGATTGAATTCAAGATCAAGGTAAAGAAAGAGGGCGAATATCTGGTGTGGCTGCGCAAGAAGTGGGAAGACGGCTGCGGCAACTCAGTCTATTGCACCATTAACAAAACCATGTCGCTCAAAAATGCGCTGATAATGGGCGAAGACGGCACACACTCCAGGCTGCATTGGATACGCCTGGGCAGGAAACCATTTCATCTGAAGGAAGGGGTAAACACCATCCGCCTCCAGAATCGGGAAGATGGCATAAAGCTCGATATGCTGGCCATGATCGAGTTCGAGAAGGATATACCCCTGGATGAGCAGTATGTGCCCACGGGTACCGAAAAGGCCAATATAAAGCCCTTGTAGTGTGTCTCTGGCTTACGATCCCAATCAGGCGATCGCCGAGCTCAGCAAGGCGGACGCGAAACTCGGTAAAGCCATCCGAAAGGTGGGCGAGTTTCAACTGAATCCCCAGCGCATGACCAGCCCCTTCGAGGCGCTCGCCCGCTCCATCGTATATCAGCAACTTTCCGGCAAGGCGGCAGGCACGATACTTGGCCGGGTGATGGAGCTTTTCCCCGGGAAACGTATCAAACCTGAACTGATGCTCGAGATGAGTGAAGAGGACCTGCGCGGTGCTGGGATGTCCCGGAACAAAGTCGCAGCATTTCGTGACCTTTCAGAGAAAACTCTTGACGGTACGGTGCCGACTCTAGCCAGGCTGAAGAGGATGGCGGACAGCGATATCATCGAACGCCTCATCCAGGTGCGTGGTATCGGACAATGGACAGTGGAGATGCTTCTGATGTTTCATCTCGGCCGGCCGGACATTATGCCCGCCACCGATCTCGGCATCCGCAAAGGCTACATGATTCTCGAGGGGTTGAGCGAACTGCCGAAACCGGCAGGGCTGATCTCACTTACGGAACACTGGCGGCCATGGCGCAGCGTGGCAAGTTGGTATCTCTACAGAATCGCCGACCAGGAATTCTGGGCTACCTGACCAGATTGGCCTGAGGGTCTGTCGGGAAATGAGTGTCAGCTCATCCTGATCTTGGATACGCACATCCTGCTGAGTTCTGCCGGTGTTCATGGCTGACAACACTGTCTACGCCGGGATACACCATGGGAAACGATGAAAGATCTGTTTCCCAACCCCGGAACAGATGCGGTTTTCTGTAAGGTATTGGGGCGATTTCCAGTGAAACCAGTCTTTACGCTGCGTTAGAGCCAAAGCTCGGGTCAAGCGAGTGTCGGCGAACGTCAACCTTTTTCCAGACGAAAACCTGAAAAACCACACTTGGCACAGATTTGGCTTACCGTGGAAGCGTTTCATCCGCATCAGGAGACTCGCGATGAACTTCAGGCATTTACTTCCACTGCTCGCTGCCATACTCGCCAATACAGAAATCACAAATGCCCAGGACGTCCAGCAGTTCTGGCTCGCACTTCAGCAGGCACAGTCCCAACAGGCCCCCGCGCCAAGGCAGGTCGTCATCAATGATGTCAGACTTTCGAACGAACAGGTTACATACCTGGAAAAAGCGATCGGGTCACGGATTCAGAGCGGCGATTACTGGTACGACAGCCTTTGCGGCGCGTGGGGATTCAAGGGCGGCGCAGCCGCGGGCGTCATTCCGGCCGGGCTCAAGCTTGGGGGAAAACTCAAGGCCGATGCCTCCGGCGGCAACACAGGAGTCTTTGTGAATGGCCGCGAGCTTCACGCGGTCGATGTGCTCGGATTGCAGCGTCTCTTTGGTACCGTTGCGAAGGGTCGCTACTGGCTGAACGCCCAGGGCATCGGCGGCATCGAGGGCAGGCCGGCCTCTTTTAATCTGCGTGCGGCCGTTGCGGCCAGGCAAAATACATTTCATCGTAATTCGAACCTGGGAACGGGCTCGGGCTACAGCAACGGCACAGGCTACGTGATGGGCAAAGGATGGAGCGTCATTTACGACGACTAAGCCGGTAATCTCCCGACTGTTCCTCGTTGAGCTTGCTCTTCTTCGGATGCGGCTCTTGCGGCTGGTGGTGCAATTGCTGATTGAGAAGAAGAGTTGCCTTTCCTTTCGGCCTTTCCAGTGTCTGCTCCTTCCGGTGTCCCAGAGCTTGCCCCGCGCAATCCGTATTGGCAGATGACGATCAGGATTAGATGTTTCATCTGATTTTCCGTTTACTATGATCGCCACACGGTCGGGGAGACGTTCCCCACCAAGCAACGGATTTATTAGCCCCTTCCACCACGGCAACCAAACCCATGCGAGCTCTATTGATTGTCACCCTGATTTCCACTGTTTGTGCAGATGAATTCAAGAAACCGGTAAAAGGGCGCGTCAAAGCCCTGCCGTCGCCGAAACAGGAGGATCTGCCAAAACGTCTCAAGGCCACTGAGGGCCCTCTCTTCGCCTACCAGGAGGACCGTAAATGGGGTCTCATCGATAAGGGCGGCAATCGAGTTTACGATCCCGTGTTTTCATCCGAGCCCAGGTTTTCACAAGGCTTCGGCCAGCTTCAGTTTGCGGGTCACGCCCTTGCGATGACCGCGGCCGGAAAGATCGTTCTGCCTCCCAAAGGCGCCACAAGAATCGGTGGGTTTTCAGAAGGATTGGCACCGGTGAACATCGGGTTCGCGATTCACATGGGAGACATTATCAAGAGCCGGGGCGCGTGGGGTTACATGGATCTGGCGGGCAAGCTGGCCATTCCCACCAAGTTTGAAATGACCCAGGGATTTCGGGAGGGATTGGCCGCCGCGGCAGTCAAGGTAAAAAACGAACGTCGAGTCAGATGGGGTTTCATCGACAAGAAAGGCGATTGGGCCATCGAGCCGCAGTTCCTTTCAGCGAGAACCTTTTCGGACGGACTGGCGGCTGTCGGCGTTGCGCTGCCTGGTGAACGTTTCGTGAAGCAGGGCTTCATCAATCCGGAGGGGAAGATGGTCATCAAGCCGCAGTTCATGCAGGTCAAGATGTTTGCCGACGGTCTGGTCGCGGTGAAGAAAGATCAGAAGTGGGGCTATATCGATACGGCCGGAAAGACAGTGGTCCCATTCGAATACGACGACGTCGGGATGATCAAAGACGGCATTGGTCTGGTATGGAAATGGCACAAGGACAAGAAGGGCCGCATCACAGACACAAGCTGCGGTTACGTGAATGCGTCCGGAAAACTGGTAACCGGGATGAAGTTCAAATCGGGTTACGATTTTTCGGACGGCATGGCCGCTATCCAGATCGGCGGGAAATGGGGATTCGTCGATACGACCGGTAAGATGGTCGTGCCTACCAGATACACATCTCCCGGCACTTTTTCCGAGGGCCTTGCAGCGGTCCGCGTTGGTAAGAAGACCGGCTTCATCAACAACTCGGGGGAAGTCGTGATCAAGCCGCAGTTCGAATACGCCCAGCCCTTCACCCATGGCCTCGCCCGCGTCGTGATCGAGACAAAGATCAAAGGCGAGTCCGTTCTTTATAAGAAATTCGGCTACGTGAATAAGAAAGGCGAACTGGTATTCACGTATACATGGCGGCCCATCCCAATGCGGCTTCTGGAGGGGTAGCGGGCTTAAACGTTACATAGGCCAATCAGGAGGAAATGATGCGCATCGCTTACGTGCTCGGCACATTTCCGAAGCTCTCGGAGACCTTCATTCTTCGAGAGATCCAGGAACTCGAGCGGCAGGGCGTGGAGATTGAACTGTTGTCACTGGAAAGGACAAAGGAAGGTTTGCCATCCGAACTGGCGGCCCTGGTGTCTCGAACAACTTACGCACCCGCGGCGCTCGAACTGTTGACCGGCGGTGCCCGAGTCAGGCAATATCGCCAGTCGCTGGAATCCAATCCGCGCTCATCGAAAGGTCTCTTGGGCAATTTAAAAACCGAACGATGGATTCAGGTGGCCGCGCATTTCGCCGAGCATCTTGCCCCAAAAGAAATCGACAGAATCCACGCGCATTTTGCCGGCGTTCCGGCGCTGGTTGGTGCGGCATCAGCCGAGATGCTCGAACTGCCCTTCTCCTTTTCCGCTCACGCGAACGATGTGTTCTGCGGGCATGAATTCATTGAATGGAAAATGGAGCGAGCTGGATTTGTCAGCATCTGCAATGAGGCCGCGCACGCACACTTTCTGAGTCTGATTCCAGAGAACCTGCGCGGTAAAGTGCACCTCGTTCATCACGGCCTTCCTATTGCTGATTATGAATTTGTGGAGGAATTGGAGCGACAGCCGGTGTCGTTTCTTTCGGTCGGCCGACTGGAATCTAAAAAGGGATTCGACGATCTTGTTCGGGCCTCGCGCAGGCTGCGGAATGATGGTCTTGAGGTCCGCGTCAAGATCATTGGAGAGGGATCGCAGAGGGCGGCCCTGGAATCGTTGATCGAAGATCTCGATATGGAGGAGACGATTCGATTGATGGGGGCTGTGTCTCACGAGAAGGTCATCGAACAGATGCGAACTTCAACTATCTTTGCACTTGCCAGCCGAGAGACTGCAGACGGCGACCGTGACGGCATTCCGAATGTCCTCCTCGAAGCGGCCGCTGTTGGACTGCCGATCGTTGCCACGGATGCGGGCAGCATTCCGGAATTTGTGATTCACGATGCGACAGGATGTCTCGTGCCACAGAATTCGCCGGACGCGTTGGCTGATGCTCTGGCAACGTTGGTCTCTGACGCTGAACTTCAGAATCGCTTGCGCAGAAAGGCACGGCAGAAAGTGGAAGCGGAGTTCGAAATCACCAACCAGACCGGCCAGTTGCTGTCACTGTTTGCGTCCGCAGATTGATCCAGGTTTGAGCACTGAATAGACTTCTGTCCGAGCCTGACTCGCATTTCTCACAAACTTTGGCGGCCGAATCGTAGGATGAATCGTAGGATGAATCGTAGGATGGGCGTCCCTGCCCGTCTGAGGTGGATGCGGCCTCAGACGGGCGGGGACGCCCATCCTACGATTGAATGGTGCGAAGTTAAGGGCGTAGGATGGCCGACTCGGCCGTCTCAGGTGGATGCGGCCCCAGACGGGCGAGGACGCCCATCCTACGATCAATCCTGCAATCCCACTGAATTCCACTCATGCCTGCCATCATCGCTCTCGATCTTGGGACGCAGCGTGTCAAAGCCGCGAGTATCAGGGGCAAGGCGGGCAAGTTGAGAGTTGCCTCCTTTCACGAGCGTGTTCTGCCGTCGACTGAGGGGCGCGACGGGTGGTTTGTGGAGCTCGGCAACGCGCTTCAGGGGTTGTCTCGTGAGATTCGCCCGGGCAAATCGCAGGTGGTGGTTTCGCTGCCAGCGCAAATGGCGACGCTCAGAAACGTCACTCTGCCGTTCACCAGGAATAACGAGATTGATGCGGTTCTGCCCGGTCAGGTTGAGAACCAATTACCGGTCAGTGCGGAGGAGGTGGCTCTGGAGTACGCCGTTGCCGGCCAGACTGGAGGCGAAAGCGAGCTGCTCGTCGCGGCCGTGCCCAAAGCAGATCTGCATCGTATGGTACAGGCCCTTTCCACGGCGGGATTCAAGCCCGACAGTGTCACTCTCGATATTTTCGCACTCGCCCTGGCCGCGCAAAAAAGCAGCCATGCGACGTCGATGGAAAACACGCTGCTTCTGGATCTCGGCGCCGGTGCGACCAAGGCTATTTTTCTCCGTGAGGGAAGACTCGTCAGCGCCCGCGCTTTTCGTCTGGGCGGGCAGTCTCTCACTTCGGCGATTGAAACGGAATTGGGTGTCGGGTCTGACGCGGCTGAAACCATGAAGATTGAGACGCAGAGCCTGCCGGCCGTTTCATCGGAAAAGCTGCGCACGGTGTTCGAGCATTCGTTTGGCCGCATATCACGGGAAGCGCAGATGTTTCTTGCGTCGCTCGGGGAAAGTGGTTCCACGGACCGTGTGCTCCTGACTGGAGGAGGCTCGAGGGTTGATGGCACGGACGACATTCTCAGCGGCGAGGGCGGCCCCGAAGTCACACGGCTGCCATTGCCGAACGGGACTGAGGTGCCGGCCAAAGCAGAACTGGATGGACACGCGGGTGCGAGCCTCGGTGTATTGGTGGGAGCTGCCCTCCCTTATTTCGACAATCGGCTCAAGACATTCAACTTGCTCAGCGAAGAGCAGGAGCTCGACTCAGAAAGGTCCGCTCAGGGCGCGGCCTCGGTAGCTCCGATTCTTGTCTGCGTGATCATCGGGCTGCTCTGTTTTCGTTACTACTCGGACCAGGAAGAACTCAGACAGCAGATAGCCCTCACCGAAAAGTCGCAGCGCGAGCTCTGGAAAAACTCGTTTCCCGATAGACCTGTTCTTCCCGCGGTTCGCGCTGTGGATCGTTTCGATGATCGAATCGATGCCCTCCGCTCCCAGATAGCAGGAGACACCCGCGCGCCCGAGAAGCGGTCGGCCGTTTTCACGATTCTTGAAGTGCTGCGACGGGTGCCGCAGTCGGAAGCATTCATTCTGTATCGCATGAACGTTTCGCCGAAACACGTGACCCTTTCCGGTGAGACAACCAGCCTTAAATCTGTGCAGACGATTGAAAGCGCGTTGAACGAATCCCCTTTCATGAAATGCAAACTGAGCAACGCGGACAAGCCTTCCGAAATCGCAAGCCGCAAAGGAAGGCGCGTCCGGTTTCAATTTCGAATCGATGTTGAGGGAGGATCAAAATGAACGACCGTGATGCCTCCCTTTCGCACCAGAATCTCAATGCCGTATTGATCGTTGTCGCCGCCGCTTTGGCGTTCTGGCTCTGGTTTATGCATTCCAATCACGCAAGCCTTCTTTCCCGCGCCTCTTTCGAGTCCGTCAAGCTTTCGAAGATGGAGAAACGCAAAACCGTGCTCGATGCTTTCCGCCAGCAGATGAAGACATCGGAACCTGAGAAGATAGAGGTGGCCGAGGAGGGCCGACCGCTGATCGAGGTTCTCGAAGAGACCGCCTTCCAGAGAAGAGTGAAGCTCAACAATATCAGCCCCCGCCAGCCAATGCGCACGGTCAAGAAAGTCCTCAACGGAACACGCACCACGACCGAGCACCAGACCTGGGTCCAGATAGGCGACGCGACTCTCCGGGACCTGGTTCTGTTCCTTCACGAAATCGAAAAGAAAGTGCCTGTGTATTTCGTGAAAGAACTCAGCGGCCTTTCTGCGAATCAGGGCAAAGGTGATAGTTGGCGGGTGAGGGTGATTCTGTCGAGAGTAGAGGTCGAGGATGGTTAGGACGGACGGTTGTCCAACATTGTCGAGAATGATGCTGGATACTCGATGCTGGTTACTCGATGCTTCCGGTTCTGCTGCGATGACGGTTATGGAGCCGAGATCTGCAAAAAAGCAGGGACAAGTCACCGCGCTCCAAAGTGTGGCCAGAAGGAGAAAAGCTCCGAACAGTCGTCATCAGCGAGCACGGATTCCGTTGTCTCTGCAACAGCGGCAGCTCCATTGTCCAGTATCCGGAATCGAGTATCCAGAATCCAGCATCCTGAATCCAGAATCGAGCATCCAGCATCACTCTCGACGACACCTCTTCCCCCTGCTTACATCTTCTTGCAGACAGTCTGTCTACTGCATTGGTTTACATGATGCCGCAGTTTAGAATCACGCTCTCTGCTGTGCGGTGTATTTCTTACAGTTCCCTGCCCCTGTAAATACGGAGAATCTCGATGGCCGACGAGCCGGCTGAAAATGCTCCCGAAAGTGATTCGGGAGAAGGGCAACAGAGTGTTCTGCTGAAGATCGCGAGGGCGGCGTTCATTATCCTGTTCTTCCAGGTCTTCTGGAAGCTGGGCGGATTCCTCCTGAATGTGCTCGTGAGCTCGTTCTGGGGGCCTTCGGTCGAGGCGGATGCTTACCTGTTTGTCAGTGACAACGTCATTTTTCTGCTACAGACGCTGTCTTTGAAAATAGCGATTCCGGTCCTCGTGCCACTCTTCAAGCAACAGAAGGAGAATCTGGGCGAAGAGAAGGCGTGGGATTTTCTGAATACGGTCGTCAATCTCGTTTTGATTGTGCAGGGCTTGGTGATGGTCGCCGGGATGGTCTACGCGTCGGACTTCATTGCTGCGGCTGGCGCTGGTTTCAACAAAGAGACGGAACGGCTGGCCACGATCATGATGCGATGGAGCATGCCCGGCGTGTTCATGATTTCGTTCGCCACGATCACTTACGCTATTCTGAACTCTTACAATGAATTCGGGCACGCCTCAGCAGGTGACGCGGCACAGAAGATCTTGTGGGTGGCCACCTTTTTCGTGCTGGGTGCGCTCTGCAAATTCCTCGGCAAACCAGTGAGCATTGGCGTCATGATCCTGAGCTTCCTGGTGGGCGCAGCCGGTAACCTGGTGGCGCATATGATCGGTCTGAAGCAGCGGATGCACTTCCATAAGTTCAGTACCGGGATGCTCTCGAAACAGCGTTCGATCAAGGAGACCTGCATCCTGGCCGGATTTGGATTAGTTCTGGTCGGTCTTGGTGCCTTGCTCGTGCAGGGGGGGGCATCGCAGGCAGCGGTGCAGTCAATCTGTGCGACGGTTGCGATTGGCTACCTGCTGCTCCTCTGGTGGCGGGCGAAGCAGGCCGGGACGGTGATGGCGAAATTCGCCGCGCTGCTCGTGCCGCTTCTCATTGGCATTCTGTTCGCAAAGTACCGCGATATGTTCACCAATTACTTTGCCACGTTTACCGGCAAAGGTGTGTATTCCGATCTGAGGCTGGCGAGAAAAATTGGTGAGTTGCCGAACACGCTCATCGCCCAGGCGGTCGGTATTGCCATCCTGCCCTACCTTTCCGAACTGGCGCTGGGGAAAAAATGGGGAGACTTTGAAACGGTGCTGACGAAGACGCTGAAAATCATGTTTATGATTTTCATCCCTCTGACGGTCGCTACCGTTATCCTCCGTGAATCGTTAATAGACCTGCTCCTCAATCGCGGTGATTGGGATGTCTGGCACGTCGAGCACGCGGGGCAGGCGCTTGGCCTTTACATCCTGGCGCTGCTGTTCTTCGCCGTCGAGAACCCTTTGCAGCAGTCATTCTTCTCCATGCAGCGGATGTGGATTCCGACGTTCCTCGGGATCGTGGCGACGGTCTTTCACCTGCTGTTCCTGTTTCTTGGTATCAAGGTATGGGGGCTGGACATTTTCGTGATGGTCGCGCTGGTCTATCCTGCCGCGAGGATTTTCAAGGGGGTAATTCTCGTTCTTGCGATGCGGGCCATCGTGCCCATTCTGCCGTTCCGCTCGACGGCTATCTTTGCTGCGAAAGTCTCCGTGGCCTGTGCAGCCGGCGGAGGCGCGATGTGGTTTGTTCACACGCTCGTGCAGGACAAACTGAGCGTTGATAAATATCGTGCACGTGAAGTGATGGTAGATACGTTCAATGTGGAAGCCCGTGACTGGAACTCACAGAACCTCGTGGAGTTTGAAATTGTCCGGGAGCCGGATGCGCCTGGCAAGAATTGTCTGACCGGAAAGTATGAAAACTCCTCACGAAGGCGAACTGCGATACGACGTGATGTTGCGGACCTGGATCTTTCAACCGGCAGGGAAGTAGAGCTCCGTCTTCGATGCAGCATGCCGCGCAAGTTCGCAATCGCTCTCGAATCCGGTGACGAGATGTATCGAGCGGCGGAGGTCAAGACGGCGGCGGACACCTGGCAAGTCGTGAAGTTCAAAACCGCGGAAGTTCCAGATTCAGGCAGTTGGAGTATGCTTCAACTGTGGGATGACACTGGTGATGCGGAGAAGTCTGTCATCCAGGTCTGGATGGATGATCTGAAAATTGACGGCCTGCTCGTCGACGATTTTGAACCCTCCTCCGAAGGGTGGCGCGGCCGAGGCGTGCTTCAGGTGGCTGA
The DNA here is from genome assembly GCA_030740295.1 of Planctomycetota bacterium. The sequence continues at coordinate 16,298 of JASLXP010001194.1, forward strand.
CCTGGATGCGGCTGAGATCATCGAGCAGCTCAAAGCCTGGAAACTGCCGAAGTTTCAGGCCCAGCGCCTTGCCAGCAGTTTCCCGATGAGAGCGCGACAGCAATTGGAAATTGTGGACTGGATGAGCCGTCACGCCCCCGAAAAACTTGGCGAACCTGCGAAGTATCTGATCGAGGCCATTGAAAAGGACCACGACGCGCCAAAGGGATTCGGCAACAAGCCGGACAAGAGCGTCGAGTACTGCCTTCACCCGATCCCCAAAGAAGGCGCTCCAATGGTGCTGTACCGGGATTTGAAACCCTACAGGCTCAGCGGCATGGAACAGTTCAAATTCAAATTGCGGAGCGAAAAACCATGCGAGCTGACCTTCAACCTGGTCACGCCGGGTACCACCGCCAGCGCGGTCGTCGAGATTGCTGAGAGCTCATCCAGGAAGTCCTATCGTCTTTCGATCTCTGATTTCAAAACTGAGAGCAGCCTGGCACTGTCCGACGTGACCCAAATCAGAATCGATGAAAACAGCGATTCGATCTCCGGCAAACTGTGGTTGGACAACGTGTCGTTCTATCGGCCGGTTCGCCGCATCAAGTTTGAGTTGTACAAGATCATCCACTGCCTGATTCCATCCCTGGTCGCGGCCGTCGTATTCGCCGGCCTCATCTGGGTGCTCAAAGTCGAAGAGGCCAGTGAGGTGGTTACCTGGCTGCGTGAAGAGGGCGTGGCCAAGATCAGAAAGAAACTCGGTAAAGGATGAACGCAGTAAAACTACAGCTTGATGAAGAGACGCATCGCCTGTTCGCAGGCTTTATCGAAACCAGGGCGGGCCTTCAGTTCTTTGATGAGGCGGGGTACACGAATCTGCGGACCGCCATCTCCCGGCAAATGGAGGAGGCGAATTCTGAAACGCCGCTGGAGTTTTACGATTTCATTCGGAGCCAGGATGGAAAGGAGCACTTGCGTGCTTTTATCGAGGAGTTGACCAACAACGAGACATCGTTCTTCCGGAATCTGCCCCAGTTCGAAGCTCTCATCCGGCACCTCCTTCCGGAACTCATCCGGGCCCGCGAAAGCACCCGAAGGCTGCGCATCTGGAGTGCTGGCTGCGCGTCCGGGGAAGAGCCGTTTTCGGTAGTGATGGCACTGCTGGAGGTCCTCCCGTTCCCAGAGAACTGGAAAATCGAGGTGGTGGCCACCGACATAAACTCGCAGGTTCTGTGGAAAGCCCGTCGAGGGATTTTCTCCGGCCGCACATTCAAAGCGATGCCCCAGATTTACAGCCAGAAATTCATCAGCCAGAGGGACGACGGCCAATACGAGGTCTCCCCCTTTGTTCGCCAGTACGTAGACTTCCGAATGGCGAATCTGATGGAAGACCTGACTCCCTTTAACGGCAGTTGCGATCTCATCTTCTGCCGAAACGTGATGATCTATTTTCGCAAATCTGCGATCGAAAAAGTGCTGTCAAAATTCCGACGTACGCTCGCGCCTGATGGGTATCTGCTGGTAGGGCACGCGGAGAATCCGAACAACTATTCAGATGACTTCAGCCCTCTCCAGGTCCGGGACGCGTTCGTCTATGTCCCGACCAAAGAGAACTTCACATCCATCCCTGACAGCCGACCCGAGCCGGTGGCCGATTCGGATACACCCCTGATAGGAGGAAGTCTGCCACCCGTCAGGCCCAGGATTTTCCGAACCGATGAGAAGGAGGAGGCCCTCAAGCAGTTCATCTCCACCGCAAGGCACGCATTCCAGCATGACCGTCTTCATGAAGCCGAAGAACTGCTGGAAACACTATTTGAAGAAGACAGGATTCCGGCGCCCGCGCACGTCCTCATGGCATGTCTTCTTGTCACCACCAATCGGCAGGAACAGGCGGCCCTGCACGTGAAGACTGCGCTCGAAGAGGACCAGTTCTGTGCCGAAGCCCACTATCTGCAGGGATTGTTCGAGCTCGACCGTAATGACACTGAACAAGCCATGCAGTGTTTCAAGCGATCTATCTTCTCTGATAACCAGTTTCCACTTTCGTACTTTCAACTGGCACGTCTGTTTCACGATAAGGGCGAGTACAGAATGGCAGTGACGAAATATCAGAATGCTCTTAAAGCCCTGGACGGTCCATCCAAAGTGCTCTGGTCAGACCTCTTCACCGGCCTCTCGCCAGAGCTTGTCAGGCAGGCATGCCATTCTGCAATAGAATTGTGCCGAAGCCGCGGATGATCCTGTAATCAGGCATTGACTTGAAGTTGCCCCTTCGCTACCATCCGCGCCACTTTTGAGCTATTTTCTAACCACCGGATTTCTCGGATGGCTAAGACAATTCTGCTAGTAGACGATAGTCCCACCGTCCTCTCACTGATTCAGTCGACCCTATCCAAAGAGGGCTACAACATCCTCACAGCCGTTAACGGCGAGGAGTGCCTCGATCAGGTGAATACTTCACCTCCGGATCTGATACTACTGGATGTCGAGATGCCAAAGATGGATGGCTACACCACTTTGCGTGAGCTCAAATACGGCAAAAATCGAAACGCCACCCGCGACATCCCCGTCGTGATGCTGACGTCCAAGGGTCGCCTGGAAGATATCTTTTACCTGGAAGGCGCGACCGACTTTATTGAAAAGTCGCAGACGGCATTCCAGACCCTCCCTCAGAAGATTGGCGCGGTTCTGAGCTGAGGCCGGCTGCATAAAACAGAATGCCGACCGGCATCACCTGTCCTTCCATTCAGCAACGCTTCGTGAAGCTTCGTTTGCCCTCTACATCACACCAGTCCCTGGTTTCGTCTCAGTATCCATTCGAGCATGAGGGCCAGGACGAAAAGCGAGAATATCCAGTAATTGTCCCAGATGTACTCGTGGCGTTCGCGGCGGATTTCGGTGGCGAGTTTCTTGTCCCTGATCTCTTCGAGCACCGATGACAGCTCGTCCAGTTTGTGGAAGGAGCCTCCGGAAGCTTCCGCGATCTTCATCAGCAACTTGAGGTCGGCTTGCGGGGAATCGAACTCTCGGTCGGGGATCGAAAGCTTGAAGCGCGTCTCACGTTCGCCAATTTTTTCGCCATCGATCATGGCCTCGGCTCTTACCGTATGGACGCCGTCCCGGGTGGCTGAATATCGGGATTCGTGGTGATCCTCTTTGTACGAAACAGCAAGCGGAGTGACCTTCTTTTCGGTCTCATGCATGACGGTCACTCTGACTTGGGCGTCCTCGACCGGATTGCCTTTTTCGTCCGTGACTTCCGCGAAGATGCGGGTCTCCTCGCCAAGCCGGTACTGGAATTTGTCGAGACTCAGGAGCAGATTTTTTTCGCCGAGCTTGTCCCTCGAAGCGAGCCACAGGACCACCTGTCGCCAGAATTTTTTGTGCCGGACTTCCATCTCGAGCGGGTGCCCCATGCGCCATCGATAAGTCGTATCTGCCAGGATGGCTGCCGTGCGCCCCTTGCCGAAATCCTGCACAACAATCATCGGCTGGCGGCGTTCGGAGACTGCGAGAACGCTGGCCCCGGGTTTCGGTTTGCCCGCGAGGGTGAGCCCTGCCAGCCGCGGCATTTCCTTCCAGGTTGCCGGGTTCTTCAGAGGGTCACTTTCGAGTGACATGAGGAAATGATTCAGCCCCGCATCCGTTGGTACGACGCGGGTCACCTTGTCGTCCTGTCCCTGGTTGGCCGCCAATTCGATGGGCAGGATGTCGGCCAGTGGTGTCTGCCCGTAGCGCCCTGCGCCAAGATTCTTGTACCCGCCGATCATGGCCAGGCCGATGCCTCGCCGTTCGACAAGGCGTTTCATGAATTCCAACGTCTCTTCGTTGAAAACGGATGCCGGCAGGTCGCCGATAATGATGGCGTGATATTGTGAGAGATCGTTGGCCTTGAGAAAATGCATCATCCGCTCCGGCCGTGAGATCTGGAAGGGGAAGGGCGCCGCCAGTATCACGTTCGGCGATTCAGAGAGACTGCGCTTAATGAAGGTGAACTCGTGCCTGAACTGCCCTTCGAGATAGAGCACGTTCAGCCCGCCGGAAATCACTTCCACGTAGGTGCCCTGCGAGTTGTTACGGTCCGAGATCTCGCCGGATACAGGCTGGATCTCGATGCTCACGTAATGGGAGCCGGGACGAATCTCACGGTGCATGAAACGAACCTGGCTGACATCCTGGTCGGTCTTCACCTGCACTTTTTTTCGGGCTGCCTCGTTGTCGTCGAATTTGAAAACGACATCGACAGTTTCACCCTTGAGGCCGAGAAAGTGCAGTTCCGCGTCGATTGGAAACAGGTTGCCTGAGAACACTTTCCTTGGGGTGATCACATCGACCACTCTTGCGTCTCTGATGGCATCAGATTGCTGCTGGCCAGTGCCGAACACGTAGAGTGGAGCAGCGAGGTCGTGCAGACCCATGGCCTTTTGAACGGGCTCCGGCCCATGGTTATTCGCTCCGTCACCGAAGAGCAGAATACCGGCAATTTTTTTTCCGCGTGAGAGCCGGCGCGCCCTTTCCAGAGCGTTGCCCAGGTCGGTCACCTTGTCCGTCCAGTCAGGTCCGTTCTCCGGGCCGGGGCGGGTCTCGCGGCCGAAGACGAGTTTAAGGACGTGCTTGGGATACTCTTCTTCAACCTGCTGAAACAGCTCACGATTCTGGCCAAGCGCCAGTGTGAGACTCCGTGCGCGGGTCATTTCGCCCGGCATGTCCTTAATGAGCATGCTGCGGGAATTATCCTGAAGAATCAGGACCCAGCCTTTCTCTCTCAGGTATTCGACAGTCGTCAACGACGGCCGAAGAAGACAGAGAATGATCAGCAGCCAGGCAAAGATCCGAAATCCGATAAGCAGCAGCTTTTTCCCGCCCGCTATTTCACGATGCGTTTTCGAATACGAATAGAGAGAGAAAACCACCATCCCAAACGCCAGAAACGCAATCAGCCAGTAAGGCAGGACAGGATGCAGCGAGAATTCTTTCTCGAAATGCATGGCATCACTCTATTTGTAAAACCGATTTGCCAACATTGACTCCATGCACATCAGAAGAATCAATAGCGCTATGAGGAGCGGAGTGATCTCTGCGCCGCGGGCGCTTTCTGCTACGTTACGGCTGATGTCTTCACCGGGGCGCAAGTAGATTGCGTTGGGAAATATCTTTTCCAGATCTTCTTTGCTTATCTGCTGGTAGTGTTCGGCCTTCATGTCGATGTTGACTGAATAGCCTATTTTGCGCGTCCTTTCGTTGAGCTTGATGAATACCTGTGCGTTGCCCGGTGTCTCGCCGATGCGGTGGAGGGCCCGTCCTGTTTTGGGAGAGGCCGCCAGGGTAAACGGCGTCTGCGCGCCCGGCTCGAAGACCTGGATGTTTGCATCCTTCTCGCCCTGCCGCAGGGGAATGCTGACGCTGTCGCCGGGGTGAAAAGTGGTGGGCATGCCGCGGCGTCCGGAAAGATGACTCACCAATTCGTACACGAAGGGCGGGAAGACGAACGACTTTGGCAGCTCGTTCCAACCGGTCTCCATCGAGCTGGCAAAAAAGAGAATGCGTCCCTTCTCCAGTTGCCTTTCCAGCAAGGCGGGGCCCTCTTCACCAAAACGGGCCAAGACCTGCATTGGGTTCTCCGGACCGGGCGGCTCTACTTTGAGCCAGGTGTTGAACAGGGACATGCGCACTGCGTTGAGCCCTGTGCTCTTGAATTTTTCGAGAAGACGATGATCTCTCGGGCTCATGGTGAGCGAAGCGCTCCCTTCGGTGCGCGTCCCATCGATCCTGAGTGGGATCTCGGGCAGGCTGTTGAAGTGCTCCAGATCCATTGCATCCCCGGCGATGACGCCCAGGCCGCCGCCGAGACGCACGAACTCGAACACTTTCTCCCAAGTCTCCCGCGGCAGGCGCGTCAGATTGGCCAGCAGGATGACGTCGACGGTTTCGAGCGGGTATTGGTGGAGCTCTCGCTGGCCGATGCGTACGAGGTTTGTGCGCTCGCGACCGCGCAGGCCGGTCGGAGAAAGCGCGTGCATGAGAAAAAAGGTGTCCTCGTTTTCCTCGTCGCGCTGGACCAGTAACACCTTCACCGGCTCGTGCACCTGTACGGAAAAGTATTGCTCGTTGTCCAGGTTGAGCGCGTCTTCATCCACAATGCGCACTTTGCCCTGCGCGAGGCCGGTCTCTGAAAACTCATATGGAATGGAGACTCTCGCCGCCTGATTGGCCGGCACTGCAACTTCGCGGATGGCCTTCCTTTCGCCTTTGAAAACCATCTCGACGGTACATTTCGTTTCCTTGCCGTGATTGTAGAGCGCGCACTCGATGTGAATGGGGCTGTTGCGATCGACTGAAAAACTCGAGGGAGCTGCTTCCGTAATGGAAAGGTTGGGCGGGCGTGCTTCACCGACATCCACCACGATCAGCCGGATCTGTTCGTGCCCTTCGGGGAGCTCGACGGGCAGTGGCTTCCATGCCCCTGCTGAAAGATTGGTGAAGACATAGACCTCTTTCGCTCCCTCGGTACTTTGGCCGAACATCTCATAGGCCCGCTGCACAGCAAGGGGACAATCCGGCAGCCGCATGGATGGCTGAGTGACTTCGAGCGCGCGGACGACCGAACTGAGATCGATACTGAAGTCGAGAGGGTCCTGCACCGCGGGCACAAGTGCCAACGCGCTGCCCTGTGGTAAGCCGCGGATCAATTTGGATGCCTGTTCTTTTGCCCGATCGAAGTCCGTCCGTTCGTCTTCGCCCTGGACGTTCATGAGATAGGAATCGTCCAGCACCACTGCTGCCTGGCTGGCGCCGGTGGTGGCCGGCAGCAATTGGCTCTTGAGGATCGGGCGGGCCAGGATGAGCGCGAAAAGCACGACGAGCAAAATGCGGAAGAGCAGCAGCAGCAGGTTCTTTACGCGCCACGACCTGCGAGTTGTCTGTGACGCCTGATGCACGAACTTCAGTAATGTGAACGGCACCACCTTGGGCCGTTCCCGGTGAATCATATGCACCAGAATCGGCAGAGCTCCGGCAAGCGCACCGGCGAGAAGATAAGGGGTGAGGAAGGACATCGCTCATTCATCCACGCGCCAGTCAAATCCGGCTGAGGTAAATCTTGCTTTGGATTTCGCCGACCGGATGGCCTCTATCAGTCGGCTCATTGTGTGCGGATAGTCGGTCTTCAGCGAGACTGCAATCGGCTGAACCGCGGAGGCGGCCCGGTGCTCGATTCTGATGAGCTCGACGCTGTCAAGGACCTGTGAACAGTTGGCCGCGTAAACAATGACTGCGTCCAGGGAACCGGTCCTGAGTTGATTGACCAGCAGGTCCGCGGTGGGGGTCTGAGCCCGGACGTTTTTTGTGATCTTTTCGTAGAGTTTCATCTGCTCGAGCAAACGTCTTGTCAGCGAACCGAGCGCGCTTTGCTTGTCGTTGGCCACCCCGATTTTCAGTCCCTCTGCAGTCAAGTCTTCCAGATTCTTGATGTCTTTGGGGTTGCCTTTCTGCAATGCGATAACGATGCCGGTCTGGGATACGTCTTGAGAGGGCTGAAACCGGTCGGCCACTTGATGCATGAACGAAACATCGCAGGCAAAGTATCCATCCGGATTCTCTCCGGCCATAATCTGACCGGTGAGGATCCCGCAGCCGTTGTACGCGGTGGTGACTTTCACCCCCTCACGTCGCTGAAATTCTTTGATAGTCTCCTGGATGGCCACCCGATTAACCCCGCCGCTGTAAAGGACGAGCTCAGGGGTCTCGGCCCACTTGTCGCCCTCAACTGGATCGAATCCCCATTTCTTGAAATTCTTCAAGCCACGGTCCCGCGCGCCCAGATAGCGGCAGAACCGCAGGGCGGCCTGTGGATGGCCCGAGCTCTTCAGGATGGCGACGGTGGTGGTCTTGACTGCCTCCTGAAACAGTGGGATTTCTACGGTTTCCAACTCAGCGTATTGTCTGGCTGTGGAATCCCAGATAATCCCCGCGTCGACGGTGCCGATCTTGATGTCAATGGCGACTTCGTTGACAGTCGGCTTGAACACTTTGGCAGCCGCCTTCACCTGGTCCCATTCCCCGCTCTTTGTGAGCAGCTTACGTGTCAGTTTGCCCACAGAAGCGGCATCCGGATTCGCAAGCGCGGTGCGCACATCTTCCCGTAGCAGATCCGCCACTCCTGATATCTTCTTTGGATTGCCCTTCTTGACGGCAATCACCGGATGCAGGTGAGAGAGGGGAATGGATTCTGCGACGAGCCCCTTTTCTTTTGCGATGTTGATGTAGCTGATATCGGCGGCCAGGTATATATCTCCACGTCGTGCCACGGTTATTTTGCTGAGCAGCGTGCCCGATCCTTCATACTGAAGCTGAACCGGAACGCCATAGATCTTCTGATACTCCTCGGCCACTTCGGAGACGGGCTTCTGTATGCCGGCAGCGCAATAAAAGACCAGACCGTCCTGTTGAGCTTGAGGCTCATCCTCACGTTGTACCTGCTCGGGCGGCGGTGGCGGATTGGGCACGAGGAGGAATGACAAAAGCGCCACAACGACGATGGACGTGGCAAAGATTTTCCAACCGGTGTTCATTAATAATCTCCAGTTTTATCTGAGCAAAGCCTCTGAATCCTGCGGGGCGCCAAAACCACCGTAGATTGTCGGCAATCTCATGTGAGCCGGTGGCTCAGTATAAGAAATCACCCGCCGGATTCCGACAGGCTGCCGTCTTCGATCCTGAACCGGCGCCCGGCACGTTCCGCCGCGCTTTCGTCGTGCGTGACCAGCAGCACCGCTCCGCCCGCATCTGCAAATTCTGTCATGGCATCGAGAACGATGGCCGCGTTATCGGGATCGAGGTTCCCCGTGGGTTCATCGGCCAGGAGAAGGCTCGGCTGATTCAACAGAGCCCTTGCCAGCGCTGTCCGCTGGCATTCGCCTGCGCTCAGTTCTGACGGCAGATGATTGGCACGATCGGTCAGCTTGAAACGATCCATCGCCGACCTGGCACGCTCATCTGCGAGAGACCGGTCCTGTCCCACTGCTAACACCGGGGCCATGATGTTATCGAAAACGGACAGGTATGGGATGAGATAAAACTGCTGGAAAACAAATCCCACCTTCGCCGCGCGAAGGCTCGTGCTCTCCGCCGCGCCGAGTTTGTATGGATTCTTACCGTCAATGAGGACCTCACCTTCGTCCGGCTTAAGCAGCCCTCCGGCGATGAGCAAAATGGTGGATTTGCCGCAGCCGCTCGGTCCTTGAATGGAGGCGAAATCGTCTCCCGCAAGGCTGAGATTGGCGTCCCTGAGAATAGAGAGCGGGCCCTCAGAGCGATGGTAGGTCTTGGAGAGAGTTTTCAGTTCAAGCAGCACTGTTAAGGAGAGACCACATCGTTGATTTTGATCTCCTTGTCACCTGCCGGCCCTTCGACCATGACCGCGCGTGCGATGCCGGGCCCAATGGTGGTGACTTCTATCTTGGCGATCCAGTCGTTCTGGCGAACGATGTTGAACAGGTCGCCAACCTTTGGCTGCGGTTCGAGTCCGGAGCAGGAGAAAATGAGCGAATTCTTCTTGGGCTGGATGGCAAGCACGACGGACTGGGCAGTACCTTTTCGGTTTAGCTTCTCTCTCTTTTCAAATGTTGGGGGCCTGGTTCCCTGCGCTATCTTCTCCCGGGTTGGAATGCCGAGACGAGGTCCATTCTCGCGAAGCCATTTTGACCACGCATCTTTGCTGCTGGCGGTCAGCCCTGCGCCGGTGATGAGGTTGAGCGAGTCATGAGCGGCATTCGAGACCGGCAGCATCTTCTTCGGATCAAGCAGGTCGACAAGGTTGGGGATGATCGCCATGTCCTTGCACAATCCGAGCGCCTTTGCCGCGGCCGCCTGGACGGACCATTCCGATGATTTGGTCGCACCGACCAGTGCTGCCACTGCGTCCGGATGATTGTTGCCCGTGAGCTCTTTTACTGCTTCTTTGCGTTCACGCGTAGGGAGGGTGTCGTCCTCCACAATCCTGATCCACTCTTTCATCCCGGGCGTGGGCTTGTTCAAGTGCAGATTAGGGGGCGAAGGCCGCACGATGGCCGCTCCGCCGGCCGGTGGTACGCTGACGGGAGGCACGAGCGGTCTTACCGGAAAGTCCGGCAGCGTTTCTCTGGGCTGTTCTTTCTTGGGCTTTGTGTCGAAGACAATTTTATTCTCGGTATCTCTGCGCTTCTGCTCCGTGATGCTGTTCCTCAGCTTGGCTGCCACGCGCATGAGCTCGGGGACGCCGAACTCGTTGACTCTTTCGAGATTCTTAAGGGCCTCTTCGTATTTGCCCGCGTTTGCGTCACCTTCCACCTTTGGCTTGATCACTTCACTGTAAAAATCTCGAGCGTGGTTGGTGTATTGCTTCCTCTTCTCTTCCGCCCGGTTGCGATAGATGGAGTCCGGATTCCTGGCGATGAAATTATCGAACTCCTTGATGGCCTTGCCGTACTGCAGGGATTTTTGAAATTCCATTGCCCGATCGTCGGCCTATGAAAACTCATCAAAGGAGCTGTCATTCAGAACGGGTGTCCGAGCCTGGTCAGGTTTGCTGCTTTTGCCTTTCAACTGATTGGCCAGTTGCCGGATGGCCCCGTCCTGCTGCTGAATCAGGCGTTCCATGGTGAGCAGTGAGGATTCTATCTTTGTCAGCCGCGATTCTGTGCCCTGGAGTTTCTCGCTCACCTTGTTCGCGTTCTCCGTAGCCGCGGTTCTGCCAGCACGAACGCGCTCCACAGAGCTGGTGACCTCTTTGTAATTGCGGCGGAGCTCGGAGAACGTTTTGTCCAGGCCAGTAAGGCGATCCTCGATAGGTTTGGTTGCGAGGGCGAGCTCCTCCTTGAGATTCTGATCCGATTTGCCTTCGGTCTGCTCCGGCCCGGCCTGCTGCATGAAGACCGCGTAACCGGAAAGCCCGAGCGTTAGAAGTAGCGCAGCAGCGAACAGGAACGAAAGCGCACTGGAAGGCTGGCGTTCCGGCATCGCAGGATAGGCGGCACTGCCCTGCAGTGAGGCATTGCAGTGGCGGCAGACAACTGCTTCGAGTGCAATCATTTCTGCGCAGTAGGGGCATTTCTTTTTGGGAGTCTGGACCTCCGGCGGCGGCGTTGAGCTTCGCACCACGGGAGCCGGCTCTGGCTGGCTTGGCAGAGCGGCGGTTGCTGGTTCGGTGACGCCGATTTCAGCACCGCACTTTCTGCAGAGATAGGCGTGGCCATCGAAAAGCGGCGTCTCCACATGGCGGCATTTAGAGCAAGCCATCCGGGAGACATGCTTGCCGGCCACGGTGCAGTTGAGGCAGAAGAGGCGGCCCTCTTTCTGCTTTACCGAGCCGGTCGTAAAATCTGTAATCGTAAGGGCTTTACTGCAGGAGGCGCACGTGTAAGTATCCATAGTTCTCACTATTCACCAAGGAGGAGTAAAATCCTTCAACAAGTAAAAGGTGCCCGGCTGGTGGGTAATGCAACTGCTGGAAGGAAAAGTGCTCCGCCGTCCGTGACCAGGATGGTATTCTAAGAGGTATGTCCCTGATTTCTATCCAAACACAGACGAACCGGTTTACGGCTGACCGGCAGGGGGAGTTGGCGGCTGGGTGGGGCTGGCCGGTTCATCGGAAGGCGCGTTCTCCGATGGGGGCTGAGGAGGAGATGGGGCCTGCCGCTCAGATGGGGTTTCAGATGCCGGTGGAGATTCAGAATCTGCCGGGGCTGCCGCGGCTGCGTCTTCTTCAGCCTGCTTCCGTTCCATGAGTTCCCCAACCGCGTCTTTCATCTTTTTTCCCATTTTGAACGACACCACCATTTTGGCAGGGACGGGCACCTTCTCGAGCGTGCGCGGATTATGGCCGATCCGCGCGGCCCTTTTCTTAAAGCTGAACACGCCGAAATCACGCAGCTCAATTCGATTGCCGACCCCAAGCTGCTGATTCATCTCGTCAAAGAGATTCTGGACCACCTCTTGAACGAGTTCCTGTTCTTCGTTGGTGCGTTCAATCACACGGAGAATCAGATCTTTCTTGGTGACGGTACCCATAGCTCCTCCTGTTGTGTGCGTCCCGCGTAAGTAAATGTAGAGGTCTGTGTCGTTCGGCGGACCTGAAGAGGGAGGGGAGAGCGCAGGTTTGAACCCGCTGTTACGGCACTAGACCTGAGATATAAGCCGCTTGCCGATGGCTGTCAAGCCTTTTTTTTATAACTGTTTCGGAGAGAGTCACACCCCTTCGAAAGCCTCAATTGCGTTGCTATAGGCCAAGGCTAGAATAGCCGCCCCAAACCGCTTCCTGCATCGTTCCCATCCAGCAATACCTCCAAAATGGCTGTCGAACAGATCGAGAAAGACGACATTATCACCGTCCTCAAATGGCCTGAAAAGGAAGAGATCAAAGGACGCGTTACCAGCGTCATGCAGGGAACCCCGGCCGGCTGGCAAGGCGCCTACTACGAGGTGCTCAATGGCATTTATCAGGGCAAGAGATTGTTCGCCTTCAGGCCCCAGATCGTAGCGAATCACTCAAGCCACGAGAGCGCTCCTTCCGAGCCGGCGCCACAGAAAGAAAAGCCCATCCTGCATGCCGCCGCACAGGAACCCCAAACTCCAGGTGCACCCGGAATCCAGGAACAGACCCATCCCAAAGACGGCTCGGTCATGGTCTTGGTCCCTGATGGCACTTTTATCATGGGTGAAGATTTCGGTCAGAATTACGCCCAGCCGCGGCACAAGGTTCACCTGCGCGAATACTGGCTCGATAAACGTACGGTAAGCGTTGGGCAGTACAGGAAGTTCTGCGAAGAGACCGGCCACAAACCGCCGAAATGGTCAGACGTTGAAAAGACCTCGCCGACCGACGAGCATCCCATCGTCGCAGTGACCTTTGAAGACGCGCAGGCATACGCGGAATGGGCAGGCAAGCGTCTGCCTACCGAAGCGGAATGGGAAAAGGCCGCCAGAGGCGCGAACGGAAGCCATTATACCTGGGGTAACAAGCCGCTCTACAAAGTGCAGCCCGAACTACTCAAGGTCGTCGGCAAGCTGGATCCACGCACTGTTGCCGAGGATGTCGGCCCATACGGGCACGAAGATCTGCTGACCGGTGTCTGGGAATGGTGTTCCGATTTCTTCGATCCTCACTATTACAAAGACTCGCCGGAAGAGAACCCCACGGGGCCCGAAGATGGCAAGAGACGTTCAGTTCGAGGAAGCAACTGGAGCGCGGCGACCAACATCGAAGGCCTGCTCGAAGAACGGGGCGACTACGTTAATGAAACCGACTCGCCAGTGAACGATGTCACCACTTTCACCAGGGAGGAGGAGCGCAGGCTGCGATCCTACTGCCAGATGCTGGCCGCGTTTGTCCGCAACTCGACGCCTTTGAAATTCAAGAATGAGTTTGGCGGCTTTCGGTGCGCGATGGGTGTGGATAGGTAATGGCCCTGGATACGCGGCTCATTCGTTCAGCTCTTTCGTGGCAGAGATGGAATAAACTAACCGTAATGCGACCTCAGTTCCCTTCGCATCACTTTGTTCGAAGCAGTGCGAGGCAGGGATTCAACGACGACGACGTCGCTGATTCGGAATAGGGGGTTTATCCTCTTCTTGATGGTGTCCTGCATCGCAGGTTTCAGTTCGCCGGCATCTTTCGTTACACCGGCATTCAGAACCACATAAATCACCAAAGATGATGGCCCGCCCTCATCGGAGGTAACTGCGATGGCCGCGGTCTCAGCCACTTCGTCGTCTTGATTAAGCTCGCGCTCGATCTCTGCGGAGCTCACTTTGATGCCGCCCAGGTTCATCGTGTCATCGACGCGTCCGTGAGCCCGATAGTAGCCTGCCCCGACACACTCCATCTGGTCTCCGTGCCGGCGAAGGATACTCCCGTCGTCTCTGGAGGGTGTTCCTTCATAGTAGACCTCGTGATGATCTCGATTCAGCAGCTCGATCGAGAGGCCGAGCGAAGGAGGACACAGGAATAACTCGCCGTTGTCGGTTTCTTCTCCCTCTTCATCCAGAATGACAAAATCGTGACCGATGGCAGGCGTTGAAAACGTGGCAGGCGAAGCCGGTTGAACGACCGACCCGGTAATGTATCCGCCGGCGATTTCCGTCCCGCCGCAGTACTCGATGACGGGTTTGTACCCGGCCAGATGCATGAGGTAGAGCATGTCCTCCACGTTCGAGCTTTCTCCCGTCGAACTGAATGCCCTGATGGCCTGCCAGTCGAACCCCTTCATGCAGTCACTCGCCCGCCAGGCCCGAACGAGGCTCGGCACAACGCCCAGCATGGTTACCCCGGCATCGTTCACAAACTCTCCGAATTCACGCCCGGTAGGCGCGCCATCAAAGAGTGCCATCGATGCACGGTTGGCCAGGCTCGCATAGATCAGCCACGGCCCCATCATCCAGCCGAGATTAGTCGGCCAGCACAAGACGTCGCCGGGCTGGATGTCGTGATGAATGAAGGCATCGGCAATGCCGCGAATCGGTGATGAGTGCGACCAGGGAATAGCTTTGGGCTCGCCCGTGGTGCCCGAAGAGAACAGAATGTTTGTGGGATCATCAGGGCTGCAGGAAACTGGTTCGAATTCTCTATCGTCTGAGAGGAATTCCTCCCATGGAAGGTCTCCATCGCGCAGGGATAGTTTGCCGGGCGCATCGCTTTCATCGCTCTTCAACACGATGGCCCTGGGCGCATTCGCGGAAGAGACCTTTTCATACAGGGGCAGTTTCTTGCCCGCACGTTGGACAAAGTCCTGCGTAAAAATGCCCACGACCTTCGCAATCTCGTTTCGGGTGGCTATCGCATCCGGAGCGAAACTGTCTGCAATCGAGACGGCCACGCAGCCTGCCCGGATAATGCCAAGATAGATGGCGACCGATTCAACATTCATCGGCATACAAACGCCGATGGCGTCCCCCCGCTCGAAACCTGTCTCAGCAAGACCGTTGGCTACCCGATGAGTCAGGTCCTGCAGTTCGCCCAGACTGATTCTCGATAGAGCTCCTCCCTCCCGCTGATAGGTGATGGCCGGCCTGTTCCGCTCGCCGGCGAAACAACTGTCAGTAATATTGAGCCGGGCGCCGTGAAGCCACTTCGGAGATTCAACTCCTTCTGAAAGGTCGAGGATTTCAGTGAACTGAGAGTGAAAGGGAATCCGCAACCGTTCAAGCATGGCAGACCAGAACCCCGGTTTGTCATCAACACTCCAACGATGGAATTTATCGAAACTCGAGTCGCCTCGCTCTGACATTAACCGACCGACGTTGGCCTGCCCGAGGACAGAATCATTCGGCACCCACGCCGGAGGCGGTCCGGTAGAAGTATCCCATTCCGCGAACACCTGGTGGTGAACATAAGCGTGTAAATCAAAGGGATGGTCCGGACTGAGCACCTCCCTCGAAATAACAGACCAGCATTCCGCTGGTGGCAAAGAGGCCATGTAGAAATTCGTACGATGGGCCACCAATTCCGCGTCCGATTCCGTAAGGCCAAACTCGATAAGTTGCTCTGCGTCTATGCTTCTATCCATAGTCCGGGCCTGAGTAACGCATAAACCGGCCAAATGCAAGGATTCACCAATTCGTTTGCCCTCTCAATCACTTGCCCTTTCAATTCACCAGCCTCTGTTGTGCCTGTTCCTGAGATTTCCATATGCCCGCAGAAAAGATCGCAAAGACCCCTAATATCCTGCTCCTGTTTGTAGATGAAATGCGTTACGACGCGATGGGCTGCGCGGGCAACGACATCATCCGCACACCCAACCTCGACCGCATGGCCGCTAAGGGGATCCGATTCGATCGGGCCTATACCCCGGTGCCGGTCTGCATCGCCGCCCGGAACTCACTCCTTCACGGGCACCGATGCGCGACCCATGGAAGGTTTGCGAACAATGTTCCTGACCCTGAGCCGTTGCTCTGCACCATGCCGCAGTTGCTCGGCAACGCGGGATACCACACCCAGGCAATTGGCAAAATGCACTTTCGGCCCGTGCAGAAGCATATGGGTTTCCATCGCATGCAGTTGATGGAAGAGATCCCAGATTTCAGGCAGGACGACGAATACCTGATGTACCTGAAGGCCAACGGCTACGGTCACAAGCGCGAAGTTCACGGCGTTCGCAATCTGCTCTATTACTACCCACAGACATCCGCTATTCCTGAAGAGCATCACGGCAGCACCTGGGTGGCTGACCGGACGATTGATTTCCTGCACGAGTATACAGATCGCCCCTTTTTCTGTATGGCCTCATGGATCGCTCCACACCCGCCGTGGAATGCACCCGAGCCATTTGCATCCATGTACGCCAATGAAGAGATGCCGCTGCCGATTGGACTCGATATCCCTGAAGAAAACCTGCCCATCAGAATGCTGCAGTCAGGAGCTCAGTTGCCTCCCGGCACAGCGAAACCAGAAATGCTGCAGCGCATCAAGGCCCTGTATTACGCAAATGTCAGCCTCATCGATAAAGGCGTCGGCCGGATACTGGACACACTCGACAAACTCGCCCTTTCAGAAAACACATTGGTCATTTTTACTTCCGATCATGGGGAGCATCTAGGCGATTACGGAGGATGGGGGAAGAGCACCCCTTATGACGCGTCAGCGAGAATTCCGTTCCTCATGCGAATGCCGGGCGTCGTGGAGAAGGGCAGGGCAAGTGATGAATTAGTTTCATTACTCGACCTCATGCCCACATATTTGGACCTCGCCGAAACGGAGTATCCCGGCAGCCCGTCCTTGCCGGGCGCAAGCCTTCTCGGTGCCGGGGCCGGCGGTACTGGATCGCCTCGCAATGAATTAGTCATTGAAATTGGTCACGAGAATAATCGATGGTTGTCACTAATCCGGGGCAGGCATAAATACAATTACTATCTATCCAATGGATTCGAAGAACTATTCGACCTGAAACAGGATCCGCAGGAATTAAATAATGCCCTGCTGTCCCCTTCACCGGCAGACAAACAGATGGCCCTGGAAATGAAAGCCTGTTTGACTCAGTGGGAGAGGGAACACGGCTTTGAGAGTTCTTTGGAGGAGAGTGGCGAACTCAAGAATTTTGGGCAGAAATGGAGTATGCCTGTAAAGCCCGTAACTAATACTCAGTTCCCGCGCTGGGTAGGTCGCCTGCCAGAAGAGGAATCAGTTGAAATGGAGTCTATTAGTGAAACCGTTCGTAATGTAGCTTCCGGGGAGGATACATTTACACCGGAAGAGCTGCCTCATTTTGAAAAATGGTTGAGTATTGGGGGGAGTTTGGATTAATAAAATGAAATCACTATTTCTCTTCTTGCTCTTTTCTTTTTTCTGCTCATTCCTTCACGCTGAAGGAGAAACTAAGATAGTGGACGGCTCTTTCACCGTCCCCAAAGATGACATCAAGATCGAGTACGAAATTCGCTATTTTCAATCAATTAGAAAACAACCCGGCGTTGTTCTGTGCCATCCCGATCCTCGGCTTGGCGGCTCGTTCAATAATCATATTGTTTCCGCTATTGCACATGAGCTGGCTGGAAAGGGCTATTTCACACTGAAGTTTAATTTCAGAGGAGTAGGAAAATCTGAAGGTTCTTTCGCTGAAGGGAAAGGAGAGCAGCGGGATATAAAAGCTGCGTTGGAAAAACTCAGAAGCTTCAAAGAAGTCGATTCAGAGAATATATATCTGGCAGGCTATTCGTTTGGCTCAGCCATGGCCTTTGAAGTGGCGATTCAGGACCAGAAACTGAAAGCCTACGCGGGAATCGGTTATCCAAACGACTATTTCAAGCACAAGGCATCGGAACAGAAACACGGCAAGCTGCCTGTCTTAATGGTGGGCGGCCTGAAAGATCCCTGGTGTAAGATTCACCCTCTGGGCGCGGCAATGAAGAAGGGCGGGTTTGATATCCGAACCATTGCGGTGGCGGAAACCGATCATTTCTTTACTGATCGAAAATCGCTAGATCGGGCGGTGTCAGGAGTCGTGGAGTTTTTTGAGGCCGTGCGGAAGGGAGGGCCTTAGATGTGGTGGTGACACTCCGTGGCAGCTTTCTTCAGTCGTGCTGCCCCGATAAAGTGCAAGACGACAATTACCACGAGAGGAAGGAATCCATCTGCTCTCTACTGGGGCGCCAGACCCCACACGTATATATCTCCTCGATCGAGAAGTCGGCCCTCCAGTTTGTTTTGCTCCGGGCGAAACTGATAGGTTACCTGGCGCAGGTAGCGGAGTTCGGCCGGGTCTTCGCTGATGAGCCGTTTCTGGAATTGAGCAAGATCCAGATTGTCATAGGAGATGTCTTGTTTTCCGTCGGGACCTCTGCTCAAGAGGAACCAATTTTTCAAGTAAAGATCTCTTCCACCTTCCACGGTTTTGGGGCCGGGGTAGTAGTGATACTTCCCACCGCCAAACGGGTCGTTGTGGATTCGAGCCACATACTTGGGAGCAAGGACATCAAGGGTTGGCGGGAACGAGCCGTTGCCTACGAAATACTTGTCGATGGCTTCAGCGAGTTCATCCAACTGGCGGCGGGCACGAATCACTTTTGCGCCGGGGGATTTTTTTATCGCGTCCACCAGCGCGGCGACACCCAGGAAGTGGATCAGGATTCCCTGAGATGAGCTCACCTCGAACTCAAAACCGCGATCAGTGTTTCGCGCGGAGATTACCCCGGGAGTGAGTTTCTCCAGGCCGGGTCTGAGCTCCTTCATGGCCATGGCGACGGGCGGCTGCGCGAATTTCTCGAGGACGGAAACGCCCGTCCGCGTTAACCAGTCGATACCAACTCTCGATATGAGATTGTGCCCGCCCGGCGCCTGCTTGAGCTGATTCTTCAATTCCGGAATACCATCCATGGTAGCCCCCTCTTTATACGAAAGGAGCACGTCATTCACGATGTCCACTTTCTTCGCCAGGACCGCGAAGCCCTCTGTAAGGCCGATGGCAAATCTGTTCTTTTTCTGGCGGACGCTGAAAACGTCATAGCCTGCCGCCTGCTCGATTTCGTAGATGAATCCCTGTTGCACGGCGAACTCGGAATCAAAAAAACTCTTTGTCACCCCACGGGCTACATTCATATTATTGATGCTGAGCGCAAGGAACTGATCCCATTCCCTGGGCTTGGTCAGCTCGGCCGTCTTGAGGAGTTGTTCCTCCATGTCGGGCAAGTGCAGCGCGTACACAATCTCTCCCGTCAGATTGCCGAAAATATCCTGCTCGATGTTGAGCTTGAACGCGTTCTCGAGATTGGCTTTCTGTTCGTCGAATTTGATGACATGCTCTTCGCCCATGATCTCGCCTATCGATTCAAGGACGGCCTGAAGGAATACCTGTCCGCTCTCGAGGTGGCCGTTGACAAACAGCGCGTAATCTCCGGGGACAATCGTCGCGCCTTTCAATTCCCTGGGTTTGGGACGAGTGAACGCGAGAGCAAGGCCGAGGGGCTCTGCATCAGACGGCATCAGGACGAGCCGTTCCCGTGCGCTGCCCTTTTCGAACCGCACGCTGGCAAAGATACCCGCCAGACTGGGCAATCCGGCTATCTTTATCTCTTTCATCTTCTTCTCATTGCCCTGCTGCGCCGCGAGCATCGTCTTCGTTGCCTGCTCGACATTGAAGATGCTCCAGAACTGAACCCCCTCATCCCGCAGTTGTTTCGCTTTCTTGAAAAACGCGGAATCAGATAGTCTCTTCTGAGTTTCGAGCACGGCCCGGGTCGCGCGGCGTCCGCCCAGCATGAAGTAGCCGTTGGCAAAGGTGGTGGCAAAAGACTTCCGATTCCTTGAATCGACGAACACATCCAATCTGCTGTTCCCGATGTCTATTCCCTCATGCTGCATGTGAGGCGCGTTGATTAAGAAGTTTTCTCTGATGCCATCGCGAAACGCCTTAAAGTCCCCGGCATCGCTCTTAACCTTGCAGAGCAGCACGAATGGCGGGTCCTTTTTGTCGTTGCCCCCGAGCTGCTGCGGATTGAAGACCGCCAGGCCGGCAGGCCCGCCAAGGTGCATTTCCCACTCTTCCGTATCGACGCCTGTTACCGAGCGCAGGAAGAGCTTGCCGACGCCCATCAGCATGCTTACGCTCACCGCAGGCTGATCAGAGACAATCAGGCCGCCCACAGGAGTCTTGGAAAGTGCCTCGCGAATCTGACTGAAGTCATCCAGTTCTGCATAAAATATCGCGTTCGAAGGGACGTTTATCGCCGGCCCGGCCTCGGCAAAGATGATTGATGGCAAAACCAGACTGCAAAAGAGAATGTGGTGACAGGACATGTTCAGTGGCCTCGAGGGAAGGAGTACCGGGGGAGGGGATTTGGGAATCAGGAATCAGGATGATTTCAAATCGGGTGAAGTATTCTAATGCCGCGGCCCCGGGGGACAAGACTGTTATCAATCTAGCGGATTCAGGCTTGAAATATTGTTCACACCCAGCAACACTACCGGGGTTGTTCACCTTAATGGAAGCTCGAACAGTATGGGTCGCCTCGTCTGCTCTGAGAGTGCATCGCGCTGCGGCCATTCGGCGTGGAATGAATGGCAGCGTCCCAGGGCCTGAATCCGCAGAGCGTCGGTAATGAGTTCGACCGAATTTCACAGACTCGAGCCAGGAGACCTGGAAGATTCCTTCTTTGAAAGGATCATCGATGCCGCGCCGGACGGCATCCTGCTCGCCGATTCGAATAGAATTCTGCGCTACCTCAACCCCGCGGCTACAAGAATTCTAGGCGGCAAACAAGAGGAGCTGACCGGAGAACCGCTGCCATTCGAAATCGAATGCGGGAAGCCCAGTCTGTTTGAAAAAGAAGCCAGCGGCACGACCTCCTGGTATGAGCTCCGTGCAGAGGAGACGCGGTGGCAAGGCGAAGGTGTGCTCCTCATCACCATGCGGGATGTGACTATCTACAAAACATATGAAAACGAACTGCAGGAGCAGAACAGAAGGCTGGAGCTTCTGGTCGAAGACGTTCATCGTGTAGACCTCGCACTGAACACCCAGCAATCCGGTGCCCTGGGAGAGATGGTCGTAGGCATCGCACACGATCTGAACAACTGGCTTACGCCTATCGTCGGGTTCAGCGAGATGCTGCTGGTGAATACCGAAGCCGATAAAGAGAAAATGGACCTCTTTCTGAAAAACATCAACAGCTCGGCAAAAGAAGCCGCACAGGCTGTTCAGCGTCTTACCCGCTATAGCCAGTTGAGCCGGGAGAAGGGCACGGACACCTTGATCGACCTCAATCAGGTCATCGAACAGTGCATCCTCCTCACAAAACCCAGATGGCGATCTCAATCCGAAGCCAAAGGCATTTACATAAAGGTGGAGATGGAGTTGGAGGATATTTCTCCCATCATGGCCAAGGATCATGAAATCAGAGAGGTCATCACCGTTCTGATTTTTAACGCCATCGAAGCTCTCCATCAGGGCGGCACCATCACCATCGCCACCAGGCAGGATGGCGACCGAATCGTCCTCGAAGTTCGTGATGACGGCATCGGCATGTCCGAAGAGGTCAAGGCCCAATGCCTCGAACCTTTCTATTCCACCAAAGGGGATGAAAACAACGGGCTCGGGCTTCCCCTCGTTTTTGGCATCGTCCACCGCTATCACGGATCGATCGAGATCGAGTCCAACCCCGGCGAAGGCGCGGCCTTCATCATTCGTCTCCTGGCCGCAGATGAAAGCGAAGAAGACCTGGCCGTACCGGAAGGAGACGAAGCCATGGAGGTCATTATCGAGCCGTTGAGCATCCTCCTGGTCGATGATCAGCCGGAAGTGACGGATGCGGTCCAGGAACTTCTGCAGGTAGATGGCCACCACACCGAGGCGTTTCAGAGTGGGCTCAAAGCGCTCGAAGCATTTGAGCCCGGCAAATTCGAGCTGGTCATCACCGACCGCGCCATGCCCGATATGAACGGCCATGAGCTCGCAGCGGAAATCAGGAGCATGTCCCCCGATATCCCGGTCATCATGCTGACCGGGTTCAGCGACCTCATGCAGGGCGCCGACGAATTCAGCGATAACGTCGACCTCATCCTCGGCAAACCCATCGAGCTTGATGTTCTGAGAGGTGCGCTGCAAAACCTGTTTGGATAGGGCACAATCCAAACATGGATGAGGAAACACCAGCACCCCAGCAACGAAAGAACCCGCTCCCGCTGCTTGTCGCCGGCCTCATAGCTCTCGCGCTGGCAGGTGGGCTCTACCTCTCGCTGGGGCAGGCCTCCCCCAAGGGCGACCTCATCCAATTTGTTCCCGGCGATTGCGATGCGTTCATCCATACGAAAGAGCTGGAGCAGGAGATCCAGGCATTTCTCGAATCAGAGGAGTGGAAGGCCCTGGCCCAGTCCGGGCGTCTCGAACGGGTCCAGCGGTCGGGGATGTTCCGGAAACTTCAGACACGTTGGGAGAATCTCAACGGCCTCTCGCCAATCAAGCTGAGCCTGCAAAACCTCATGCTCGTCGCGGGCACCGATGCTGGATTCGCCGTCCGCATCGATGCCGCCTCAGGTAAACCTTCTTATCTTGGCCTCACAAGAACGAACCTGGCCCTGGCAAATCCGTCCTGGGCGGGCGCATTCATCAAAGCCGAAAAAAGGAAGTATTCCGGATGCACTGTTCTGCAGGCAAAAGCAGACAACATCCAGATATTCGGAACATCGCTCGGCAATCTGGCCCTGGTAAGCACCGATTACAGAATGCTGCGGGATTCGATAGACCTCTGCCAGGGAAAATCCAAAAGCGATTTCGCCAGGGCAGCCAGCGACCTCCCTTCCCCCGCGGCGGAAGCCGGACCATCCATCGAGCTGATGTTGAATCTGGGCGACTCCCTTCGCAAAGGGATGCCGAAGAATCGCGTAGAAGGTTCATCGGTCATCCTTTCCGCGCTGCACCGCCGCCTCACCGCCCTTTCCATCCCGCCCGAAGCCCTCGCGCTCGGCACGGTATTCTTCTCAAACAAGGCTGAAGCGCTCGAGAACACCGGATTCGTCAAGGCAAGCCTCACCTACAGGAATGGCCTCAATCTTCGCCTCAACGCCGCGGTCAGCGGCACTGGCAGCCCGCTCATGTTCCCCGCATTCAGTATCCACGACAGCCTGCCCTCGAACGTCGGCTATACCAGCGTCGAGCTCATCCAATTTCGCGGCTGGTTCAGAGACCTCGTTAAAGAAGAGACCGATGACCCCGCGGCGGTCGAAGCCGAGCTTGCGGCGTTCACTTCATTCCTCGGCATCAAAGATTTCGAGAGCGAGTTTCTGGATCTGCTCGGGCCGCAGGTCTCCATCATATTCGCACCGCAACTCACCGATGGCGACGTGTACAAATTCCACCTCCCCGCGGCCGCCGCGGCCATCGAGCTTAAAGACCCCGCCAAAGTCACGAAATTCCTCTCCCAGTCCTTCGACCAGGTCATGGGCGACATGCACGCGGATCACGCGACCCTTCAGAAACAACTGCCCCCTGAACAGAAGAAAGAATTCCCATTCGAATCTGAAGAAATCCAGCGGGGCGATAACAAGTACACCCGAATCCGGATGCGCGAAAACTACCTTGGCCGCGCGCTCAGTCCGGCATTTGGCGTCATCGACAATTTCCTTTACATCGCCACCTCGCACCGTCTGTTGGACGCGGTTATCGATACCCGCCGGAGAGAACAGATCCCCCTTTCAGAGCAGCCCGGCTTTGCCAGCCTGTATGAAAAACTGGATGCACCCCAAACTGGATTCTGGTATCTTTCCCCGCCCAATTTGGCAGAGGCCATGATGCCCATAGCCCTCTCTTATATAGAGACCCATCAGGTCTGGCCGCAGCCGCTGAAAAACGAATACAGCCAACGCCTCCGGGAGTTGGCAGACTTCAGTGCTCTTTTCAAATCCGTCGCATTCGCGACCCGTCAGCAGGGAGACATTCAGACAGTGCACCTCGTCTCCCAGCTCTCGGACGAATAGCCCCCGCCGAGGTGGCGAAATTGGCAGACGCGCTAGGTTGAGGGCCTAGTGGGGTTAACGCCCCGTGGAGGTTCGAGTCCTCTCCTCGGCAAACCGGAACAGATTAAGGCGTAAGAGTTTATAGCTCTTGCGCCTTTTCTTTTTGTTGGCGGCCTTGGAATTCCATACAAGTCTTGGCACGGATTTGGCACGGTTCTGCAAGTCGTTCTTGCTTCATGTTGCTCACTGTAGACTTAG
>JASLXP010001195.1 GCA_030740295.1 Planctomycetota bacterium
CTCTGGTCGCGGCAGCTTTTGCTTTCATAGAGAGTTCATCGTGTCGTCCAGTGTTTCTGAACGCAGCTTTGAAAGCTGCGCGACCAGTTTCATCCGTGACGCATGAGCCCCCTCCAGTTGCTGGATCATAACTTTGAGCTCGCGGTGTTCGTCTTTGGTCAACGACTCTGTATCAGTGAGTGTGCTGTTATCTGGCATGAAGAAAACCTAGCAGAGCTGAGACGCCAGTCAAAGCCTGGAGAGTATCTGAACCTGATAGCAATCCCTCTTGGTCAAAAGCTCATTCATCCACTATCTGTCTCCCCTTCATTCAGACTCACCCCGTACACCTGTTCTGCGGCCTCACTCGATATCCGTTCATTTTGGACGTCAGTGGCTACTGCCTTGTCATCTCGGTCTCGAGGATCTCCGTAGCCGCCTCCACCGGGCTGGCGGTGGTAGAGGATTTCTCCTTTCTTGATTTCCGTCGAGACCATCACGGGCAGCACCTCTTCGCTGTCGTGGTGCTTGAGGATGCTGATGGAACTTCCTCCGGGCAGGCCACCAGCCAGGCCATAGGGCGGGTGGTCCCGGCGATCTGAACGAATCGTCAATGCGGCCTCTCCTTCGAGGAGCTCCCATTCGCGCTCGACGGCCATCCCGCCTCGAAACTTGCCAGCGCCTCCGCTGTCGCAGACCAGGCCGTAGCGGTGAATGCGGACCGGATAATTGCACTCCGCTTCTTCGATGGAGATGTTTGCAGCAACATTGGCGGGATTGCAGAGCCCGTCGTTCCCGTCGCGGTCCGGGCGCGCTCCCCAGGTCCCAGAGACCAGTTCGTAGTAGACGTAGGCGTCACGTGTGTTTGCGCGGCGGCCGCCGATGATGACCAGTGAGTTGCCCCCTTCACACGCGGCGAGCACTCGATCCGGAACGATTCCGGCCAATGCGCCGAGGATGGTATCGACGGTTCGGAATCCGGTGACGCCGCGCATGGATGAAGCGGCCGGCATTTCACCATTCAGAACGGTGCCCGCGGGAACGACCACGTGAATTGGACGAAACATGCCGGCCGTGTTGGGCATGTCTGAATGCATGACGGCGCGGACGCACATGGCTACCGCGGACGCGGTGAAGGAGAGGGTGCTGTTTATGGCGCCTGGCACCTGCGGCGAACTTCCGGAAAAGTCGGCCGTCAGCTCGTCACCTTCGACAGTGACGGTGCATTGAATTTTTACGCGCGGTCCGCCGCAGCCGTCGCTGTCCATGTAATCGACGAAGGTGCTGCTGCCGTCCTTCCATGAAGCAATCTCGGAGCGGACGATGCGTTCGGTGTAATCGAGCAGTTCTGAAGAGCAAGCCTCAAAGGTGTCCCCGCCGTAACGCTCGACAATCTGGTGAATGCCCCGCTCGCCTGTGTGGCAGGCCGAGAGCTGTGCGCGCAGATCGCCCATGGTCATGTGAGGCACACGAATGTTGGCACGCAGCAAGGTGAAGAGTGATTCGTCCGGCTCCCCGCGACGATAGAGCTTCAGCCAGGGGATGCGCAATCCGTCATGAAAGATCTCTTTATTGTCGCATGCAGAGCTGCCGGGAACGCGGCCCCCAAGATCGAGATGGTGCGCGGTGGAAACAGCAAAAGCGATGTGCTGTCCCTTCGAGAATATCGGCTTGACGATGAAGATGTCCGGGATGTGCATTCCGCCGTCAAAGGGATCGTTCAGGATGAATACATCACCCTCTTCGATGGAGTCTCCGAATTTGGCGAACAGTGTTTCCATGGCATAGGGCACAGACCCCATGTGCAGCGGGATAGTGGTGCCCTGGGCGATCTGTTCGCCCTTCGCGTTGCAGAGCGAGGTGGAGAAATCGAGGACGTCCCTCACGATGGTGGAGTAAGCAGTGCGGTAAAGCCCGACAGCCATTTCCTCGGCGATGGATGCAAGAGCGTTCTTGATGATTTCACGCGTGATGGGATCAATGGTCGCCATGCTTCTTCTCCATGATGATGTTGGATGCGTCATCGAGTCGCGCAGACCAGCCAGGCGGAATGACAATGGTGGCATCGTATTCATCCACAAGGAGCGGTCCTTCGGTCTCGGTCGCCAGCTCGGCCCTGGAAGCCACTTGGACTTCTGTCGGTCCTTCGGAGCGAGGGAAGGTCGCAAGGCGAGACCCGCCGGTTGTGTCTGCGGTTT
This sequence comes from Planctomycetota bacterium, assembly GCA_030740295.1. The sequence continues at coordinate 2,178 of JASLXP010001195.1, forward strand.
CAGGCTCTTTCAGCATCAAGTCATCTTCCCGCTCCTCTCTTCCGATAAGGCGCACGGCGGTGATCTCGATGGGCGCTCCGGATTCCGAGCGGTGCCCGTACATCCGTTCGTGTTCTTCCTCGTAGCTTCGCCGCAGCTCTTCCATGGTTTCATCATTGATGGCATCATCTTCAATCCGCACGCGAATATCAGATATCTCTCCGACGAATCGCAGGTCTGCGAAAGCCTCGAACTGCAGACGGTCGTCATCTGCGGATTCCAATAGAAACTGCTTCTTCATTGCGGAGCGCATCTCGTCCACTCGACTTGAAATCTCGATCGGATTCAGAGTCTCATCTGCCAGGCTGCAACTGCGGACATCGTGGCGTTCCAGTCCGGATGCCAGCAGTCCGACGGCGCTGAAGACGCCGGGAACGGGTGGCACGATGACTCGATTGGTGCCGAGTTCTTCCGCCAACTGGGCGGCATGAATCGGACCGGAACCGCCGAAGGCCACCAGCACGAACTCGCGAGGATCGCGCCCACGGTGGGTGGACACTTCTCTCAACGCTCGCAGCATCTCGGCGTTTGCGATCTGGTGGATGCCCAACGCGGCCTCCAACGAGGTCATCCCGAGGGGCCGTGCGATTATTTCCTCAATGCTCTGCCGGGCCGCGGCTTCATCAATCACCACATCTCCGCCGGCCAATTGGCCTGGCTTGATGTAACCGAGAACTACGTTGGCATCGGTAACGGTCGGTTCAGTTCCACCCCGCTGGTAGCAGGCGGGGCCCGGCACGGCTCCCGCACTTCGAGGGCCGACGCGCAATCCTCCGCCAGCATCGATGCAGGCAATACTGCCGCCTCCAGCGCCTACCTCAGCGATGTCGATACTCGGGGAGAGAATGAGCTCGCCGTCTCCGCCAGTCAGACGATTGCCCGCGGAAAGTGAAGAGCCTACCTCGTACTCCGGGCTGTAAGGGATGGCGCCATTCTCGATCATCGCTGCCTTCGCAGTAGTGCCGCCCATGTCAAAGCTGATGATATTTCGGCATCCCGTGGCTTTCGCAACGTTGCCCGCGGCCAGCACACCGGCAGCCGGTCCGGATTCAAGAGCGAACACCGGCCGCAGCGCAGCATCCGCCGCAGGAGTCAGCCCACCGGCAGACTGCATGATCATCAGTGGGGCATGGATGCCTCGCTCCTGCAGGCCGCTCTGGAGTTGGTCCAGATAGCGGCGCATCACTGGACGGACGTAGGCGTTGACCGCGGTCGTTGCCGTCCGTTCGTATTCGCGCCTCTGCATGATTACTTCATGCGAAAGGGAAACAGGGATGTGGGGCAGCTTCCTGTGAAGATGCTCCCCCACCTCGCGTTCGTGGTCGGGCGCAACGTAGGAATGAATGAAACAGACGGCGATGGATTCGACATTGTGCTCCAGGAGCTTTTCCACGATTGCGTCCAGCTCTTCCACGATGACGGGCGCCAACACCTCGCCATCCGCACTGACACGCTCTCCGAGCTCGAATCGGAGATACCTGTCCACAATCGGGGGCGGCTTCTGAAAGAACAGGTCGTAAAGTTGCGGGGCCCGTATCCGTCGCAGTTCCAGCACATCCCGAAAGCCCTTCGTTGTAATGAGCGCAGTCTTCGCGCCCAGGCGTTCAAGAACGGCGTTGGTGGCGACTGTGGTGCCATGGCAGACCGTCGCGATGTCAGCGCGATTCGAATCATCCTCAGCGAGAACTTCATCAATTGCGGCAAGGACACCCACCTCAAAACCTGGAGGCGTCGAAGGAACTTTCCTCGTGAGCACGCGGCCGTCGGGGAGCGAGACAACCACGTCAGTGAATGTCCCACCAACATCAGCGGCAATTTTGATGGAAAGATCAGAATCGGTAATCAATGGTTCTTCGTCTTGGTCAGATTGCTCAAATAGCCGGCATGACATAACCGCCGCAGACCGGAATGTATGCGCCGGTAATGAAACTCGCCAGATCTGAAGCAAGGAACGCGACCACGTTTGCGATTTCCTGATCGGTGCCGCGCCTCTTCAAAGCCACATTCTTTTCATAGGAAGGATTGCTCTCTGTTCCGGCAGCCCGATCGCGGTCGCTGATGGTGAACCCTGGTGCGACCTGATTCACAGTGATCTGGTGTTCGCCGACCTCACGGGCAAGAACCCTTACGACCCCGTCGAGGCCACGTTTGCCTGCAACGTAAGCCGATTGGGTCGGAAAATTCTGCATTGCACACTCCGTGCTGATCGCTATCACGCGACCGTAATTCTTATCCACCATCGCGGGCACAAAAGCCTTGCTCATGAAGACGCTCTGCATCACGCACGAACGAAATTGGCCCTCATAGTCATCTTCCTCCTGATCTAGAATCCGCTTCCACTGATACTGGATGACCGCGTTGTTGACGATGATTTCAGGCTGGCCAAGCTCGGTATGAACGCTGTCCCGCATGGCCATGATGGATTCAAGCTGAGTGATATCGGCCTGACATATCATTCCCCGAACACCCATCTCGCTGATTTCTTCACGCAGCTTCGCCGCCATCTCAACGTTCTTTTGATAGTGGATGACAACATCTGCCCCGCACGAAGCGAGCGTGCGTACCATCACTCGTCCGAGCGCTCCCGAAGCTCCGGTGACGACTGCTAACCTGCCTTGCAGATCAATTTTCATGGTGAGTTCCTTCTTCTTCGGATGTTGAAACTTCTCGTTACCCGAAAGCTCATTGAACGACAACCGGGTCACCAATCCGATAATTCTCGATGGCCTCTTCATCCGCAGCGACGCCGAGACCGGGCGAATCTGGAACAACGGCATGGCCATTACGATACTCGATGGGCTCGGTCAGCAGGTTGTGCTCCCGGACAAGGTTGCCGGCCAGATCAGAACCAATCGTGCAACCAGGCAGAGCCGCCGCGAAATGTGCGGAAGCCATATCGCCCAAGCCAGTCTCCACCGAGCTGGAAAGCCAGTATGGCAAGCCACTCTTTTCGATAGAAGCGGCAGTGCTGATCTGATTCACCCAGTTTCCGCCCAGGTTGAAGACATCGGCAGCCTCAAGAGCGAGAGTCTCGCGGACACCTTCAGGCCGCGTGACTGAGACAGCGGTCGGAATGCCCGTCTGCCTCCGAATCTCTGCAACTTTAGGCTTGTTATAGATGGGATCTTCCAGCAGGACGTTGCTGCTCACTTCGAGCATGGCCCGTGCCCGTTCCACCGCGGCATCGACAGTCTCCCATCGACCGTTCGGGTCAATGTTCAGATGAAAGTCCTCTCCACCCCCACGGAATACAGCTTCAGTGACCCCGGCGACATCAATGTCCAGGTGGGCCTTGAGCTTCAGCCCGCAGAAACCCCGCTGCCGCCCTTCCCTCGCAAATTCTTCTGCGCCTGCAGGGGTCCGGAATCCGCTCCAGTATTCCACCCGGACTTCATCTCTGACCTTCTCGCCGAATAAGGAATAGAACGGGATGCGTCGGGCCTCCGCAGACCAGACCAGCGCGGCCGTTTGCACTTCCTGAAAGCGGACCTCCGGGCGAGATACTTCCAGACCCAGATGAGCCTTGGCTGGATCGAGGCCCCGGCAAGATTCGCCGACGAAATTGCGGGCGTAATCGATTACGTCCTCCGCCACCCTATCAGTCTTGTCGTACCGCCGGGAATCAGACCAGCCAACACTGCCATCGTCGCCCTGGACCTTGACAACCAGGAATGGCATGTCGCCGAAAAACGTGGTCGCCCCCCAACCGTTGTTAGCGTCCCTGGTCAACATCTGATCCGCGAATTCGGGGCAGTTGACACGTTCATATGGAATCGGGACGCGGACCGGAATGAGTGTGATGCTCTTAATCTTGGCAGGCATGCAGGAATATAAAGCTATCGGGCCTTCGTTGTCGATTTCTCCGTGCTGGTCTTCTCGGGGGCATTTGATAAAAGGGCGTCAACACGGAATTTCATTCTGTCAAAGCCCACCTGAGGAGCCTTATGGATTTAACCATCAAAGAAGTCAGCGAATCCATTGACATAAGCGCTGAATGGAATGATTCGCCATGGAGCGGAATTCAGACGAATCTGCTCAACGAATATATGGGCGAACTGCCGGAACACAGGCCCCAAGCTGAGTTTAAGATCGCATGCGACGACCGTTGCATTTACGTGTTCTTCAAGGTGAATGACAGATATGTTCGGGCGGTTGCCAATCACTATCAGGATGACGTTTGCCGGGACAGTTGCGTCGAATTCTTTTTCGCCCCAGGCAGGGATGTAACAGAAGGCTATTTCAATCTTGAAGTTAACTGTGGTGGGACGGCGCTATTTCATTTTCAGGAAAAGCAAGGCCAGGGAGTCATCCCAATTCCAGAAAGGGATTTTGAGAAAGTAGCATTGGCTCATTCACTGCCGGAGTTCATTAATCCAGAATTAGTAGAACCGACGACATGGACAATAAAATATGCGATACCGTTCGACATCCTGCGTGACTATCGGTCGTTTTCAGAACCTGGATCGGGAGTTGTCTGGCGCGCTAATTTCTACAAGTGTGGGGATCGAACTTCTCATCCCCATTGGCTGGCGTGGTCGCCGGTCGACTTTCCGCAGCCGCATTTTCATCTGCCGGAGTTTTTTGGGACAGTCACATTTGAATGACTTGCGGGATGAGCTCGTAGCCACAGTCTGCCAGCCTGTAGGCTCTCATATTAATTTAGCCTGGCTCACAGGCTGGCAGCCTGTGGCTACGACGTTTCGGGCCTCAAAAGGCCATCCGGCCGTTTCTTCCCACTTTCAGCGGGCCTGCTCCAAGAGGCAACGCTCCCGCGTCTGGTTTTCCCTTTTCCAGTTTCCGCAATGGGTCCGGCCAATCATCTGGAATTGGCTCGCCAGCATCGACTGCCGGGCTCTCTCTAGTCAACTGAATTTTTCCCGGCTTATCGAAAATTACACCGCCGGCATTTCCAGCCCAGAAGGCGCCTTCCTGCGATTTACCTGGCTTTGCCGCACGGCCTACGATAGCGTTGTTTCGTACCTGCCAGTTCTGGCCTGCCTTCGTGTGCCGAACACTAAACAGATTTTTAGGATCGGAAAGCACTGTGTTGTGATACCAGCGCATTCCCTCCCAGGGCGGGCTGCCGTGGTCGGATACTGTGTATGCGCCACTTATGATGTTTCTGTAAACGTGCACTTCGCTCGAAAGCTTGGCGTCGCCGCCGTATGCAAAAGTAATCAGACAGGCGCCGATGAAGTTCTGATAGATCAGACGGGAGCTGGCCTGTGGATTGTATAGCCGCCTGAAGCTTGAAAGATAAAGGCCGTCGTCTTGAAAATTATGCACATAATTGTGATGAAATTTCAGGTTCACTATATCGCCCAGGTAAACTCCGTCGTGCGCGTCAGTGAATTCGCTGTATGAGATTTCCCAGTCGTGGTTGTATGGAAAATAGTAGACCGAATATTCATCCGATGTCGCAGGTATGATGAGCGCATGCGTGTTGAGGCGTGTCAGATTCTTCCCTTTGCTCTTCCAGGGCCGCTCGCGCAAGGAGGATTCGCCACGAGTGCTCCACGGCGGAACACTTCCATAGACCGCGGAATTGTGGAGCTTGAAAGGCCCGGTATTCCTGGCTCTTTGCCATAGCTGCCGGCGTAGATGACAACATTGTCAAACTCCAGGTGCTCCCCGTGCCTTATATCCACCACGTCATAGGCTCCTCCCCGGACCACGAGGTCTTGAAAGCGCGTGTACTGCGCCTTGTCAATGACGAGCGGGACGGAATGAAACGGAGAAATGATCAACGGCAGCTTTCGCGGATCCGTTTCGCCGGAGTAGCTCTGTAGCTCGTGGAGCGGCGTTGGGAAGAGCTTACGAGCCAGTTCGCTGCGTCCCCGTACGACCCCCTCAGCCTTGTAGTGCTGCAGCCGAATGTGGATGCGACCTGTCGCACGGTTATGCCAGATACCAGGGCCTACGTAACGTTCGCCGCGCAGGTCTGCGATGTAGTAATAGATCTGCAGGCCAACCATGGAATCTCCGAAGCGGCCGTGAAGATTCCGCACATTCCGGTAGGTGGCCGTTGAACGGTATTCCCCAGGGCTCCCTCCAGTGAAGGGCTCCCATGCGTTTTCAGGCTTCTCAAAGAATTCGCGGAACGATCCGTCAATGATGGCCAGCTCACCTGGAAATGAACGAATCGTAATCGGTTTGTCGGCAGTACCCGCCGCGCTGCAGTAGAGCCGTTCGTAATAAGAGCCGCCTCTGAGGACCAGGGTATCTCCGGCCTTAATGTTCGCGAATCCGTGTGTGATGGTTTTCCAGGGCGTTTGGTCTGTGCCGGGGGAGGTATCATTCCCCTTCGCGGCATCGACATAGAATGCCGGGCCCTTCTCAAGTGGACGATTTGAAACCTGCGGCAACGGACGCAAAGGCGGATGTGATTTGAATGTCTGCTGTTCTGCAGAACAGTGCAGCAGGAGCGTGAACAGCAAGATGGGAGGATAGACGTGGTGACGCATGTTGAATCTGGGATGTCAAGTGAGTGGCGGGGGGGGCGACAGGTTAAAGCTTCAGGGCTGTGAAGTAAATGTTCTGTCTACTTCAACATTCCTTATTGAAATCGAACTGCTGAGGTCGATAGTGGCAGTCTCTGGATCTGTCAATGCATGTTACGTTGGAAATCTGAGTCCCCGAACGGACCGTCAGTATGAACGTTTCCGAATTGCGAAACCAACTGAGACCTCCCTGTCCTGCCTTGGATGTGCACGTTCATCCATTGCATTGTTTCGGCCCTCACAAGGTGAAGACACCCGAAGAGGATGCGCGACTGCTCATCGAGACGGGTGCACGCGCAGGCGTCGCCAAAATGTGCATCTTTTCTCTGTGTCCGGGGGTGCCCAGAGAGCCGACCATGCAGGAATGCCGGGAAGCGAATGATTATGTGCAGAGGCTCCGCGATATTGCTCCGGATGTGTTTCTGCCGTTCTGTTACGTGACGCCGCAGTTTCCGGAAGAATCGGCAGCGGAGATCGACCGTTGTGCCGGGGGCATGCGTTTCCCGGGTGTGAAGCTCTGGGTCGCGCGGCGTGCGACTGATCCCGGCCTCGACCCAATCTGTGAAGCGGCCATCGGGCATGATGTTCTGCTCCTTCAGCATTCGTGGATAAAGACGACGGGCAATCTGCCGGGTGAATCATTCCCGGCAGATGTTGCCGATATGGCGCGGCGGCATCCGAAGGCCCGGATCATCATGGCTCATCTGAATGGTGGTGGGCTGCAGGGCATCGAGGATGTGAAGGACTGCCCGAATATAGCTGTCGATACTTCCGGCGGCGATCCCGAAAGCGGCATTGTCGAGGCCGCGGTAGAGAGGCTGGGCCCTTCACGAGTCGTGTATGGCTCGGACATGCCGGTCCGGCAGTTAGGCACTCAGCTCGGCAAAACTCTGGGTACCCGACTTCCCTTGCAGGTTAAGAAAGACATTCTGTGGAATAACGCTGCCCGGTTGCTCCCTGATTGGGCAGGAGTGGAGGTCTTGAAATGATCATTGATGTCAACGCCTGGACAGGCCATTGCTGGGCATTGCCTGTAGACGGAAGTGTGGAAGCAGTTTGCGCCTCCCTGCATGCAGTCGATGTCAGGACATGTTTCATGTCGCCTTCTGCTGCTGCGTGGTTTCCAAATCCGCACGCGTGCAACGCGAATGTTTATGAGGCCGCAGACGAACAGGTGAACATTTCGCCGGTGCCGGCCCTTTCTCCACGCGTGACGACCTGGCGAGACGAGCTGGATTCTGCCGTAACCCATCCGGGCGTGAAAGCGGTCAAACTGCTGCCGGCTTATCACGGTTACGATCTTAAAGACGCTGGCGAATTGCTTGCCGAGCTTTCAAAGGCGGCGCTCGTCGTCATCGTTCAGACCCGTCTCGAGGATCCGCGACGCCATCACCCGCTTGCACAGGTGCCTGATGTGGAGGCAGAGGCGGTGGTGGAAGCAGCGGAGACGTTTGGCGACTTGAATTTCATCATTGGAGGACCGCGCTCCTATGGGATCACTTCACTCACTGATAAACTGATCGGCATGCCAAACCTCTGGACGGATGTATCGCAGGCCGATGGGATGGACCAGGTAAAGCTGTTCGTGGAAGCCGGACTGACCAGCAAATTACTGTTCGGGTCCCACGCGCCGTTCTTGATCCCTCATTCAGCAGTGTTGAGGGTGGTGAACGATCTGAAGGATGCCGACGCGGAGGCGATCCTGTGCGGCAATGCCACGCGGCTGTTTGGACTGTAGTCCCGCCGAATTGCCCGATTGAAGAAATGAAAACCACATATCCCAGGTATAGCATCGTCAATTCAGCCACCGCAGTCTTCTCCCTGCTGCTCCTGCTCCCTCACATCTCAGTTGCCGAAAAGCCCAACATCATCCTGATCATGGCGGATGATCTTGGCTTCTCCGATGTTGGATGTTACGGCTCTGAAATTGAGACCCCCAATCTCGATTCGCTTGCGGCAAAGGGGCTGCGCTTTACGCAGTTCTACAACACCGCCAAATGCCACTCGTCTCGTGTCTCCCTCCTGACCGGACTCTATTGCGACCAGGCCGGGAGCACCAGGCTCAGCCACGGGGCCACGATTGCTGAAGTGATGTCCGAGGCAGGGTACTTCACCGCGATGACCGGCAAATGGCATTTGAGCAAGCAGCCCACTGATTTCGGCTTCAAACGCTACTGGGGACATCTGTCCGGTGCCACGAATTTCTTCACAGGCGACGGTTCCTTTCGTCTCAACGGTGAAGCATGGAAAGTACCACCAGAACTCAACGGGCGACCGTTCTATACAACGCACGCCATTACAGACTTTGCACTGAAGTTCCTCGAAGAGGCGACCCGTGGGGATGAGCCGTTCATGCTTTACGTTCCGTTCAACGCGCCGCATTATCCGCTTCAGGCGCCTGAAAAGGACGTGAAGAAATACGATGGCAGATATGACGGAGGGTGGGACAAGCTCCGTGAGACGCGTCACCGTAAACAGATCGATTCAGAGCTTCTGCCGGCCAGGTGGAAGCTCAGCCCCAGACCGCAGCACGTGCCGGCCTGGGATACTCTCAGTGAGAAGGAACGACAATGGGAGGCGGATCGAATGGAGGTCTTCGCCGCGATGGTGGACGTGATAGATCAGAACATCGGCCGCCTGATCGAGTTCCTGAAGAAGAAGGGCATTTTTGATAACACGCTGATCCTTTTCTGCTCGGACAATGGCGCGTGCCCGTTCGAGCGAACCCGCGGCCGATATCTCAAGCCGTGGGATCCGAAATCGTACTGGACGTATGACGCCAGTTGGGCTCATGCCGGCAACACTCCGTTTCGCCTCTACAAGCAGAATCAGCACGAAGGGGGCATCTCATCCCCGCTGATTGCTCATTGGCCTGACGGCCTCAAAACCAAGCCGGGCTCGGTGACCAGTCAGCCTGGCCACCTCATCGATTTCATGGCCACGTTTATCGATATTGCAGATGCGGCCTATCCGAAGCAGATCGGTGAAAGGCAGATCGACCCGCTCCAAGGCAAATCGCTGCTCCCGGTTTTCCGAGGCGAGACCCGTCAGGAGCATGAAACGCTCTATTTTCATTTCGGCACCGACAGGGCGATTCGCCAGGGTCCGTGGAAGCTGGTTTCTGCCAAACTGGGCAAATGGGAGCTGTACAATCTGGAAGACGACCGAACTGAATTGAACGATCTTTCGGGCCAGTATCCTGAGAGGCTCGCGGCTATGTCCAAAGAGTGGTTCCGCATTGCGAAAGACGTGGACCGGCTCGGCGGCCGGGGTCTCGCTCCGGTCAGCGAAACCGTAAAGCAACTGAATTTCAGGAAGGACACGAGCTCGGGTGCGGCAAAGGGCAAAGGCAAATCAAAGAAGAAAAAGAAGGAAAAGGAGACCAAGTGAAACTTGCGATATTCACGGACGAGATCAATCGAGAGGATCCGGAACGGGCACTCAAGCTGGCCCGCGAGTGGGGCATTGATTTCGTGGAAGTTCGTTCGCTGGTAACTGGCCGATTCCCGTCGGTCCCTGACGAAGAGATTGAAGAATTCAGAGCCATGATTCAAGACGTTGGCTTACGGGTTTCCGGCGTGTCGCCCGGAATCAGCAAGAAACAGGTGGACTCACCAAGCCTTGAGGCAGACATTACGGCCGGCCTGCAAAGGGCTTGTGAATGGGCGCGTAGGCTCGATACCGACGTCGTGTCCGGATTCGGATTCCGGCGCGCAGAAGGGGAAGACCGTCCGAGCCAGGTGGTCGACCACTTTGCGCGAATGGCCGATATTGCCCGGCAGAATGGTTGCCGGCTGGTACTTGAAAATGAGGCAGTCTGTTGGGGAGCGACCGGTATCGAGGCGGCCGAGATCATCCGAGAGGCAGATTCAGACAACCTCAGCCTATGCTGGGATCCCGGTAATTCGGCGAAAGCTGGATCGAGATCGCCATACCCTGATGAGTACGAACAAATCAAAGATCTTGTCACCCACGTTCACATGAAAAACTTCGGGGCCGACACCGGCGTCTGGCAGCTTATTGAGGATGGCGTTGTCGACTGGCCCGGCCAAATCGCGGCGTTGAAGGCAGATGGCTATGACGGCTTCATGATCGTGGAGACGCACACCAGCATCAGTGCAGAAGAGTTTGAAGTCGTGGATCACGATCTGGCCGGGCTCGAGGCGAATTCGTTGAGAAATGTCGAGTATGCGCGATCGCTGATCGGATGAGACAGTGTTCATGCCGAAGTGCACCACCAAATCATGAAACGCGGAATCATCATCGTCGGACTCGGCCTGCTGGTATTCGGTCTGATGTCCGTTATGAGGCCGAAGACCATCTCGAATTCTGACCGTCCACCGGTGCCTCAGACTCCCGGGTACAGCCAGCCTAATGTGATCCTGATCTCGCTGGACACATTGAGACCCGACCATCTTGGGTGCTATGGATATCCTCGAGAGACAAGCCCGAATCTGGACCGGCTCGCACGTTCCGGAGTTGTTTTCAAGACCGCCCGCTCACAGGCGCCGTGGACATTGCCGTCTCACATGTCGCTCTTTACATCCATGCTTCCTTCGCACAACCGCGTGGAGGATCTCAATGAGGTGCTTTCTTCAAAACTGCGGACCCTGCCAGAAGCTCTGACCGCCGCGGGCTATGAAACTGCGGCCATAGTCAACAACGGCCAGATGAAACAGCACTGGGGGTTTGGCCGAGGCTTTAATAAATGGCGCGAATTTGAAGTCGATACTCCTGAGGGGAATTGCGAGAGCATCACCGGGCATGCGGTGGACTGGCTCGGCGCGAATAAGAATGAGAATTCCGATTCGCCCTTCTTCCTCTTTCTGCATTACTTCGATGTCCATGAGCCTTACCACGCCCCCGCGAAATTCCGGGAGCAGTTTGGGGTAGAAGTCACCGGCCCGGAAACCAGGCAGATAATGTGGCGGGCGCGCACCCCTGCCCGTGATCTGACGGAACAGGAAAAACGGTCGGCAATCGACGCGTACGATGCCGAAATTGCCTGGCTGGATGCCGAGCTGGGACGCCTCTTTAAGGCGGTGCCGGAGAACACATTAGTCGTCGTGTTTTCCGATCACGGTGAAGCATTCGATGAGCATGGCTGGACGCTCCACGGGGCGACTCTTCACGAAGAAGAGATTCGAACAGCACTGATCATGAGCGGCCCGGGAATCGAACCTTCTGAAATCGAGACACCTGTCATGTTGATGGATGTCGCTCCAACCATCCTCGAAATCTGCGAAATCGGAGTTCCGTTCCAATTCGAAGGGCTGTCGCTAATGCCAGCGATTCAGGGCGGGAAGCTGCCGGAAAGACTGTCCCTCTCCGAAACCAAACGGGTCATCGAAGGCAAGTTTTCCCGCACCATCATCGCGGGCAACCGGAAACTGATCTGGGAATTTCCGGATAGCCTTGCCGTATACGAGCTCCCAGCCGAAACCGAGCCGTTACCGGGGGAGGAGGCGCTGGGGAAGATGATGAGCGAATGGAATTCTGAAAACGGATTCGCACTAATCACGGCGGCTGGTAAAGGCCGATTTGAGGCAAGGCTTACGGCGCCACCTGATAGTCTGCTCCTGTTTCTTCCAATTGGATTCGAAGCCGGCCGCGATCACTTCATGCCATCGGAGAACGGCAGCGGACTTCACTGGATTGCCTACTTGAGTGAACACCCGAAATTTATGTACATCGAGTTTGACGATGGTACGAAGGAAATCGAAATCGACTGCCTGGTGAAGGATGAACGGGAAAGAGAAATGATCTTTCTGCCCGGGGGTGAACACCCGGATTCCGTGCCATTCCGGTGGAACCTCGCTGCAGTCACGAGTGACAGTTGGGAAGGCAAAAAAGTGGGGCAGCGGATGCCGAAGCCAGGCTTTCATATTCAGAAGTTTCGTCCAGCGAGAACATCCACCGTCAAACCCAAAGGCGGCCGCCTGGACGCAAAGACAATCCAGAAACTGAAGTCGCTTGGGTATCTGCGGTAGGCTCTCGTTGTTTCGTGGTCCACCCGATTCCCTCGTCCTTTGCCTGCCATTTCTGAGTGCCGCGGGTTCAGCGGAGCCGGCGAACTCATGAGTTCCACATCCATCGAACTCGTAATCTAATCCGCCATCGCTTTCATCAGAAGCTCCAGAACATCCGGCGGCAAGCCCTGCGGACGCCCCTCCCGGTTCAAACATCCAAGAATGGTCGTGCCTTCGGTCAGAATGTCTCCGGCCTCGTTTACGACCTCATACTGAAAACCCACCTTCACGGGTTTCACAGATTTCAACCACGAACGGACTGTGATCCTTTCATCAAAGAGCGCCGGCTTTCTATAGCGAATGCTGAGTTCGATCACTGCGAGCAGAAACCCACGTTCCTCCATCGATTTGTAGCTC
>JASLXP010001196.1 GCA_030740295.1 Planctomycetota bacterium
GGTCGATGGCGAAATCCGCGCGAAACACAATTTCCCTAGGGACGCATGAGCCTGCCCGTCATTTACGTCGCGGTCTTTGTCTCAGGGCATCATGCGCCGGGGGGGTTGGCCCCTCTCCATTTTCTCCAAAATATCCTCGAATGCCTCTTTGGACTTCGGGTATTTGCCTGAGTCGATCAACTGCCTTAATTGAGGCGCGACGGGGGCCGCCGACGCACCCAGAGCCTCCAGCATCCCAACCTGATGGAGCATCAGCCAATCAGGCAGATCCCTGTCTTCCATGAAGCGCACAAAGTTCTCGAGATCCGCCGTGTGACCCCGTATGTGGAACAGCGTGAAGTGCAACCGGCTGCGGTAGTTGTTGGGCGCCTTGTCGGCGGCCCACTTCTCCAGGACGGGCACGGCCTCCGCGGCGGCGGGACCGATCGCGGCCAGCACCGTGAGTTCGCCCGTGGTGCTGCCCTTCTTGGCGTCGATGATGCGGATGAGCTTGGGCACCGCGGCGGCCGCTTGCGGGCCCAGGTTGGCCACCAGCGTGAAAGCAGCCCCGCGGCGGCCGCCCGCTGGATGGTCGAGCAGCTCGATGGCTTCGGGCAATGCGCGCAGGGACACGGGACCCAGGCGGCTGATCATCTGGCCGGCCGCGTAGGACACGTCGCTGGACCGATCCATCATTGCGACCCGCAGCGGGTCGATCACGGCGTCTGCCGCAGGGGACGGCGCCGGCGGCGGCGTCTGGTGGCGGCCTTCCGGCTCGATCGCGTACGCACCGATGGCGCCCAGAGCCATGGTGGCGCCAAGGCGCACGAACGTGTCGGGATGCGACAGCAGCGCCGCGATCCTGGGTACGGCGCCGGCGGCCTGCGGGCCGATGGCCTCCAGAGCACGCAGGGCCACCATGCGCACCTCAGGGTCGTCCAGCGTGTCGGCCAGGGCGTCCACGGCCCGCGCCACCAGCCCCCCACGCTCGTATAGGGCCCAGGCGGCGGCGCGTCGCTGCGACGTGTTGTCACCCCTCAGAGCCGCGATGCAGTCGCCAACGGACGCTTCCCGGAGCGGCTTGGCCTCATCCTTCAGGTGCGTGACGGGCTGCGGCTTCAACTGATCTTCAGGAACGGGGCCCAGGCGTTCGATGTAGTCGGCCGCCCGGTCGCGGATCTGGTCGTATTGCTCGATCGCCAGCGGCTTGCCGGGCTCCACTTCGTGCGGGTTCATGTTGTGGTGTAAACGCATGGCTTCCAGCCAGGCCCCGGCTTCAACGGCCAGCCGATCGTCCGGATTCGCGGCCACGCAGTCCTCAAGCATTTGGAGGTAGCGGTAATCTTCCACACCGTCGCGGCGCGCTTCGTACCCCACCATGGGCAACGGGCCCTGACCCTCCTGCGGCCACCAGAACTGCGCATAGCCTCCCCCCGCCCAGAGAAAGCTGCCACCGACTTTGTTCGCCCACGAAAATATGCCCGCCAGGTAACGCTCGCGCAGCACCTCCCACGAGCGGATCACACAGGAGTACATCCAGACCTGGGCCCCGACGCGCCTCGACTCGGCCACCAGTTCCGGTGTGATGTCCGGTGCGTGGACGATCCACACGTCGTGCAGATCGGAATAGCCGTAAGACCCCCGGCCGTTCAGCGCCGTCGCCAGGCGCATGGGGACGTCGCGAAACGCCAGCCAACGGCGGCGCAAGCGCGGGTCGGGGTAGTGCGGCTCGTCCCAGCCGTAGAAAACCAGCTCCGGCCAGTCCCGCTTTTGTCGCTCGGCTCTGTACCAGTCCACGGCGCGGGCGTGCGACCGAACATCGCCCTTGTGCTTCTTGCCGTTCTCCACGTAATCAAACCCCCCGCCGAACAGCCACACCCAAGGGATGTCCGGATGCAACAGGCCCGTCGGCTCGGCCAGACGCAGGTATCGCAAGGTCCCGCGCTCGCCTGCCGTCACTTCCATCCAGGGTGTGTAGTCGTAGAGGGCGATCGACGTCTCGCCGTGCTCGGCCATCGCGCGGAAGATGGCGGTCCACTGCTCGTCTGTCCGTGTGTGTTGCGGCCAATTCGAGTCGGGAAAGTACAACCCGAAGGGGATCCGCGGCCGGTTCAGATGAAAAGGCCGCACGCGCACTTGGAGATTTATCTCCGTCGAAGCTTTGTCCTGGACGGACACGCGGATCTTGCCCTCATGAACGCCGGCGGGTGTTTGCGGTGTCGCGTGGAAGGTTAGCCAGAAGTTGACGCTCTTGCCCGCAGCGATGTGAGGCACGGCGCCGCCTGCATACAGAACGATGTCGCCTGCTTCCCACAGAACACCTGTTTTCCTGGCCGGGTGCCTGCGCTCACCCTGCTCGTCCACTTCGCCATTGCCACCGTGATATACCTTGACCGGCAAGTCCGATTCGATCTCCAGGACCACGTCTTTCAGATCATCCCCGATCGCGTGCACGCCAAACTGCAAGGATTCATATTCACGGCGTGCTAGGGAGCACTTGATCCTGTCCACGATCGCCTCGCGCGGTGGAACGGTTTGGGCTTTCAGCCGCTGCAAGGTGCTGTGCGAAAAGACGACATAGCCACGCGCGGTCTGCTCGCGGGTCCATTCACTCCGGGCGGGCTCGTCGGCCGCAACGTCGTATCCCAGGGCCAGGAGCAGCGCCGCGCATCCCAGAACACCGGCTGTGATCAAAAGATTTTTGGTCATTTCAATCGATCACCTTCGTCGCGTACTCTTTGAGCGTTGCGTCCTTCACG
>JASLXP010001197.1 GCA_030740295.1 Planctomycetota bacterium
CCGCATCCCCCAAAAGCTCCGATGGAGACGAGAGCTTTGCCTTTTGCTTCCTCGACTCCCCGGCGGAGAACATCAAAAGCGTAGCGGTACTCGCGGCATCCGGTGTCGATGCTGAGCGATTCGTAATCGATGTCCTCGCCGGTGAGGATCGGATCATGCCATCCGGTATGCAGGTCAAGGATGTAAGGGCAGCCCAGAAAACTCGGTATGGATGCTATACCCGGATAGCCGGCGCTCCAGATGGGGATCGCCTCTCCCCCAAAATAAGTGCGGCTCAGGCCCCGTTCAGCGCGCTCGCTTACGAGGTCGAGGTCGAACCATTGTTCCTCAACCGATTCCGCCTTGGGCAGCGGGGGCAGATCGTCTCTGGCATCCTTCTTCGGCGCCGTCACCGCGAGAGCGCAGCGTCCAATAGCTTCACCGTTCCACCAGGCAAGGAAACGTTCCTTCGTCTCTTCCCAGTCTGGCTTGTAAAGAAGTTGTTGGGTTGACATTTGAATGACCGGGGATGGCTCAATCTCCGGATTAGATTCTGAGATTGTGAATATTTCAATATCCGGGCTTGGAGTGTTAGTCTAACCACAGCGCACAGCCTGGGAGTATTTCCACTTGAGGATAGTCACCGATCATGTTTTCACTCTTCGCCACACTCAGTTGGATTTTGGCTGCGGTATTTACGATGTCGAGCCTCGTCGCAGAGGAGAATGCGGCACTCGTCGAGCGCGGGGCCCGGATCGAGGTCACATGCAAACACCCCAAGCCGCTCAACGAGCGCTGGCACAAGCCGCACGAGATGCTTCGCGCCCAGCGTCCCTATGGCCCGATCATCAATGACCTCACGACCGGTGAGATTACCGTCTTCCTGCCGGTACCGCTGAACGTCATCAAGGTGGGAATACGGCAATCGGACTACAAAGGCGGCTTTGCCATCGCTAAAGACGTGGCGCTCTCCGCGCAGCAAGCTCAAGAGAAGAAGCTTGTTCTTACGAACGCGCCCGAACAGGTCCAGTTCTTCGATTACGCGGCTCGCACGGACCGCATCCGGATCGGTATCAGTTCGGTGTATCCGCCCGCGAAAGGGCCGCAGGATCGGAAATACGGTGGCATCACCCAGGTGCAGGTGATCGTTTCTGACGACCTTGACAAGCTCTTCGCGATTCCGGACAACTATGCCAGCGGGCTTCCCACCTTTGTGATGCGCACGCCGAACCTCGATCCGCAGGCAGCTCCGGATGTGACCGGCAAGCCGCGGAAGGTCACCGGCCACCCCTGCACTATCTGGGACAAGCAGGACATCCGGGAACTGAAAGCGCAGATTGCCCGGCATCCGCAGGCGAAAGAGGCGTACGACGGGATCGTAGCCTTCTGCGAGAAGGCTTGCGCCATGCGGATGGTCGTGCCGGACGAGCCTGATCTCGGAACCAACCCGAAAGTTGGCAGGATGCATAACGCGGTTGCGACCGGAATCGGCAACCTTGGGATTGGCTACGCCCTTTCCGGTAAGGAGAAGTACGCGCAGGAAGCCAGGCGCCTTCTCCTTGAATTGGCCAAGCGTTACGAAGGCTGGCCCCTTCACCGCCACCCGAAATTTACACACGACAACTCCAAGTGGAGCTGGCAGCGGCTGGGCGACGCGATCTGGCTGATCCCTGCCGCATGGGGCTTCGATCTGATCCACGAGAGCCCCTCTCTATCCGATGAGGACCGCAAGACCATCGGCGAGCACTTCGTCCTGCCCTGCGTCAAGAACATCATGCGCCACGAGAGCATTATTGCCGCGCCCACTAACTGGTCGGCCATCTGCTCTGCGGCCGTCATGATTGGAGCTCGTGCCGTCGGGCACAAGGAGTATTACGAGAAGAGCTACCTCGGTCTCACCCGCAAGATCGAAGACAAACGAGGAGGTCTCTTTTTTCACCTCGATAAAGGCATCGACGACGATGGCATGTGGGCAGAGGGAGCGATCGGGTACCAGTTCATGGCCATTCGAGGCCTGCTCGTCATGGCGGAGATCCTGTGGCACGACGGCATCGACGCTTACGGCTATCGGAACGGGCGATTGAAGAAAGTGTTCGATTCTCCCATCTGGTACTGCTATCCCGGCGGCCGCACTTCCCCGGCCATCCATGACAGCGGCAGTTCCGACCTGTTCGGCCGCGATGCCCACCTCTACCAGTACGCCAGGAGGCGCTACAGCGATCAGACTTACAACGCCATCCTCTGCAATGTCACCCCGACTCTGGAATCCGTCTTCAACCTGTTCCTGCCGGCGTGCGAGTTCGGCCCGGTCAACGCGGCAGACCTGCCCCGCGTGCCTTCAGTACTTTTCCCCGGCGTCGGATTCGCCATCGCCAGAACAGGGGATGGCGACGAAAGCCGCTACCTGCTCCTCGACTACGGCCCGAACCGCAGCCATGGCCATCCGGACAAACTCAGCTTCTGCCTTTATGGACTTGGACAAGAGCTTTTCGCGGATGCCGGCTCGGCCTGGTATTCCACCGACATCTACAAGCGATACTACTCGCACTCGCTCGCGCACAACACGGTAACGGCCAACGAAGTGAGCCAGATCATGACCGGAGGGAAACTCGAAGCCTACGGCTCGTGCGGCGACCTGTCACTGATCCGGGCGAGCTGCGATTCCGCCATCCCTTCCTGCGTGCTGGACCGCACACTTTTTCTATCGGGAGACCGGCTATACGACATCACCATGGTACTGAGCGGCATCCCCTTCACCTTTGATCTGCCCTATCACTGCTACGGCAAGTTGGATCAGAAGATCGCCACATCGCCGTGGAAGGATCACCCCAAAGAGAAAGCTGGGTACAGCTATTTCAAAGAGCCGCTGTCCGCGAAAGTGGATGGAAAGTGGAAGTGCAGTTGGTCGGTGCCCCGCGGGAGGGTAGACCTGCACACCGTTGGCGAGCCAGGCTCCGAGATTGTCTTTGCCACAACACCGAAGGGAGGGGCGGACCTGCCGACCGCCATGATTCGCAGAAGGGGAACCAATACCACCTTCGCCAGCGTCATCGATCTCGTGCCAAACGGCAAAGCTCCAAGCATCCAATCGGTCTCCCGAATAACACTTCCGGATAATCGCGGGTACGCGCTCAGAACCGAGTTGGCAACAGGCGGCCACGAAGTATTGATGACCAGCTTCTCAAAAGGTACGTTGGCCTTCGGCGATTGGCGGACCGACGCTCGAACTGCATTCGTTCAAGTCCGGGACGGGAGGCTCTCTGCCTTTTACATGGCCGGAGGGACAATTCTGGAAGGGCCGGCCGGTCGAGTGGAATCCTCCGAGCCGACTCTCCTGGCCTATCGCGTCGTCAAGGAGGGTTTGGCGCAGTTCTTGAATCAATGCGGGATCGCGAGTCAGGTTACGTTGAAGGGCATCGCGCCGGCCGATTCGGTCTGCGCAGTGGGCCCCGATGGCGCCCGGCTTTCCATCAAAGCGATCGAGATGAAAGGTGATTCAGCCGTGATCAGATCCGTCGCCTTCCAGAAGGCCGAACTGATCAGCGGAACGCAGCCGACGGTCGCAGAGCACACGGCACGTCTGCGGCGAGAGAAGGTCGTCGCGTCATTGGCGCGTGAACGGAAGGAGCGTGAGGCCATCGAAAAACAGATGACCGCGCAATACGCCAGGGCCAAAGCCTCAGGCATTCCGGATGATTACTTCGTGCTTCTCCAGGCGGAGAAATTCGTGTCCGAGGGCGGCGGAAAGGTCACCATCACCAAAAAGAAAGTGGCCACCTTTGGCGACGCATTCCTCAAATGGGACAACCGAGGCCACTGGATCGACTACGACTTCGACGTCGCGCACGAAGGCTACTACCAGGTCATCTTCAAATACTGCCGGGAGGGCGGCCCGGTCACCCGCTCGCTGCAGATCGATGGAACGTATCCCTCCGAAGCAGCCAGGGGGATCGAAATGCCTGGCACCGGCGGCTGGTCCAACGGCGCGGACAACTGGAAGCTGTATCACTTGAAGTGGCCTCTCATCGGGAAGCCATTCTTCGTATTCCTGAAGGCGGGCAAGCATCGCCTCCGCGTCGAAAACGTCAGCGGCGGCGGCCTCAATCTCGACTACATCCTTTTCGCCGCTCCTTTCCTCGACGTGCGCAAGGACTTGGTCGAGAAGTAACCGATGCCGCTCGCAAGGAATCCCTCGCTTTTGAGTTTTGGCACAGACGGGGCGACACACGACACCCGAGACATGTGATGACCGAATGCCGGATACTTCTGTCGAGCGTTCTTGCCGCGGTTGCGTTGCATGGGAGCGAGGCCCGCAGTCTGAGGACCTTTTCTGTGGCTTTTCGCCGTGGTCTGGCAGTCTTCATGTTATGGCCTCTTTTGGCATTTCCCGGGGTTCTGGCGGAAGCCATCGTCTTTCCGGCTGAACGTGTCGAGAGGATTCTGCCGGAGTATCGCAGCTTGCCGGTTCTTGCCTCTGACGTGTCTCTGGCCCGTCTGCTGGCAGAACAGCCGGCGGGGGCAGTGGACTTTGGAAAAGGTCTGCGCGCCAGACTGCCAGACAGTGCCGATGTGGCCCTTTTCATGTCATACGACTCCCTCATGGCCACGAATCATCACACCCCTTTCTCCGCAGCGCACGCAGTCATCGCTTACGCGGCCGGCGCGTGGTATCGATTCGTTGATGAAGGGGCAATCGACAGAGGTCACGACCTGCGCCAATACAAGGTCATCGTTGTTCCTTATGCGCCGATCGAACGCGGCGACGTCGTCAACAAGCTGTTGGACGCGGGCCGCGCGGGTGCGACGCTCATCATCGGTGACCCTCTGGCATTCTCGAATGACCGTGACGGTACCGAGCTGAAATCTTGGCGCAGCTCGTTGCTCGGCAACCTGAAAGTAGGCGAGCCATTCTGGTCTTATGCCGGTGACATTTTGACCTCGCCCGTGAAGACAGACGGCGCCCTTCACGTTCCAAGGCAACTGCGCGCCCAATCGATCCGGAACGCCACTGACATGCAGACGATTCTGAGGTACAAGGACGGTCGTGCTGCGGCTGTCCGAAAGAAATTCGGCAAGGGGGAAGTCATTCTGTTCGGCTTCAATGCCCTCTCCTTCCGCAATGCTTACGACAGAGCTTGGGCATCCTTTTTCCGTTCGCTTTTCAGCTCGGTTGGGGTGGAGCTCGATCATCCTTTGTGGCGGCTGAAGCTGCCCTTACCCGAATCCATGCAGGAGAAGGAGGATGAGGCAGCAGAAATCTGTCTTACCGGCAACCATGTTCGCTGGGAACGCAACCGGCCGCGCTTTTTCGGCAGCTTCAACGTCGGCGGGCGTTACCGCTACAGCCTCAAGCCCGATGTCGTGCCAGACGAAGGCGGGGACACCGGTTGGATTCCTTTCATCAGAGGCGACCTGTGCGACCGGCACTCGTGTCACGCAGTGCTGCCGCGCTTCAGCTATCGCAATCATCGCAACTGGATCGTCTCATGGAACGAACCCGGGCCGCTCACAATCACTGTTGACCTCATGCAGGAATGGAAGCTCGAGAGGGCCGCACTGGTCATCGCGGATTACGTCCCGGACATCACCATTTACACCAGCAGGGACAGCGAGAAATGGGGCAAGGAATCCACAAGGAAAGGAGAGGGCAAAACAACCGACATCATCCGTGCCGACTTAACGGCCTCGTCAACCGCCCGGTACCTTCAGTTTCGCCTTGAGCCGCGCCCGGTCGGTTCAACGATGACGATAGCCGAAATGGAGGTGTGGGCAGACCCGTTTCGCGTACATTCCCCCAAATGATATGGCTCCAGATCATCCTACTGCTCACCGGCACTCAATTGAATCCGCACTCTGGAGCTTGTCGATGGCGGATTATCGTCACGGTACGAGAACATGCGGAAGGAGTGACGCTCGAGTTCCGGGAAGGAGCCACGCAGGCGGTCGCTGACATCTGTGCCTTCCGGGCGTGCGTCCGTCCGTTCCACCTTGACTCCGCCATACCAGACTCGGCCTTTCACTTTGAATCGATAGAGGAAGACGTTTCGCAATGAAACTGCTTCTGCCGGCACTTTGAACTGCGCGCTCACTGTTCGCCACTTTTCATTGAAACGGTTTGCGAGCCCGGACCGATCGACGTGCCCCTTTTTGGTGTTGAACCGCAGCACGATCAGGCTCTGGCCCCCGCCTTCCGCTTTGCCGGAAATGGTGACTTTCAACGGCACGGCAGGATCGACCCGTGCTTGACTTGAAAGCCGCGCCACGATGTATCCATCCTCGAAGGCTCGAAAGCCGGAGGGATCTTCCGCGTCCTTCCAGCTTGAGCCATCTTCTTCGGCCAGCGGCAAATGGAACAGGCGAGCCCCCTTCTCAGGATCGAGAACCAGCGACTGACCGGCAAAGAGCTTTCCGTTCCATGAGATGGCCTGAAGGCCGTCACTGACGGAGGGATGCCGCAATTCGTCCCGCAGAACCTCAATCCGGATGAGCGGCTTTACTTTCTGCGCGGGTAACCGGTAACCGGGCTCCATCCATTCGGTACCAGGGATGCCGATTTCGTGTGGGAGCATTGCAGGGATCGCCAGATCCTTGTCTGTCTCGACGATGAACGGTGCTCCGCGTTTAGACTTTGCGGTGAATCTGACCGGCGCTTTCAGTTTGCCGTCGTAGGCCTCATCAAAGTAGACCCACCAGTCAGCGACTCGTCGCTCTCCCGGTTTGATATCGCCTATGGTCAGGGTTTCCGGCGCGGAATTACTCTCCTTGAGAATCAGCTCTTTCGGTCGTTGAAACGTCACTCGGATGTCGCGGGCCACTGCTTCATCGGGATCGAGGAAGAAAGACGCCTCCCGCGTGTTCTCCACGATCGCTCTCACGTGAATGAACTTCCCCGGCTTCGCGTTATCGAGCGGAAAATCAACATGCAGACGCACAGCCGGTTTCCTGCGCACGATGTCCATGCCCACGTTCTCTAACGCGAGGTGCCGGCGGACGTGGCGTTTGATGGATACTCTTCGGGTATTCCAATCCGGGCCGGTCGGGATGCTGGTATCCGCGTTCCACGCTTTTGTCGCGGAACAGGCACCGCTGCAGTAAAAGAAGTAACCGAGATTCTGCGGGAATTTTTCCCTGGCCATCTTCACATTATCTGACCAGCGGCAGAGCCTCATGCCTGACGGATGCGACACCTGTGAAAACAGCAGCCAGTCATTCTTCTTCACGACGTCGACGTATTTCCTCTTCCAGATTTTTTCGTTGTTTGGATAAGCGAAGAGACCATCGCAAAGCCCGGGCTTGATGATTTCCTTCAGGTGATGCGGGATGAGGCCCCATGCTCCGAGCTTCGTGCCGGGCGGCGCCATGTCCCACGTGCTGTGTCCCGTGGCCAGATAATAGAAGACCTTTCGGCCGTCAGATGACTTCTTCATCTCGGAGTGGATCTCGTTGATGACCTGCACCCACTTGTCTGCCCACCATTCGCGAGTGTCGTTGTCCCACTTCAGCGGTTTGCCTCGTTCGGCCTCTATCTCCTTGCGGAAACGTTCCATGCACCATCCGACCTCGTCGCCATCTTTCCGATAGAAGGGCGAGCCGCTGAAATGGCCGGGCAACTCTTCGAGGAAGGTCAGGCCGGCTACATTTTCAGGTTTGCTGATGTGGTCGAGAACTACGCTGATCTGGGCGCGCACATTTTTGAGCACCTTTTCCTTTACGCCCGGCTTGTACAGATAGTGCAGGAACGTGGCCTGATATCGATTTTCTTTGCAGTCGCCGGCACTCATGATCGGCCACACGCGGATGACTATCTTGAGGTCCGGATTCAGCTCCAGCATCTGGTTGAGCAGTTCGGTCGTTTCCTTTGATGCGGAAATGTTTCCGTAGCAAAGGT
This sequence comes from Planctomycetota bacterium, assembly GCA_030740295.1. Next base: position 7,868 of record JASLXP010001197.1, read on the forward strand.
AGACCCAGTCGTATCTCGCCACATCGAGAAGGGTCATATTGCCCAACCCGCCAAAGTATGCACCGACCCCCCATTCCCAGTATTGGTCTTTGCGTGGGGCGGAATCCGCTGGCGCCAGGAGAAGTGCGGAAGCCAGAAGGAGCGATACGGTTCGCAGGCTGCTTGTCTGTGTCATCTGATTATGTTCGCTTTGAGAGATGATGAAGATGGAGAGGATTGGTGATTATGAGTCAGATTAAGATCAAGATATTGGCTGCGGTCCCAAGGCCATGATCCTGAGTCACTCCTCCGCCGTGAGGTTCAACAGACCGTCCCATTCATCTACGTCAATGTCTGCGACGTAGGCGGTGTGGAATTCCTCGAAGGCTACCTGCTCGCGGAGCGGTACGACGGAACGAACATCCTCCGGCAGGCTCTTGGTGATCATGGTGTAGTTGTGTTCGAGCAGGCGGTAGCCGGAAGTAGCCGATCCTTTGAACTTCGGATGCGGCGGTACGATGCCGAGAGCGACCATCTTTTCGTCAAGGATGTCAGACACTTTGCAGAAGTTCTCAAAGCGTTCGTCCCATGAGCAGTCGGGCTCGACTGAGCGGGCAATCAGCGGATCCATTTCGTCTGCAAGCTCGGGCAGACGCTGAAACATTGGATAGAGCCACTTGTCGTATGGAAAGTAAGTGCGGTTCAGCAGAAAGGCCAGCTCCATCGAGAGCTTCAGCGTCCGGCCGAAAGAAGTCATCGCATAGACCCAGTTTTCGCGAAGCGTGGCCCGCTTAATCATGTAGAGGCCCATGCCTGAGAAATAACGACACCAGTGCGCGATCCGCCGCTTCCAGACCGGATCAGGATAGTAGCCCTGCAAGACCTCGCGCACCTGGGTGAAGCGTCCGCTCGGGTCGTGCCAGACCTCTCCGTTGATCACGTGGATGATGTCCTCCTCGGGAATGTTGAGCCACTCCTGAGACGTTTCCGGCGCGCGAGGATAACCAAGCATGCGCGTGAGAAATGCCTCACGCGGCTCAGGGGAGACGCCCGCCCCTTTCACATGCCCGGATCGCAGTCCGATACCCTCAAAGCTCTCCGGCACCTCGGATGAGAGAGTTTCGAGCATCTCTTCGAGCCGTGCCGAGGGGGTGCCCTCAGGAACGAGCATATTGACCCGAATACCGAAGTGGTGATCGCGCGAGAAGTCGTCGTCCATCTCGAGGCATTCCGATCCGTAACCGAAAAAGCCCAGCGCCGACTGCTCGGCCAATTCGGGAAATCTCGTTTCAAGTATCGGCAGAACTTCTGATTCAAAGAAACGTCGACTGATAGCAATGATTCCTTCGGGCATGGCAGCGTAATCCGAATCCGTAACCGTGTAATGAGTAATGATGGGCAGCCGCCATCATAGGTTTACGCCATCGTTTGAGAAGAGGCATTCGTCATTCGTTCTGGCCTTTTGCTGTCAGTTCAAAAAGTGTATAAGCGCAATCTACCGTGCTCATTGAGATCGCCTCTTCTTACTCATTACGCATTACGCACCATGCCATCACTCAACATCGGCTCGCGGCTCGAACTCTTCGTCGACGACTACCTCATTGAAAAGCAACGCCGCGTCCAGCAGCGGCTCAATCAGCCGACCCCTCGAGAGATCGCTCTCGATTTCAATAAGCCCTGGGAAGGCAATACGAGCGGCTACTACCGGGTTTTCAAAGACGGGGACATCTATCGGATGTATTACCGTGGCAGTTCGCACGACCGGAAGAGCGGTGTAGCTGCCGAGCAAGTTGTCTGTTACGCGGAAAGCGCGGATGGAGTGAAATGGGAAAGGCCGGCCCTCGACCTTCATCCCTATCGCAGGTACAAGAAGACGAACATCCTCCATAGCGGCATCGGAGCACACAATTTCTCCCCGTTCAAAGACAGCAGACCGAGATGCAAGAAGGACGCACAATACAAAGCGCTCGGTTCGGCCCGCGGTAAAGGCCTCGTCGCGTTCAAATCCAAAGACGGTTTGCATTGGACCCTGATGCAGGAAGAGCCAGTGATCACCGACGGCGCTTTTGACTCGCAGAATCTCGCTTTCTGGGATGAAGAGCGCGGCTGCTACATTGATTTTCACCGAGACTTCCGCCGCATCGGGGGGAAGGGCGTTCGTGACATCAAGACGTGCACCTCTCAAGATTTCATCAACTGGACAAAGCCGAAATGGCTCGACTTTGGCAAGACTCCGCCCGAACAACTCTACACCAACGCCATCACTCCGTACCCACGGGCACCGCATATCCTGATGGGGTTTCCCAAGCGGTTCCTCCCTTCGCGATCTGTTGTGGACGTTGATCTGAATGGGGTCTCGGACGGCGTCTTCATGACGAGCCGCGACGGCCTTCACTGGAATCGATGGCGCGAAGCATTCATCCGGCCCGGCCCTCAGGACGACCGCTGGTACAACCGAAACAATATGACGGCCTGGGGCATGCTCATCCTGCCTTCAGATATTGCAGACACGCCGGATGAAATCTCCCTGTATTCATCGGAGGGCTACTACTCACCCAACGGCTGCCGCCTGCGACGATACACGTTGCGGCAGGACGGATTTGTCTCCTTGAATGCCGACGCGAGAGGAGGCGAAGTCTTGACCAGGACCTTGAGGTTTGAGGGCCGGCAACTGCGGATTAATTTTTCGGCCTCCGCGGCCGGCTCCGTGCGTGTGGAGCTCCAGCGAAGCGCGGGCAACCCGATCAAAGGGTTTGCTCTGAACGACTGCGATCCCATCTACGGTGATTCCATCTCGCACAAGGTGTGTTGGACGAATCAGAAAGATCTGTCGGCTCTGGCAGGGAAGCCCGTTCGTATTCGATTCGTGCTCGAGGATGCCGACCTCTACTCGATGCAGTTTGTGAAGGGCTAACGAGGACCTTCGGGCGATGCGCTCATGTTCATCACTTTCAATCGGGGTGGGCGGTCAACCGGGCCTCTGACTTGCAGAAATTGCCGTCCCATCCTGTGGCTCGTACCCGAGAGTCCTGCACGTCTTCTCGATGGAGTAACGACACTTGCGATGTCTTGAAAAGCCGTGGGCGATGGCGAAGTCGACGTTCGTTGCTTCTACGCAACAGCCGATGAGCTGGGCGGCGTCGCGGATCGAAATCCACATGGCTTCGTGATCCGGATCCTGTTCGCGCACATCCAACCAGACTCCTCCAAAACGGATGCAGAATGAGGAAAGCTCGTGGGTATATCGAAAGGAATGCGCAAGGGCTTCGCCCAGGACTTTGCAGGCGCCGTAGTGATTCTGAGGATTCGGCAGCGAATTTTCGGTCACGGTAACGGAAGCAGGGTACGCGTTGACAGCGTTGACGCTGCTCGCATAGACCACGCGCCGGCATCCCTGGTCCACCGCGGCCTGGAAACCGTTGTAGAGGCCCTTGATGTTGTTCTCGAGCAGTGACTCGTAGAAATCCGCCCGCATGCTTGGGTCTGCGGCCAAGTGCACAACGGTGTCGATCCCCTCGCACAGTTTCTGCATGGCGTCCAGATCCGATGTTTCGGCCTGGATGTATTCCGTATTGTCCTCGATTGGATAATCCAAAGGTTTTCGGTCGGTCAGTCTCAGATCGTATCGCTCCTGCCAGGTCCGGCCCAGATAGCCACCGATTCGGCCAGCAGCGCCGGTGATGAGCAGTTTTCTTCTTGTCATTTTCAATGTTTCTCTTTTGGGGTATCGCTTGACTCGATACTTTTGCTGGATATTCGGCGCTGCGAAATGGACCCGCTGACGGAGCCAGGATCAGGCAATCTATCGCATCGCCAGGCAGTTGGCGAAGGAGTGCTTGGCCTGCGGATGCTATCCAGATAGGATGCGCTGCGCAGAGCTTCAGCTCACATCTTTCGCCGCAGAACAGGACACATAGCTCTAATGAAAACCCGCGCCGCAATCATGGTCGAGCACAATCAGCCCGTGGTGGTGGAGGAGATCGACCTCGATCCTCCGCGAGAGGGCGAAGTTCTAATGCGCATGGAAGCCGTCGGCGTCTGCCACAGCGATCTGTCGGTCATCACAGGCACGATCTTCTATGATCAACCGACCGTGATCGGGCACGAAGGCGCCGGGACGATTATGGAACTCGGGCCTGGCGTGAAGGGCCTCGAAACTGGACAGCGAGTCATGCTGTCCTTCATTCATCCATGCGGCAGTTGCTATCATTGCACACGGGGCCGGCCCAACATCTGTGACCTCCACTGGCGAGGCGCTCCCCGAGGCATGTTGCAGGATGGCACGACGCGATTTCACAGAAACGGCCAACCGGTCCTTCAAATGAGCCGTACCGGAGCGATGTCCGAATACATTGTGGTTTCAGAGAAAGCGGTCATTCCCTTTCGAGGTGAGCCTCCGCCACCAGAACAGATAGCTCTCATCGGCTGCAGCGTGATGACCGGTGTGGGCGCAGTGACGAATACTGCGCGCGTTGAAGTGGGGAGCAGCGTGGCAGTCATCGGAGTCGGCGGCGTGGGGATTAATGTCATTCAGGGCGCCAGGCTGGCGGGTGCGGGCAAGATCATCGCAGTCGATTTGAATTCGGACCGGCTGAATTGGGCGAAAGATTTTGGAGCCACGCACACCGTAAACGGCTCGGAAGGGGATGCAGTGGAGCAGGTGATGGCTCTGACGGATATGAACGGCGTGGATTACTCTTTTGAAGCCATTGGAAATGCCCAGGCCATGGCTGATGGCTTCAGCATGTTGCGCAATGGCGGGGCATTGGTGGTGATTGGTATCTCATCGCCCAAATCGATGCTGACGATTCCCGCCCAACTCTTTCCGTTCGGCGAACGCCGCATCCTCGGCTGCATGTATGGCTCGAGCCGCATGAGCATCGATATGCCCGCCCTGCTCGATCTCTACCGCGACGGCCGGCTCAAGCTGGATGAGCTCGTATCACGCACCTGGAAACTCGATCAGATCAATGAAGCCTTCGATGATCTTAAATCAGGCAGGGGGCTACGCGGAGTTGTGCGCTTCGAATCCTGACTGAGAAACCGGCCTCGGAGCATGCCGGGCTGAAGACCGGGTGGAACCTGATTGTCCAGAAACTCGGCGGACGATTACCTGCCAGGTTCCATATACGCATCCCAAGGTCAGCCTCGTAGAGGTGAAGCTCCCTGGCCACAATCGGAAATAAAAAACGCCGACCAACACGTGCTGGCCGGCGTTTCTGATAGTACAGACGAATTGCTTCTACTGAGTGGAGGGCGGATCAGGCGGCGATGGCAGGACTGGATTTGTCTCGACTGGAACGATGCCCGTTTCGATGGGGTTTGCGTCATTCCGCACTTCGTTGACAGTGGTATTCGGTATCTCTTCGGTGATGACATTCTGGATATTCTCGACCTCGGCCACCACAGCCTGTTGCTGTTCCTCGGTGGTGGTCTCCCCTTCGGTGGTCTCCCCTTCGGTTTTGTCGGCTGCCGCTACGTCCCCTTCCCCTTCAGCTTTCTTCTTGTCGTCACTGATCTCAATCTCTTTAACTTCTGTCTTCTCTTTTAGGTCTTCCTTCTGTTCCACCGTCGTTTCCTTTGGCTTTGATGGCTCCCCTTTAGCGCCTTCATTTCCGGCATTCTTGTTTTTCTTGATGGTCGTTTTCTTGTTGATGGCGGGCACTGAATACTCGACCTTTCCTTCGAAAACGAAGACCTCAGTCTTCGCGGGGGCATTCAGTGTTGGCGGAGTGACGACTACCATAAATCGCGTGCCGCGGACACCGGCGACCGCGGTCGGGGTTCGTACTTCAAAGCTGGACTGAGTCTTCTTGAAACCTTTTACGTTGATCAGCGCGTTCCCCTTTTTCAGAGTAAGGACGGACCGGTTGATCAGCTTTGGCTTCTTTCTGAAGAGACCGACGAGCCTGGTCTGCTGGCGATTCTGATCGATCGTGAGGTCGCTGTTGGGGCCCAGTTTGACGGTGCTGTTATCGAAAAAGTTAATCTGCACAAATGAGCCCTCGGCGCCTGTGACGAATTTGTCCCCTTCCTTAACCGAATCTTTCTTCTTAGCCGGTTGGGCATTCTGAGTCACCTGAGGCCCTAAATCGAATATTGACCCTCCAGACTCTGCACTGAGTCCGGAGCATGCAAGCACAGAAGCACAGACGCCCGAGAAAAGGCGGTAAGACATATTAAGTTCCTCTCAAATGGTCTTGTGCCAGGTTCGGCCCGGCCTTGAATACTTTGCACCGAGAACTGGGGAAGTCAACACTCAGAATTTCAGCCTCAATTCGATGCCGATGACCTGATTCAGATAATCACGTGCGCCAATCGAAGAGCGCTGGCGCGTGTATCTGTAGTATAGCGCGCCGTATAACAAGTCCCCATAAACAGGGCGCGTCAGCCTCGCGTTACCACGAATCACATTGTCACTCCGAAAGACATCGCTGAAGCGAGGGTCGCCTTGCTTGTAGGTGTTGTTGGAGTAACCGACCTGGGCGCTCAGACCAAAATCATACGGCAGAGGATATGCCCCGCCGACGGCGAATTTATGGCCGGCGTAAGCCTCGAAATTCTGCACGGCTTTGTAGTAGTTCAAGGTGTATTCGCCGTAGACATATCGCTGCTTGTTGGAACCTAAGTACCAGAATTCACGGACGGCCATGGTCCAATTGTCGCCGGAAAGCTGGGGCACCTCCGGATAATCGTTGTTGTCCCAGGAGAATCGACAAAGGCCGGCCAGATTGTTGGTCTGGTTCCAGTAAAGGGATGGGCGGAGAGTGTGCCGCTGGAGGTAGCCTTCATCATCGAAATAAAAGTAGACGAAGGCATAATCCATAAACACGAAAAGATTGGACGACAATGGCCGATTGAAGTTCAGACCGAGCGTGTGACCTTCGAGGTCGAATTCGTCGAGCTCGTCATAGACATCCTGATAGATGCTGTAATAGACGGAGCCGCGCGTATCGCCCCATCTGGGGAGATTTGCCTTGACGGTCCCG
>JASLXP010001198.1 GCA_030740295.1 Planctomycetota bacterium
GACCGAATGGCCGAACACCGGCGCAGCAGAAGACCTGCTCAAGATTATCAAAGAGAGTGATAACCTTGTTCACAGAGTGCTCGCCTTCCGCGGCTACAATCGCATGGTTGGCGCCATCGCGAAAGATGAACCAGGAACGGCCATAGGGATGATGGAGGCTGCCATGGAGGCGGCCCCGCGAAACGAAGAGAAAATTCTGGCAATCGGCACCATTGGCAATACCGGGGATTCAAAGGCGTTCGACGTGCTGCTATCGCATGTAAGTAACGAAGCCCTGCAGAGCGAGTCGGTAGCCGCGGTTTTCAAGGTGGTCGAGTCGCTCGGGCTTGTCAGCTCTGCGGAATCCATTGCCGCGCTCGAAAAACTGAAAACTTCGGTCAAGTCAGACAAAGACAAGACGAAGGCTGACGACTTGATCAAGAAGATTCGGAGTCATGAGAATCATATCCAGACTTGGCTCTACGCCGGCCCATACACACAGAAGGGAAAGCAGGAGAAAGATCTTTATGACTTCGCGTTTCTGCCGGAAACCAAGCCTGATGAATCGAGCTGGAAACGTGTGGAAACCCTCGCAGACGTCAACAATTCCTGGAAACTGGATCTTCATAAATTTGGCAAGGGCAACCATCGCGTCGGTTACCTCCGCACCTGGGTCCGCGTGGAGAAGCCGGTTAAGGCATCGCTCGAGGTGGGCAGTGATGACGGCCTCAAAGCCTGGCTGAACGGCAAGGAGGCGTTGACGTTCAAAGGAAACCGCGCGATCGAGGCCGGTGCGAGCAAGGCCACGGTCAGCCTCAGCGCGGGCTGGAATCTGCTCCAGCTCAAAATAACCAACGCAACCGCTTTGTGGGAGGCCTCAGCCAGGTTTCGCGCGGAGGACGGTACGAAGCTGGGTGGCGCCATCACATTCGACGAAGAGAACTGTGCCGAGCTCATGCTCAAAGACCTGGGAACAGATGAGGTTGTGTCCAATCTCATCGACGCGGCCATCGATGTGGCGTCCGCATCGGCCTCCCTCGACGAGCAGAAGGAGATCGTCATGGCGATTGGAAAGCTGACCGAGGATGAGGCCGTGCTCGATCGGGCCGAGGTCGTGCTGGCGTCTTCAGACGATGACGCGGATTACATTCTCGACTGGCAGATGACCGGCCCGTTCACCAAACCCGCCAAATCGAAAAGCTTGTTCGATACCGCGTTCCCGCCCGAATCTCCGGACGCGAAAGGCATCAAATGGAAGAGAGCAAAGGCCGACGGAAAGATCCTGAATCTCGCTCGTCTGATCGGCGGTAGCAATCGCGTTGCCTACATCCGCGCCTGGATTCGCTCCAAACGAAAACACGAGGCGCGCCTCGAGATCGGCACAGACGACGGCTGCAAAGTCTGGCTGAACGGCAAGCTCGTCCACAAACTCAACAGAAACCGCGGCGTCCGAATCGGAGAAGATAAGGTCAACGTCACGCTGGAGGAGGGTATCAACCCGATCATGCTCTCGGTCTACAATGGCGGCGGCGGCTGGGGCGCGGCCGTTCGCGTGCGAGGAAGGAACGGCAAGCATTTGCCCCGATTGAGGCTTTTGGCCAAAGAACCGAAATGAGTCCCTGAGTCTGAAGGAATCACTGTCCTCTCGTGGTGCGGCGAACTTCTGACTGCAAAAGGAGGACTGCGGATGGAGGGACGATTTTAGTCAAGAGGATGAACAAAGGAGAGCCATGAAGATTCACTTCCGGACGCCCTCTGCCATCGGACTGCTGTCTGCCGTTCTGTTGATTTCTTCGTTGCACATATCCGCGGCGTCTAAGCTCAAAGACCCTGACGAGCAACCGGACTCCGTCTATCGTTGGCCACTGGTGACGGCCTCTAAACTCGTCGAGGCGCCGGCGATTGACGGCAAAGTGGGCAAGGCCGAGTGGACCCGGGCCGCGCGTTCGGCGCCGATGGTGCGGTGGCGGGGCGAAGGGGAAGGCCTGCTGACGGATGATCTCGCGTGCTATTGGATCGGCTACACGGACGAAGCGCTTTTCCTGGCGTGGCGTTTCGACCGGCCTCCTTACGCCATCATTCCCAAGTCGGAGGGCAAGTTCGACGGCAACTGGGGCGACGATAAAATCGAGGTCATGCTGCGACCGAAGTTCCAGCACGGTGAGCAGGGCTACAACCTGGTCATCAATGCTAAGGGGGTGCGCGCAGACAGGCTCGATCACAACATCAATTGGAATGGTGACTGGACCGCGGCTGCTCGAGTGACAGACAAAGGTTGGGAAGGGGAGTTGTCCATTTCTTTTAAGACGATGGAGCGGGCCAGGCCGGCGGCAGGTGAGATGTGGGAGATTCTCATTCTCCGCAACCGCAGGACTCCGGAAAACGTCATTGCCATCAACAGCTACATCCACAAATGGCCAGGCTACCCGCATTACGGTTACCTGCGGTTCGGCGCGGAAAGTGAGCCGGCGGTCCGTGTGCTGGAAGCGGGCCCCATCGATGAGTCCGAGGCTGGTATGACGATTGAATTCGTCACCGGCGATAAGGCCGCGCCGGTGAAGGTCGAGGCAGCTCTTCTCCTCGGGCCTGAGGGATCAAGCGGTTTCAAGACCGAGGTCACCGTACGTGAAGAAGGACTCCTCGTGCCAAAACAGGTGAATCTGAATTTCTTCGACGCTGTCGCTGAGCTCGGCTTTGCCAAGGTGAGCGAAGTGATGAAGCAGGCCAGACCCGTGGACAGGCAGATCGACCTCGATCCGGATCGGACAGTGCGCATTCCCTTGCGCGTGAAGGTGCCCCACGGCTCGCACTCCTTTGTATATCGCGTGCGGGACGCGGCGTCAGGAAAACTCATCGCCGGTGGTGCAGTGCCCTTCCAGCAGAAGCCGCTCTTCGACGTCACCATTGATAACTACCTGCTCGTGGCCAAGGGTCTGAAAGTCACCGCCGACTACCGGCGAATGCCGGAAGCGACCGAGAAGTGCCGCGTCGTCGCTGAACTGATCGATCCCGCTGACAGCACGGTCGTCGCCACCACCAGTGAGGCTGTCTCACCGAAGCAAGGCCGCATGGAACGCATCCTGGCAACCCCTGAACGCTTCGAAAAGACCTACATCGTTCGCAACCGCGTGGTTGATGCCGAAGGAAAAACGCTGACCGAGACCTCTCGTGAAGTGCAACTGCCAGCGCGGCCCGTCTGGCTCGATAATAAAATCGGTGACACCGATGAGCCGCTGCCGGGCTGGAAGGCGATCCAACTGGATGGGGACTTCGCAAAGGTTGTTCTGCGGAATTATCAGGTAGCACCAAGCGGTCTTCCCTCACGCATCGTCAGTCGTGAAAAATCGCTCCTGGCAGGCCCCATTGAATTACTGGTGGGCGGGAAAACGCTCTCCTGGTCGCGCCGGCTTGAAAGTCAGTCCGACGGCAAAGTTATCTGGCGGTCTGTCGCAAAGGCCGAGGGCCTCGAGGTGACCATACGCACCACCCTCGAGTACGATGGCCTCCTCATTTACGAACTGGCCCTGTCACCCGAGGACAAGCCTGTCGATCTGAGCAGGCTTTTACTGCACATTCCCTATCGCAGGGAGCTGGCCCGTTTCCGTCGAGTTATCGGCAACAAGGGACACAATTTCATCAAGGACGGCCCGCTCAAGTTTTTCCAACCGGGCATGGAAGTTGGGGACCTGGACACCGGACTGGATTTCTGGTGCGAGTGGGATCGGCATTGGCATGTGGGAAACCAGCCTTACGCGGAAATGAATGAAAGCGGCGCCGCTCTCAATTGGATTGTCCGCATCATCGGTGACCAGCCAAAAACCATTTCCAGACCGGTCAACTTTACTTTCGCTCTTCAGGCGCTCCCGGTCAGGGAGGTCGATGCCAGCTACCAGTACGACCAGCGCCACGCGCACAGCGGCATCCCATCGATGATTCCTCGCTATGCAAAGCTTGAGGACTTCACTCATTGCGATCTGCGCTATCCGCTTGAAGGCAACGTTTCGGCCGAAAAGGGCTCGGTAGTGGTGCGTTTGAGCCATCTGCGCTCTACCAGGCTGTTCTCGATTGGCGAAGGCAAGGATGCCATCTGTGCGGGATACGCTCGACCATTCTGGAAAAAGTACGTCGCTCGTTTCTTTCTCTATTACGGTACGGAGGTGCACTTCTGGCAAAGGGATTTCAGACCTCAGAAGGACCAGATCTTTTGCGAAGTGGTGGAGCCGCCACTGGAAGACGGATGGTCGGAAGTTTCCCTTGGGTGGCATAGGCAGGGCGACAAAGTACGGCTGACCCTGGGCGTTCGCGACGCATTGGGAGAGACGCGCACCATGGTAAGCGTCGTGCCTTTCGATCGCTGGACGAAGGCGTTCGATACAGGCAGCCTGATCGTCGGCGGCGGAAGTACGGTGATCGTCGATCACGTGCTGATGTGCGCAAAGGATCAGCCTGCCGGGCGACTCCTCGCGGCACTGCGCGAACCGGGCGTCGATGCGACGAAGACGTTTTCAGTGGTCGATCCGATCGACCGCCTTCGCTTTTATCGCGGCGGCTACCTCACCGTACCGCAACACATCATCAGCGGGAAGGGCGGGGTGGCATCAGCGAGATACTGGGGCGTCCTTGCGAGACAGGTTGCCGGCAAATCTGGCAAGGCCGTCTATCTGCCCAGCTTCGAGGAACACGATCAGTGGGATATCGGCAAGGCGTTGAAGATCAAATACGTCTTTCCAATCTTCGAGCAGTTCCACGGCATGCTTGGTTACTACGGTCAGAATTACGTCGAGAATCCGGCTTGGGTCGAGCACTTTTATCGCAAGACCAACCGGCGCGGCTTCGACACCATGATCTACACGACGTTCGGCGCCCATCCGAAATACGACAAGCATTACTCGCCGTTCGCTGAAGAGCTTTCGCGCAAGCCAAAGGGACTGGTCTACACAGCCGTCTACCCGAGCCTCGGCACGCCCGCGCAGGATTACATCGTCTGGTCGGTCAAGAAGATGATTGACGAATACAACATCCGGGCCCTCCACGAAGACAACACCATCGCTGTGCGCGAGCCGGATCATGACGTCTTCACCGGTCATGGCTTCTACGATGAAAACGGCAAGCTCCACGGACGATGGCACCTGTTTGCCTCGCGCCGGCTGGCCAAGAAGCTTCGTTGGCTCACACGTGTTTACGTGCCCGATGGTTTTCAGTTCCTCGGCCATGGTGCACGTCGATTTCCGCTGGTTGCAGGCTTTGTGGACGTGACCGCTTCCGGGGAGGGTGGTTTCTTCTACAAAGGCGATTGGGACAAACTCATGCCTCCGGAAGACTATCCGGATTCGCTGGCCTACCGCGTCGGCGTCCCGCACGAAACGCTGACCAAAGGCGGCGAACACCGGTTCAGCCCGAACATGACGTTCATGTACATGCTGCTGAACAACGGCTCGCTGCGGATGAGCAGCTTCCACATCAACCCCGGCGCCTGGTGGGTTAACCCGGAGGACAAGAACCCCAGCCCTTACTATCGCATGCGCGGCTCATACAACCCATACTTCGCCCGCTCCAACACCGGCTGGGTCGCCGCGCCCATGGCGCTCTACTGGATGATTCAGGACGACATGAATCTGCGTGAGGCGGAGTTCATTCCATTCTGGCGCGTCGGAGAGTGGATGACACTCGAACCCAAAAGCGCGCGTTGCAGCTTCCACCTGCGCAAAGGCCACTCGGCTCTTCTAATCGTGGCAAACACCACAGGCCAGCCCGCCGAAGCCACCATCAAACTCGACCTCGAAAAAATGGGGCTGTCCGGTCTGAAACTTGTAGCCTACGATGCGCTGACCGATGACCCGTACGAGCTCGAGGGCGGTACGCTGAAACTGAAGGTGCCCAAGACCATCTATCGTCTGGTACGGTTGGAGCCGAAGTGACATGCTCCACTTCATTCTCGCCTGCTTTCTGGCGGTTCATGCCTCTGACCGCATCCAGTTTCCGGCGAGTGGGCTGATTGATCTCGATGAAGGCACCATCGAGGTGTGGTTGCAATTCGCCTTCGATCCGCAGGAAGTTCACCAGCGTTATCTGTGGCGCGGCAGCATGTTCTATTTTGATTATGCCGACCATCTGTTCGATAGAGACGCCATCACCATGAATCTCTATACACGTAACCTGGCCAGGAATGGAGACCCGGCGGACATGCGAACCTACATCCGGTTTGGCGCTGTTTTCGAGGGCCGCAAGGTGAAGTATCCGATGTCCCCACACTTTCCTGGAGAGCTTAAGCAGGGATCGTGGCATCACGTGGCAGTCACCTGGAGCGGCCGTGATGCCAAGGTTTTTTACGACGGAGTACTTGCCCAGCACTCGACCCACGACCGCGCCTTTTCACGGGCATTAAACGGCGAGGCGACTCTTTATCTGGACTGGCATCCCGCGCTTTACAGTGCGGCGAACCTGATCGCCATGGACGAGTTTCGCATCAGCAGCATCGCCCGTCGGGCCGCGGCACTGGGTTTTCACTCGAAGCTTTCCCCCGACCGCTTCACGCTCCTCCTTATAGATTTTGAGCCCGGACCGGTGAAGGATCAGATTGCACCCGCGGCTGGGGCAACTCCGGTCTCACGTCTCCCTTGGAAGCTGTCGAAAGCCTACAGGTTCGTAGAAGGTAAACATGGCAAAGGCATCGCCCTGTCGCCGAATGCATTGAAGTTGTTGACTGAGAGGTGATGGTCCCGCTCTTTCCTTATGACTGTTCAGCGGTATGGCGGACGGGTTGTAGTAACGGAACTAGCGGAGGCTGCCCCTACCTGTGAGGCATTTGAGGATTTCTTTGTTCCTGGCGTAGTCCGAAGGAGTGAGACCTTTCCTGTCTTTGATGTCAGGGTCCGCGCCGTACTTGAGAAGCAGAGGGACAAGATCTTTTTTGCCGCGGACTGCGGCCCTGTGAAGTGCAGTCTGCCCTTTACGTTCGACAGCATTCGGATCGGCGCCGGCCTTCAATAACAGTTCAGCGGGTATTGGATAACCCAGATTCACCTCTCGATACAGGGGGGTGCTTCGCTTCATCGGTGATTCGTCATGCGGCATCCTTTCGGTATCACCCAGAGAGGCCTCCGCGGGAATATAGGATGCATGATGGCTTTTCAAGCGCGCCGATCCGGCATGATGGCCGCAGTAGAACACTCGAGTGCAAATGTCAGTCGAAAGCAGCAAATCGGTACTCAGCGAGATCTACTCAGCGAGAGGTACTTCTCAAACTCCAAAGGGCCGAATTCTGTGGTTCCGCTATGGCATCCGATGTCAGCACTTGTCCCGCTTGAACGTCAGAACTCAGAGCACAGCCACTCGCCAGGTGAAACGGAACGGGTGTCCGCTCGGTTAGCTCTGACGCCTGGGCTATGAAGTGGTGGAAGGCTGGATCGGAATCATCTTCGACGATAGTGCCCGCGGGGATGTCACGCGTTGCTCGAGTGAGGACGTCGTATCGCTGGCGATAGTTTTCAAGAACATCTTCATCACCAGCCGCGACAGAGAGAATTGTCTGAACCGCTTCCACTCCGTAGAGGTGATACGGTCGAGTGAGAAGCACGGGAAGATCGCCATCCAATTGCAGAGGGCCGCCACGCTGGAGGATGTGCTTTGTTCGTGCATTGTCTGAATCGACGATGATGAAGACGCCTCCGCCCATGCCGCTCTCATCATGGCGTCGGAGACAGGTGAACGCATCGATGGCACCGGTGAAGTCGAGTCCGCCGCTCTGCGCCTTAACGCGGGCGAAGTATGGAAGCTCGGGGACGAACAGAGGCGGGCACAGCACGGGCTCATGCGGTTGAAGATCGAGTGCATTAGCAGCAATAGTGAGCTCAACCAAATCCCAGTTGCCAATCTGAGAGAGACTGCCGAGACATTCAATCCTCGCCGGCAGGACCTTCATCAGTTCGTCGCTCAGACATGGCTTGAAAAGAGTCGCTTCAGTTTTTGAAAGGCGAATTGTCTCCCGTCGGCAGTGAATCTCTCGCTGTTCTTCATCCACCACTAATTCCAGGTCTCGTGACTTGCCTGCCATGACGGTTTTCAGTCCAAGTCGCCGTCCCCAGCGGACCATTCTGACGAGTAAACCGTGCTGATCGCCATCCACGGGCGCATACATTAGGCCGCGGGCCTTGGCCCTGGAATACAGAATCGGGCCGACCGCGGAATCGGTTTCTTTGTTGACCATCGCCACGTGTTTACCATTGTCGATCGCATTCAGGACATTTACGGCACCCGCTTCGGCATGGCCGGTTGCTTCGACGATGACATCGATGGGAAGAGCAGGTGGAACGGCCGATTTTTCGGTGATGACAGTCAGCCCGTTTCTCATTGCGTCCAGCGCCTGGCCTGCGTCATCCGTCCTGATAAATCGATCTTCTGTGAGACCCATCAGCTCACAGGCATCCAGCGCTGAATTGAGATTCTCATCTGCTATCACGGATAACTCGATGGCATCCATGACGGATGCCTGAATGGCGATGCCGGATCCAAAAGCTCCGCAGCCAATGAGCCCGGCCGTGACTTTGCCGGGTGATGGATTGCCTCTCATGCCATACTTTTCATCTGTCTGGTGGATTGCTCAGATGCTGGCTGGTTTTTCCTGCCGTCAGAGCATGTATTCATAATCGTAATCGTTGTCTTAATCGAGTGCGGTGATCTGTCGCAGCACTGGATTTCTGAGGCTGCATCTGGCAACTCCGATTAAGAGAACGATTAAGAGCCCAAAGAAGGAATACTCACCGCACTTCGCGGAGAAGCCACAGGCAATGGCTTTGAATGTCAGGGCCGAAAGGAGCAAGTGCTTACCGGCTGTATGGCAGAAAACTGATTACATCTCCTGACGAAGGAGGCGGCGCGTTCTCTGGAACTATCACAAGGCCATCCGTGCCGAGAACACCAGTCAGGTCACCTGAACCTTTGAACTCCAACAGATCAACAATCAGGCCAGTTCCATCCGAAAGTAATCCGCCCGGAATGTATTGCCTTCTGTTCATTCTTTTAATCTTACCTTTTCCAAGCCTGACATTAGTTGTTTCAGGAACGGCCTCAGCGCTTCCGCACATTTTACGAACAGCGCTGAGCACGAATAACTCGCAGGAAACTAATGCGGAAAGTGGATTGCCCGGCAGTCCAAATATGAGTGTTCGATCGCGGCTGCCGAAAAGGGTCGGTTTGCCGGGTTTTAGTGCGACTTTGTCAAAATGGATTTCCACTCCGTGCTGTTGAAGGACCCCTCCCACAAAATCCTTCTCGCCAACGGATGCACCGCCAGTCGAGACCAAAATATCGGCTTGGAGTCCTTTTCCGATCAGGGCAGAAAGTTCCTCTGGATTATCTCGACCGATTCCTAAAACCTTCACTTCGGCCCCGGCATTCTCCAATTGAGCAGCCAGACAGTAAATGTTGCTGTTTCGAATCTGACCGGGGCCCGGAGTTTCGGATACATTTACTAATTCGTCGCCTGTAGAAAGAATGGCGCATACCGGCCGGCGAAAAACCAGCGGGTCAACGCAACCGACAAAGGCCAGAACACCTAATTCCATGGGACGCAGTTTGATTCCCGGCTCTAACAGGGCGTCTCCACGGCTGACGAATTCAGCCCGGGGATTAATGTTCTGACCGATTTCAGCGATTTCACTAATCACCACCTGCCCGTCCTTATTCATCGAAGTATTCTCGACCATGACGACACAGTCGGCTCCCTGCGGTATCGGCGCGCCAGTCATGATTTTTGCGGCCTCGCCGGGCTGCAGAGCTTTCTGGGGAATGTCCCCTGCGAAGACCTCCTCAACAATTTCAAGTGTTGTGCCGTTAGATTCAGTGTCCGCAGCAATCAATGCGAAGCCATCCATGATTGAGCGATCGAAAGGCGGCAAATCTGCATCGGCGAGCGTTGGCTCGGCGAGGATACGCCCTTGGCATTCGGAGAGGGGGACGTTTTCGGTATCGAGGGTTCGAGCAGCCTCGAGGACGATTCTTATTGCTTGTTCGACGGGCAGCATGGGAAAGAGAATCGAAGCCTGTTTGTATTTCTTCTGCAGAAAGCCGGTCTAAGCTGAGCAAGGGATATCGAAGTGCGTCTCATTCAGGCTGACCAATCCTCGACGTCCAGCCCCGGAATTGCTTTCAGATCACTGTCCTTGGAGACGACAACACAATTGCCAATTGTAAGCGCGATAGCTGCAATTTGAATGTCTATCTGCTGCATGGGGCGTCCTCTCCTGCGAAGCTGGGCAAAGAGACGCCCATATTCCTCAGCAGCCGTTTTATCATATGGCCAGAATCTCAACCGCCTGACTCCATGTATCAGTTTTGAGAGGTTCCTCTCACGGCTGGAACTGTTCTCAACTCCAGCCCGGAGTTCACCCCACACGGGTGTTCCAATGCCAAGGATGTCTCTCCTTTGAAACGCCTCAAGCGCCTTCTCATAAACGCCGTGCCGTCTATTGACCATATCGCTGGCGATGCCTGAATCTAAGAGATAGCGAGTCATTCAAAGATCCGATCAACCTTTCCCCAGCTCTTGCGGGTGAAATCCCTTTGGATCTTCTTCATCGCGAGCCTGTCCGCCTCCATTGCCTCCAGTTCGTCCGTGCTCATATCCATTGGCTCAATCGAATCGAACCATTTCAGCCAGATCTGCCGTTCAGCTTCCGTCTGCGGCCACTCCTCCTCGGTGAGACCAAACCTGTCCGGATCATTCATTGCATCCAGAAACTCGGGCCGCACTTCATCCTCACGGGCATTGTTCTCGGCGAGAAGTCGCACCTCCAGCCGGGCTCCTTCCGGCCACTGAACATCTTCATCGAGTTCGAGCTTGCCGCTTCTGAATGTGGCAAATGCTTTATTCACTTTAGAATTCACTAACATTTGGTTCTTCGAGCGCTGGCTGATTCTATCAGCCTCAACAGGCAAAGAATACCAGGGCAACGCTCTTTTCTCACCCTCTCGTTTGCTGCCACCGGCCACTGCTGGCGACACCTTCGCCCGCACCTATATTATTCGCCCGTTTTACCCCACCTGCTTTCAGGCGCTCAGCATCAGAAATGTCAGAACCGAATGCAACCGGATCGCCGGAAAGGCGCGGTCTGCTGAAGAAACTCGCCGCCGTGGTCATCGGCGGTATCGTTTCTCTGGTCGCCCCGGTAGCCGGCCTTTTTGTTTTCTTTGATCCGCTGCGAAAGCGGCACAGAAAGGGAGGCGATTTCATCCGAGTGATTTCGCTCGATACGCTTCCAGCGGACGGCACCCCTCGGCGTTTTACCTTGGTCGCTGATCGAATCGATGCCTGGAACAAGTATACGAATGTGTTTATCGGCGCGGTGTTTCTTCGCAGGACGAGCGAGGCGGAGATTGAGGCATTTAACGTTTCCTGCCCGCATCTGGGATGCACGATCGATCACAGGGGCGAAGACTTTTTCTGCCCATGCCACGACAGTTCGTTCGCTCTGGATGGCTCCATCAGCGGTCCCAAGAGCTCTTCACCCCGTGACATGGATGCGTTGCAGGTTGAAGTGCGTGAAGGTGTGGTGTGGGTGAAGTTTCAGAACTTCCGAACCGGTACAGAGCAACCGATTCCGATTTCATGAAAGAGAGATTCCTTACCTGGCTCGACCATCGAACCGGCTATCGCAGGATTGTCGACGAGGCCCTCTTCAAGAATATTCCGGGCGGGGCAAAGTGGCGTTACGTCTGGGGGAGCACGCTGACGTTCTGCTTTGTCACCCAGGTGATCACCGGCATCTTTCTGTGGATGGGTTACAGCCCGAGCGCACAAACCGCGTGGGAGAGCGTTTATTACATACAGCACGAGATGGCTGGTGGATGGTTTCTCCGTGGCATTCATCACTACACGGCCCAGATTTTTCCGGTGCTGCTGGTAATGCACCTGCTGCAAGTGGTCATTTATGGCGCCTACAAAGCGCCGAAAGAGCTCAATTTCTGGTTGGGGATTCTACTGGCGATTCTCATCGTTACTCTGGCTCGCACAGGTTACCTGCTGCCCTGGGACCAGGAGGCCTATTGGGGGACGCGCGTGGTCACCAGCATCGTGGCCCAGGCACCTCTGATCGGACCGGAAATCGAACGGCTGGCCGTTGGAGGCACAGATTTCGGGCACCACACTCTCACTCGATTTTTTGCTCTTCACGCGGGCCTGCTTCCTGCCATCATCGGGTTGCTTCTGGCAGTGCATCTCAAGCTCTGCCGCAGAAATGCGCGACTGGAGAGCGAAGCCTCTCAAAAACCGGGATGCGCATACTGGCCCGATCAGGCGTGGCGTAATGCCATTGCCGGAATGTTTGTGCTTGGAGCCGTTGTGCTCCTCGTCCTTTATCACCACGGGGCGAAACTCGGCGCGCCGGCTGACCCATCGGAATCCTTTCAAGCTGCCCGGCCGGACTGGTATTTCCTCTTCCTCTTTCAAACCCTCAAGAGCCTCAGCGGATTGTGGGGGGCTTTTGTCCTTCCGGGATGCCTGGTTGGCATGCTTGTCCTCATGCCGCTGACCGGGCGCCTGAAAAAAGGACACGTCTTCAACGTGGGCTTTCTCTTCGTCGCCCTGACTGCGATGGCCGTTCTCACGTATCTGGCCCTGGACAAGGATTGGCACGACGAAGCCCACAAGCTCGCGGTAAACAAGGCCCAGGCCAATTCGGAGCGGGTCAAAATACTGGCTGAATCACCGAAGGGGATTCCTGTTACCGGAGCAGTCACGTTGCTGAGAGAAGATCCTCTGACACAAGGCCCGAGGTTATTCGCCAAACATTGCGCGAGCTGTCATCGCTACGATGGACACAACGGCATGATGGGCAAACCCATCGAAAAGGCGGCTACGGCTTCGGACCTCAAGGGCTTTGCGAATCGTTCCTGGCTGAAAGGTCTTTTCGACCCGGAGCAGGTCAGCACACTGAAATACTTCGGCGGCACTAAATTCCGCAACGGAAAGATGGCCAAGTGGGTCAAGAAAAATGTGCCGAAATTTGATGACAGCGAAAAGGAGATGTTGAGCAACATCACTGTTGCACTCTCTGCAGAAGCGCAATTGAAAAGACAGCGAGATATCGATGCCAGACATGCCGCGGTCATTGCAGAAGGCCAGGGCTATGTGGCCGAGATCGGATGTACCGATTGTCACCAGTACCGGGAGCCGGACGAAGATGCGACCGCGCCCGACCTGACGGGATACGGCTCTCGTGAATGGCTCATCGGAATCATCAGCAACCCTGAGCATGACCGCTTCTATGGTTCAAAGAACGATCGCATGCCGGCATATGGTCGCGATGAAAAACTGACTCCCAAGAAGATTAAGCTCCTGTCCGACTGGCTCCGCGAGGACTGGTATGAAAAAGGCGACGAGCTGAAGCCAGAGCCAAAACCGGCAAAGGTAGACCCAGAACCGGAGGTGGTAGAACCAGAACCAAAGCCAGCAGAGC
Organism: Planctomycetota bacterium; assembly: GCA_030740295.1. Next base: position 13,434 of record JASLXP010001198.1, read on the forward strand.
CGTCTGAACCAGAACCAAAGCCAGCAGAGCCGTCTGAGCCAGAGCCAGAGCCAGCAGAGCCGTCTGAGCCAGACCCAGAGCCAGAGCCGACAGAGCCAGACCCAGTGCCGTCAGAGGCAGAGCCCGGTGACGGGCCTGACCCGGAACGGAAGGACCCGCCAAAGCTCACAGTAGATTTTGTGACCCAGATCAAGCCTGTCTTCGAGTCTCGCTGCGTGAGATGTCACAATGCTGAGAAGAAGAAGGGCAAGTACCTGATGGGTACGAAGCTGGTGGCCTGCAAGACCGGGGAATCAGAGCTGCCGCCGATCGTCCCGGGCAAGCCCGACGAAAGCAATCTGGTGAAACTCATCTCTCTCGATGAAGACCACGACGACATCATGCCCTCAAAGGGCGGCCCTTTGACAAAGGAACAAATACAGGCAATCCGCACCTGGATTGCGGAGGGAGCACACTGGCCTGAAGGGCTGGTACTGAAGGCGGTCAAGAAGAAATAGTGCGGCAGGATCCAGCACCAGCGGACCTCACCTCGAGCCCTGGAGCACAACGTCGTAACTGGACTCTCAGATTCCGGAATGGTCGACTCGAGGACTACGGCTACGACATCCCGGCCTTGACAGCGACACGGAACAGACGAAGACACCGTAACCTGGTATCCATTCCCCCCATCGCGGTTGACGTAACCTTCACCATCCTGAGAATTTCGTTACTTCTCAGATCCTCAACGGCATCCATGACATCTACACGGGCAAGACCATTTATGAAGTGGGCGGGCGGCAAGGGGCAACTCCTGCCCGAACTGCTTGCCCGCATGCCCGGACGGTTCGGCACTTACTTCGAGCCTTTTGTTGGCGGAGGTGCCCTCTTCTTTGGGCTGTCTTCGCTGGGGATGCTGAAGAAAACCCTTCTCTCCGATGTGAACGAGCCGCTTATCGGGACCTACCAGGCCGTGCGGGATAATGTGGACGGCGTTATTCACCACCTCAAGACGCACCGGAACGAAGAGGATTACTATTACGGAGTTCGCGCGCGAAACCCGCGCAAGCCCGAGACCCGGGCGGCCCGGCTCATCTATCTCAACAAGACCTGTTTCAACGGGCTTTACCGGACAAATTTGCAGGGGGGATTCAATGTGCCCTTCGGCAAATACAAAAAGCCGAATATCTGTAATGAAAAGAACATTCAGGCGGCATCGGCCGCGCTGCAGGATGCTCAGATCGAATGTCTCGAATATTCGGATGCGGTCAGCCGGGCGCGCAAAGGGGATTTCGTCTACTTCGACCCTCCCTATCAACCCCTGACAAAGACGTCTTCGTTTACCACCTACAGCCGGAACGGATTTAAGGAAGAGGATCAGGTGCGGCTCTCTGAAACATTTCGCGAATTGGCCGAGCGCGGCGTCTATGTCATGCTTTCGAATTCTGATACGCCTCTCATTCGCAAGCTTTACAAGGATTTCAAACCGGAACGTGTTTTTGCGAGTCGCAACATAAACAGTAAGGGCAATAAGCGGGGCAAAATCTCTGAACTGGTCGTGCGGAGCTATCGGTAATACATGAAACGCAAGCATCCACTCGGTGGGCTTCTGCTGTCGCAGTTTACGGGCGCGTTTAACGACAATGCCTGGAAGGTGATCCTTCCGCTGCTT
>JASLXP010001199.1 GCA_030740295.1 Planctomycetota bacterium
GTGAATCACGTCGCCTTTTACATCGAGGACTTTGCCGCTGATACCGCCGACGGTTCGCTCCTTGCCGATCATGTCCTTCAGATTGGCACGGGCGAACTGAAACAAGTTTTCGATGTTGTCGAGATCCTTGAGTCCCTGCTGCAGTTCCATTTCGATAAGTTCGTATTCATCCTTGTCGAGCATCGATTTGATTCGGCTCCGCACGTTGCCGAACTGCCGCGCCCGCATCGGCTTTTCAATGCTGGTGAAGAGCTCTTTCAGCAGCCGGTCGTGCTTAATTTTTGCCATGGAACGCTGCCGGTCTGCGGTCAGGTAGAACATTCGTTCGAGCTCGGGAAGCCGCGCCAGCAAATCCTCGAACGGCCCTTTCATGTTGGGCGGCGCCTGTGCGATGACCGCTTCAAGCCCGGCCTTCGCCTCGGCAAATTTGCCCTCTTCGATGAGGCTGTCGATGCTGCGTTTCTGAACACCGAAGAATGAAACGCGCTGCTGAGCCACTTTGACGCGCAGACCCTCGAACTGCTTCTTCCAACGGTGGTAGCCTTGATGCGCGTCGTAGAATTTGTTGAGCGTGTCAATCGCCGCGACGTAGTCATTAGCCCTGGCGAAAGCGAAGGCCTTGGCTTTGGCTTCATTGAGCCCCGGAAACGGCGGTCGCTTGCCTTCCATCTGATTGATTTCCTGTTGCAGTTTCAGGACGTGCTCGACCGTCTGTTTCTGGTAACCGGTGCCCTTTGCTTTCTCCATGGCGACCTTCCACAGATTGAGCTGTTCATACTTTTCATCCGGAAATTCCATTTGAAAATCGCCGGCCACGCTGATGGCCCTTGCCGCGACGTTCGCACGCGTCTTGCGGGCGATGGCTTCGGCCTGAGAGACCTCCTTCTTCTTCTGCATCATCGAACGTATGTCCTTAAGCTCACTTTTGGGCTCAGGGCGCGCGTTGGCGTTTTCGAGGATCTCGGCTGCCTCTTCCTCCTGTTGGGAGATCAGATAAACGCCGCCCAATCCGGCGGCAATGGCGAGTATCGAGCTGATGACAATTCCAGCCTTGCCCCCCTGTTTCGGCGGTGGAAGGGGCAGGGATGGCGGAGGTCCTCGTCTTTTCGTCCCGGGCGGCGCACCGGTCTCTCTGGTGCTGGTGCGGGATTCTCCGGTCTTTGAATTGCTCTTCGATTTGGCGCGCCGGGCCTTCGATGCATCTGATTCTTCTCTCGTCTTCGAGGGTTTTCGAGTGCGCTTTTTGGTATTTCGGTCTTCGGACATATTTGTCGCTTTTTCACGTCTCAGGGCACAGCCCTGGAGTCTAGTTCAAACACATGATGGTGCAAAGAATGCAGGGGGTGGTGAATGGTGAATGGTGAACGGTGCAGGATTCAAGGGGATTCAGGATTCAAGGATTCAAGGATTCAGGGATTCGAGGATTCAGGGATTCAAGGATTCAGGGATTCAAGGATCAGGAATCTTGAATCCTGAATCCTGAATCCTCTTTAATACTTGAATCCTGAATCTTGAATCATTAAAGGGCGTTAAGAGCATTCAGATTCCGCGGTTTGGCGTCCATTGGGCGCCCCTGTGCGCTGCTCTTGGGCTTCGTTGCAGGATCAGGTTGGTTTGGTACTCTAGCCCGCCTGAAAAATTTCACGCTGCGAACACCTACAAAGGGGCGGCAACGGGCACGCCTGATACTGAGAACCAGTTCCCCATAACACCCACCAACCGCGGGAAAAGCCCTCTTGACTGCCGCAACCGGAATGACACTCCAGGACATTTACGCGCCCGTTCAGGACGATCTGCAGCGAGTGGAAGACCTGCTCGACAGAGAGCTCTCAGCCCACTCTGGCAAGATCAGGGATCTTCTCGATCATGTGACTTCGTTCAGGGGCAAACGCATGCGGCCGGCGCTGGCGCTGCTCGCCGGCAAGTGCTTTGATCGCGTCGATACCGCACATGTTTACGCGGGCTCGGTGGTGGAGCTCATTCATTCCGCCACGCTCGTGCACGATGACATTCTGGACGAAGCTCAGATTCGAAGAGGCATCCCGACCATCAGCGCCATCTGGGGAACTGAGATCTCCGTCCTGCTGGGCGACTACATCTTTTCACGAGCCTTCGCAGTGATAGCGGAATTCGACGGCAGCGTGTGCTTACCATACATCACCAGAACCACGGATAAGATGTGTGAAGGCGAATTAATCCAGCTCAAGTCACGGTATGACCTGGACCTGACAGAGGAGATGTATCTCAAGATTGCCGAACTCAAGACCGCATCGCTATGCGCCCTCAGCACGCAGCTCGGCGCGCTCCTGGCGGGTGCAGACAGGGATTCGGTCGACAGTTTCTACGATTTTGGGCTGAAGCTCGGCCTCGCTTTTCAAATCACTGATGACTGCCTCGATATAACCGGTGAGGAGGACATCGTAGGCAAATCCCTCGGTACTGATCTGGGGCAAGGCAAGCTCACACTCCCGGCCATTCGCCTGCTGCAGCGTCTGGATGGCGACAAGCGGAATGAAATCAGGGCGGTGATGCAGGATGGCCTTTCAGAGGAGAACCGCCTTCGATTCCACGAACTGGTCCGGCAATACGGCACGCTGGAGTCTTCCCTCGATACGGCCCGCGCCCTCATCGAAGAAGGCTGGCAGCGTCTCGAAGACGTGCCGGATTCCGATGCCAAACAGGGCCTCCGCGCACTGGGCGAATACATCCTCTCACGGGATCTCTAGGCCATCGCCGTCCGGCAATTTGCTGTTCATCATCCTAAACATTTTACTGAGTTCGAGTTTCATCCTCGGGATGCGGTGGAACCAGTTGAACGATCGTGACCTCCTTTCGGTCGGTGCAATCAACTACATCACCGGCTGGCTGGTCTCGCTCATCCTGTACCTGCTGCCCGGCAATCAGGCCCACTCGAGCCCGGCCATACTGTGGGGGACGGTGAACGGCGCTGGATACTTCATCGCATTCTTTCTGCTGCTGGGAACAATGAAATGGAAGGGCGCTGCGCAGGCAACGGTCTTTGCGAGGCTGTCCATTCTCGTTCCCGTGAGTGTTGGTATTATTGTGTGGGGCGAGACGCCAAATGGCGCTGAGTGGGGAGGTATCACGCTGGCCTGTGTATCCCTGCTGCTGATCGGCGGCGGAAAGAACCTCATTGAGGAAAAGTTGCCCCCCGGGGCCTTCGTCACCATCTCCCTTTTCTTCTTGATCGCTGGATGCTCCAGGCTCGCGCAGGAGGGATTCAAGCATCAGGCCGAAGAGAACGAGCAGATGGCCTACCTGCTGGCCGCGTTCACCGTCATGGGCGTCTGCTCTGCCGTCATGCTTATGAAACGTAAAGTAAAGCCTGGATGGACGGAGTGCTGGACTGGTGTGCTGATTGGAATCGCAAACAGTTTGCAGGTCTTGTTCATCCTGAAGGCGCTCGAAGGATATCCGGGCTATGTGGTGTTTCCCGTAGCCAGCGCAGGCGGGTTGCTGATGACTACTCTGTTTGCAGTGATCTGGCTGAAGGAATCGTTGTCCGCTCGCGGCCTGGTTGGGATTTCAGTTGCCGTGTTGGCAGTGGTAGCGCTTCAGAGTTGATGCGGGTTCTCGACAGGTCTTGAGCTGAAAAAGCTCACGAACACTACCAACCAACGTCAGGTTTTCCTAGGTTGTGGATGTTCACCAACATAAGGATCGAGCCAATGATCAGTGGAAACAGATATAGAGTGCCGGTCATCAAAGCTATCACGGCAGGGAGCAGAATGAGACCTGCTGGAACTCCCCATTTCCAGAATAGCTGAAGATCGAACCACCAATTGATGATTCCCAAGATGATCATGAAGTCGAATGGTGCCATCCTATTCCTTGTCCTACCGAGCAGAGACAAGGCTGTGACTTACTTGGAATTGCCCTCCCAAGAGTCATCGCTCGCATCCTGCTCAGTATGAAATGTTCTTCCATTTGCCAACCGAAACATCAACCTGACATTCCTGCTATCCCTCTTTGCCTTCATTAAACTTCTTGTCCCACTCGTACTCCCTGGCCGTCACCATGTCCTCCATCCTTTCGATGCGCCTCATCAAATTGTCATATACACGCTTTAGGCGGCGCAGAGCAAGCGTTCTGGATGAAACGTAGGAATCATAGAACTCCTGATCCCCATCGGTGGTGAACGGCATGACCGGCTCTGGTTTCATCAGAAGAGCCGCAAGAAAATAAATGGCGACGACCGGCCAGAAGCCTGTGAACAACAAGGTGAGGACAAAAACGAGGCGCGTCCAGAACACTGAAAAATCCCAGTGCTCAGCAATGCCCTGGCAGACACCCATGATGATGCCGCCCCGTGACCGGTACAGACCTTGTCGCCTCTGTTGACTATTCATCGTGCTCTCCTTCTTTGTCTATGATGATGGTTTCCAAAGATTCAATCCGTTTTTCCATATCTGAAAGGTTGTTATAGATCTCCTGGATCATCCGAGTCTCCTCTTCGGCCGCGCCGCGCTCCCGCGAGCTTCCTTTAAGCATCTTCAGCAGGATGAGGCCGAAGATGCCGGCCATTCCGAAGAGGATTACGGGGACCAGGATTAACGTCAGCATCATGCTGATACCCGATGTGATGGGCTCCGGCATAGCGATATTCCTTTCTCTTTCGGTCAGGAAGCAGATTCAGAGGCTGCGCTTTCCTTCTTGATTGAAGCCTTCAGAGAGGCGAGCTCTTCCTCCACTTTGTCACCGTACTCCAGTCCGGCAAGCTCATCTTCGAGCGTCGGCTTGCTGGGGACATTTACCAGCTCGGCCTCCGCTTCGAGCCGGTCGATCTTGTGCTCGAACTGCTCGAACCGCAGCAAAGCGTCGGAAGCGTCATAGCGTCGAATGTCTGACTGGGCCCGATGTTTACGCTGCGCATGGATCTGGCGTTGCACGAGAATCCGCTGCTTGTCGCGGGCGGAATCCAGCTTTTCCTCGAGCGCCTGGATGTCGTTTCGGTATTCCTCGACCAACACGTCGAACTGCGTGAGCTCCGATTCGAAAGTACTGACTCTTTCCAGGTAGCTGTGCTTCTGGTTGAGGGCCTCGCGGGCCAGGTCTTCGCGACCCTTTTCGATGGCCAGCTCTGCTTTCTGTCCCCAGTTTTCTGCGAGCTTGGTGGCTTCGTTCAGCATGCGCTCGACCTTTTTCTTCGAAGCAATCGTGTTTGCGCAGGATGCCTTGATTTCGACGAGCGTGTCTTCCATCTCGGTGATCATGAGTTTGACCATCTTCTCGGGATCTTCCGCGTGGTCGAGCATGTTGTTGATGTTGGAATTAATGATGTCTCTAAGCCTTGTGAAAATACCCATTTCTGAGCCCTCCTTTTGTGAAAAAATCTTCTAAGCCGTGTGGGACAAAGACGAATGGCGCAATGTTCCACATCGCTGCCTGCTTATCGCAAGCTGGAAGCCAAATCGATCTGCTCTTTCAAGGCATTTGTTTGCAAGCATTTACGATACCCTCAGGATTCTGGCCCAAGACTCCATGTCTGATGATCGCCATTGTGAGGCGACAAAATCCACTAATTGGTATATTCTGCCAAGCTCTTCCCGACCAGGAATCAGATGACTTCAAGCACAGCACTCCAAGACCCTCTTGGGCAATCGGACGCCTTCGTGGAGTTCCAGCGACGCCTGGCCAGAGCGGCAAAGGTGGACCGGCCCGTTCTCATTATTGGTGAGAGAGGCACCGGCAAAGAGATGGCGGCTGCCCGGTTGCATTACCTGTCGAAGCGATGGGAGGAGCCGTTGGTGACGCTGAATTGCTCAGCACTGTCTCCCACTCTCATCGAGTCAGAACTCTTCGGTTATGAAGAGGGCGCGTTTACCGGCGCCATGGGGAGGAGGGCTGGAAGATTTGAAACCGCGGATGGCGGGAGCCTGTTTCTTGATGAGATCGGCAGTATTCCCATTGAGGCTCAGGAAAAAATCCTGCGAGTCGTAGAGTATGGATCGTTCGAGCGGGTGGGTGCGTCTCAGCCAACCCAGGTCGATGTGCGGATTGTGGGGGCCACGAATGTCGATCTGAGGCAACACGCAGCAGAAGGGAGATTCAAGGAGGATCTTCTGGACAGGCTTTCCTTCGAAGTTCTGTTCCTTCCACCACTGCGTGAACGCCGAGAAGATATACCGATTCTGGCAAGCCACTTCGCCGCTCGGATGGCATTTGAGCTCGGACAGAGTCAATTGCCGGAATTCAGTCTCCGCGCAATGGAATCCCTGGAACAATACCCGTGGCCTGGCAACGTGCGTGAGCTCAAGAATGTAGTCGAGAGGGCAACCTACCGGGCAGACTCTGAGATCATCACGGAAATAGTATTCGATCCCTTCGATTCCCCGTATAATCCCACAGTCAGGTCTCAGGAAACACCAGTTCCGGTTCCCGCAAGTTTCGCCATTGAACCGGAGCTGAGGCCCCTGCGCAGCGCAATCAACGAACTGGAGATAGAGTATGTGCAGCGGGCCTTGGCCGACTCGAAATTCAATCAGAGAAAAGCCGCGGAATTACTCGGATTGACCTATCACCAATTTCGTGGACTCTACCGAAAACATGCACAAGCGTTCAAAGATGTGCCCAGACCTCAGAATACATAAGAGATAGTAACTGTTCAGCCCCGCCGAGGATGCCGTCACTCCATCTCCAGCGTGAGAGCCGTGTGGCTGAATTAGTTGTTAATTGGAATCCACTTTTCTTAACAGAAGCACTTTGGGGCGGGGCGGCAATATAGTGAGCGTCATATCGTCAAGGATAGGGGTGTCCTTTGCCTGAACCGTAACGTTGCCGGCATTAGGGTACGTGCCCGTAGCGCCGCCATAGTTGGTGCCATCCGGGGAATTGGCATCCTGAAACTGGGCTCGAATTCTCAGTCTCGCCCCTGCTTTTCCACTCGTGTATCCAATACTCAAGGGTTCACCGTCATCGAGGCCCTGTTCAGGGCTTGTGAAATCGGCGTTACTCCCGGTGCTCAGAATATATTCAGCCTCAGCACTATTCGAAAAACCGGCATTATCCAAATCTACCCATACCTTTACCCCGATATCCGCTCCATCTGTACCATCGTCCGGCGTATATTCCGTCCAGGAAATCGGCCCGAGAACGGTCCCAAATGGGAGAGGATCTGCATTGGCATCAGGATAGATGGCAGAGACATATCTTGGATTTGTCACACTGCTGACATCGACGTATCGCCTGTTAGTAGGTACCGGGACGGGCCTCAGGCCTTTCATAAATCGTATCTCATCAAAAGTGCCCGTGGGCGTGGCGTTTGCTCCACGTCTGAATAGCCCGCCAAAGCAGGCAAAACTATATGGATCGGCAGCGTCGGTAACTTTCAGCGCGTCAATCAACAAAGGAATATCTGTGTTTTGTGTTCCGAGTAATTGGTTATCTACGTACACTTTAATCGATGTCCCTGTCCCATTGTCAAGATCCCACGTTAGCATCAAATGATGCCAGTCCCCAGCTTTCAGATTCAGGGAAGAAATGTCCTGACTGAAATTAACAGGGGTATTAGGTTGCCTTTCTCCAGTTTCATCTATGGTGCCATCTTTGTCATTATCCACATCGTCGTCGAGGCCACTCCCGTCGGCCGGCGCGATAGATCCAACGATCCGCACGTTCATATTATTTCCATCTATAAACCACCAGAGAAACTGTTGATACTCGGCGACTTTTTCTGTCTGTCCAGTAGATCCTGGATAGAATTCGTATTCACTTCCAGCATCTTTTTTGAATGAAACAGACGTCATGCCTGCGCCTGCATCTGCATTGGCGGAACCAATGTTTGGAGTCGAAGCATCACCAGCACTCGCAACGCCAGTAATGTTATTCCAATCATCACCGTTATATGAGGCCCCATTAGCTCCTGCCGCCGCATCTTTGAAGGGCAGGTAAAGGAGCTCAACAAACGTCACGTTAGAGACATCCACTGCCGGCTTCCAGAACAGATCAAACGTTCCCTCATTCACGCTGAAATTGTCAGTAGAGCCATCGCTGACTTCATAGAAGACGGATTCAAGGAAATCATCAGAGCTGTCGTCGGGGGTGCCGGCATCATCAACTCCAATAAATATACCGTCACTGCATACCTCCCCCGGGTCCGAACTACTTTCCGTTAGTGGATTCGCATTAAGTCCGGTAGTACTGGTGGGGTGCGTATAGACCAGTGCAGTTGTTGAGTAGTCAGCCTTGTCAGCGAGAAAATCATCGGAGAAATCGACGTAAAAATGGGTGCTTGAGCCCGAACTGAGATTGTCTGGTTTAATGGTGAGGTATCCATCAACAGATGAAATGTTATTCGCAGCCACAATTTCTGGTAAGAGCTCAATGTTGCCATCAATGATCGCCGCGAAGTCAGCATTTCCAACCGTAGGGTTGAAATCAGTCTGAGTGGAATAATGTAAGAGTTCGTGAGTCTTTACCACTGCCTCTACATCACCCAA
>JASLXP010001200.1 GCA_030740295.1 Planctomycetota bacterium
ATTCGCCTCGTGTACCGGCTGTCACGAATACAAGAACCAGGCGCCGTCCTCGTACACGGGCTCAACCCAGGCGATGAAGGCCGGCCCCCAGCCTCTGGACGATTTCTACGGCCCGCCAAGGGGATTCAGTTTTGTCAAAGAAGTTCAGCCGATCCTCGACCGCAATTGCATCCGCTGTCACAAGGACCGAACCGCTTCCCCAAGTGGAGCAAACGCGCAGAGCTATGCGGGCATCGACCTGAAGAACGCAAAGACGCTTTCTCCAATCGGCAGCGAGTGGCGCTCTACCACGGGCAAACCCCAAAAAGGATGGCAGTCGCCCAAGTTCGACGACAAAGACTGGAAAGTCGGGTCAGGCGGTTTCGGACGCCGCGGAACACCGGGAGGAAGAATCAAAACGCAGTGGCACACTCGTGACATCTGGCTGCGCCGCACCTTCGATCTGCCCGCTGAAGCGCTCGGCAAGAAGATGGCCTTCAACGTGTGCCACGATGAAGATTTCGAGGTCTACGTGAACGGCGTCCTGGCTGCGTCTGCGAGAGGCTACATCACGAGATACCGACCGCTGCTCATGAATCAGAAAGCAATGGCCGCGCTCAAGACCGGCACCAACCACCTCGCCCTCCACTGCCGCCAGACTCGCGGCGGGCAGTTCATCGATCTTGCGCTGCTGGCTTTGCCCTCAGAAAAAGAGGTGACGCCGGAGACCCCGAAGGACAAACTGCTGGCCTTCAGCCTTCTCGGCGAGCAGACCGAAGACCGGCGAGCGAAGCGAAATTGGAGCGACGCCTACCTCGCACTGACCCAGGCAGGCACAGGCAATTCGGTTCAGAGAGGCAGATCGGATGGCCGTCTCGTGAACTGGGTCAGCGCCCAGTCCGTCCCCGATATGTTGCCGCCCCTTCACCGCGGCGCGGCAAAGAGCGAGCTCATTACACTACTCGAAAAGGGCCACCACGAGGTAAAGCTCACCCAGGAGGAAATGGACAAGCTCGTTTGTTGGATCGATCTCTCCGTGCCCTACTGCGGTGACTACACCGAGGCCAACACCTGGTCAGAAAGCGAAAAGGCAAAATACGCCCGCTACCTCAAGAAGCGTCGCGACATGGAAGCCATCGAGCGGGAGAACATCCGAGCGTTTCTTTCTCGAAACAGCGAGTGAGTTTCGGTGAAGTCCTGGTCCTCAGTGAAAGATGTGAGACAGCCATCGCGAGTGACAGAGCTACTTCACTGCCGCGGAGCGTCCGCACCACTCAAAACAGTGCTGCCGCGGCCGGTGCCGGCTCGCCATAGGCATCCAGATTCAATTCGGGTAACATCCCGCCATTCGTGTCGGACCCTGTTCAGAGGTTAAGACTTCATGAGACGGTCTGGGATTCACGCTTTTCTCATCATCGCTATGTCTCGCATCGCGGTGGGGCAGTTCGTCATCAGGTCTGACGAAGGGACGCAGCGTTACACGATCTCCGATCGTGGCAGGCCCGTCCTTACCTACAACTTCGGAACGGTTCCCGTGCCGAAGGGGGTGGGTGGCAAGTATGCCGTGGCTCGAAGCAACTACGTGCATCCTCTCTTCGGGCCGAACGGCGAAGTGTTGACGAAAGACTATTCCCCGGACCACCCGCACCACCGTGGTCTCTACTGGGCCTGGCCTGAAGTGACTTTCAAAGGCGAGAAACATGACCTGCACGCCCTGCAGGGCGTCTTCGCCCGGCCCGTCAAGATTCTGCGCCAGGAGGCCGGGGAAGACTCAGCCCTGATCGAGGCGGAAAATGTGTGGAAATGGGCGGACAAAGAACCCATCGTCAAAGAGGTCGCGACAATTCGGACATCCAGAGGGACAGATGGCGAAAGCGTCATCGACTTCTCGTTCCTGATCCAGGCGCTGGTGGATGGCGTAACGCTTGCTCGCCGCGGCCGGGACCACTATGGCGGGTTTAATCTGCGGTTTTCGTCTCGGCAGAATCAGAAGATCACGACGTTTGCCGACCCGTCCGGCCTCCCTGTACGACGGTCATGGGCGGAATTGAGCGGCATTCCGCCGGCAGGCAAGGCCCCAATCGGAATTGCCATCCTGGAGAGAACTGCAAATCCGGACTATCCCGGTGACTGGATTCAGTACCCGCCGCTCAACTGGCTGCAGCCAACGTTCCCGGCAGCGAGCACCGCTTATGCACTGGATGCAGCGAACCCCCTTCTACTGACTTACCGGCTTATCGTTCACAAGGGAGAATGGGGGCGCGATCGCCTGGCAAGTGCGTGGGAGGAATACAATCCTCAGAAGGGAGGACGTTATGCAATGCTCGCCGGCTACCGCTTCGGTACCAGCCGCAAGGTCCTGATTGCAGTAGAGCAACAGATCAAAAACGCAGGGACAAAGGAAAAGCAGGACATCGAGTCTGAACTGCTGAAGCTGCTTGCAAATGAAAAAGCCACGGTGGACATCACGAAGTGGTGCTGCCGGCAGCTCGCCCTGATTGGGACTGCCGCGTCGACGAAGCCACTGTCTGTGCTTCTTGGCCATTCCAAACTGTGCTTTGCCGCATGCGATGCCCTGGAGGCAATCCCTGGCGAACAAGCGGATAAGGTCATCAGAGAGGCGCTGCCTCGGATTGACGCCCGCCAAAAGGTCCAGGCCATCGCGGTCATCGGACAACGGCAGGACATACTCGCGGCGCCACAGCTTTCCGAGCTTGCAGGAACTGAGGAGCGTACCGTGGCCGCAGCAGCGGTCGATGCTCTCGGCAAGATCGGTTCTCCCGAGGCGGCACGGTCGTTGGCGGATCTCAAAGTTACCGCAGAGCTTGTCACTCACCTGAAAGCGGCGAAGGTCGAGTGTGGAAACCGACTTTATAAGCGTGGGCACGTGGAGGAGTCCGCGACGCTCTGGCGCGACCTGTTTGATACAGGCGGTGCCCCGAGGGTGCAGGCCGCGGCGCTGGTAGGTCTCGGCAAGGCAAATCCTGCTGATGCCGTTCCGCTCGCGCTGAAATTTCTGAAGAGTACGGACAGAAGACTCCAGAGCGCGGCCCGGGCAGTTCTGATCGAAGCGCCTCGCGAGGTATCCACGAAGCTTGCGGACGCGGTGGGGAAGCTGCCTGCCGCATCTCAGGTCGTGTTGCTGCAACTCCTCGCCGCGAGGGGAGACAAATCCGTGGCGCCGAAAGTGGCCTCGCTTGCCGAACGCGGCGGCAGCGACGTTCAGTTGGACGCTGTGACTGCTTTGGGAATTCTAGGTGGCGCAGAACACGTCAAGCTTCTTGCGGGAATGGTCGGACGAAAAGATGCCGTGGGAAAGCAAGCCGCCCATGCGCTTCGCCAACTCGACGGCGAAGGTGTCGGCAAGGC
>JASLXP010001201.1 GCA_030740295.1 Planctomycetota bacterium
TTCCCCTCGAGCGATTCCGTTGCGATCGGGCCCCGGAATCTGCGGCCAGTCGTCGGCAAATGAGGGCACTGGCAGGCTCGGTAAAATCAGGAAAAGAAATGCGTTCATGATCCGCAAGAATTGATTCAAATTAAATTCGCCGGTCCCCCGGTTGCCTTTCTATTCTCGTTCAGGGCCATTTTAGCTGAAAACTCGTTCACCACTGGGATGAGCCCAATGGGGCCTTCGAGAATCGCTCAGCTCAGGGACAAGAAGAATAAGCTGCAGCCGGATTCAGCCCAACACCGCCTTTGCCGCCTCTTTGATGCGTTTGATGAGAGCCGTCACTTCCGTGCTTTTGCGTTCGGGATGGTTTCCGATCATTACCGTGCGATTCAGGATATCCAGGGAACGGGCACACATGTCTTCGGTGTATTTCATGCGGCATCCCTTGTTCTCTTTGAATTTAAAAGGATTCATCGCGTCGTGGTGAGACGCGGAATGCTCGAAAATCGGTTCCCAGTTCAGGTAAACGTGACGGCCGGTCTTTCCCATGATTCCACCACCGGCCTGGGCCGCGAAATCTTCTGCCTGCTTTTCGGTCGGCAGCAGGAAGCTGTTGCAGGTGGCACATTCGTAATCAAGGCTGTGCACCGGGGTAAGGGTGAGATCGGTCTTGGCAGCTTCTTTCAGCACACGCTTTTTCTGGGCACGTAGTTTCTTCAGCATCGACGGCAGTCTGTCGAGCTGCACATTCATGATCGCTCCTTCGAATTCGGATGCCCTGGCGCCGTTGGCCACGAAGGGACGCCACGAGCCCTTGCCCCTCCAGTAGAAACTGCACGGGTCGACCATGCATTTTACTTTTTCAGCAATGGACCTCTTATTCGTGGTGACAGCCCCGCCTTCACCGCATGTCATGTTTTTGAAGAAATTGAAACTGAACCCGCCAACGTGTCCGATCGAACCGAGCATCTTGCCTTCGTATCCACCACCGACGCCCTGGCAGGCATCTTCGCAGATCAGGAGTTTGTGTTTGCGAGCCACGCGCATGATGCTGCGCATGTCGCAGGGCTGGCCCCACATGTGAACGGGCACGGCTGCCTTGGTCCGCGGCCCGATGGCGTCCTCCATCGCGATGGGATCCATACAGGTCGAATCATCCACGTCTACGATCACCGGAATGGCGCCCACGGCCAGAACGGCGATGGGCGTGGCCATGTAGGTAAGCGCGGGCACGAGGACTTCGTCGCCCGGGCCGACGTCCAGTCCGGCCAACGCTGCGGTGAGAGAGTTCGTTCCACTCGCGGTCATGCACACATATTTCGTGTTTGTGTATTCTCCCCATCGTTTTTCAAAACGGTCGCATTCACCTCCTTCATGGTAGCGGAACATCTTGCCGCTCTTGATAACGTTTCTGACCGCATCTGCTTCTTTTTCACCGATAACTAACATAGTTGCTCCTCTCGCTGGAAAGTCTTGTCAGGCAATAGCCCAATCCCGCTGGGATTGCTGGCTTACTATGATTCGAGAGCTACAGCAAATCAGTCGATTACTGTGTCTTGGTTTTGGGCTTGCTCTCAACCGGTGGCGGCACGCCATCGCTCAGCGCGTATGAATTATTCGATTCGTTAATCTCATCAATGGCATTGCCGGGATCGACAACAAGATAGAAATCCGATGGTGTTGCGCCCTCCGGAATCTTGAACTTCAGATTCACGGTCTGCCTTTCGAAGCCTGTCAGGCCCTGAATGCTGCCAACATTCGTTGTCGTTACGGCTGGGGCATCCGTTCGCCCGGGCTCAATGTTTCTTAGAGAGACCTCGACATTTTTCGCGGATGCCGGGCCGAGATTGTGCAAGGTGACCGTAAACTCCTGGCCGGCCATTTCTGAAACTGTTACCGCCAGATCCGGTCTGGGTTCATTCTTGCGTCTCTTCAGCAATTTGAGCTCGACCCAGTTTGTTCCGGATTCAAAAACCAGATTGTGTTTCGTGAAGCGTCGCAAGTCTGCCTCGTTCCCTTCGGCCGTCCTGTCAGGTTCGCGGGCTCCATCTTCGTCTTTAGCCACGATTACCTGGTAGCGCCCCTCGGGTAGATTCATGAGACGCAACGCTGCAAACTCAGGTGTCTTTCTGAAATTGTGCACGAGCATTCGCACCAGATTCGGCTGGTAATCGAAGACCATCGAAACGAGGTCCGGATCGAGGTTGTCCCAGATGAACGCCGCCGTTGGAACGGGGTCAGAGGCGCGCCCATCAAAGAGCCTTCCCCCGAGCATCATGACTGGCAACGTAACCCGGCCCCACGGATAGACGCGATCCGTAGGAGGATCGGACGGGCCATAAATGGGAAGCGAACGGTGGTTATTCCGGATGACATATTTCAGGCATTCGGTGAGGTCAGCTTCATCTTTGTCCAGGACCCACTTCAGCATTCCTTTGCCTTCACCATACTCGATGCCGCGCTGAAAAAACGCGTCCTCCCTGAATCGTTCAATCTGTGCTTTTGACAGCTCACGCAGTTGATTATCCGAGCGCGCATCCCCACTCAGAATTCGCCAGGAAATCAGGTTCGGTGCATTTCGGATGTGCCAATTCAGGTCACCGAAAGAGTCGCCGCTCTCCAGCAGCGCAACAAAGGGCTCAAGGAATCTGTTGTCACCGGTGTCCTGAAAAGAGGCAAGAAACTGCTCATAAACCAGGTTGGTTGGCGCATAGCCTGTTGCGCCCAGCTCGTGGGTCCTGAACTTAACCCATCTGGGCAAGGCTCCTTCTGGTTTCTCAGTCGTCTCATTCAGAGCGTCCTCCAACCAGGAACGGGACCAGTCGTTCACCATCTTTCGCACTTCAGGATGACCACTGTACCAGGAGAGGAATCGCGCTGGCACAAGCGCGGGCTCACACCCGGGGATGTCCCGGCCTTTCTCGCCGTCGGTGATGATCTTGGCCGCGTTGAAGAAACTGGACCTGAAGTGCAAATGGCCATCACTGGTTCTTCCGAGCCACTTCTTGAGATTAGCTGCATTGAGCAGGTCTCGATAAAAGTGCCTGGGCAGGCCCGGTCGTAACACCTGAAGCGCCGGCTGAATATATGTGGCCTCTTCCACGGAGTGTGTGATGTCAGTGAGATAGTAGATAGCGCCGTTGACCATCCGGCCGGTATTCCAGTGCGCGTCCAGGTAGCGCTCGATTGCATCGAGGAGCCGCTCGTCGCGGGTCACGCCGCAGAGAAACAGATACTTGTTGTAGAGCTTGGTTATATCGTTCCACTGGTTGCCGCCGCCGACGAGGTAGCCGTTTTCGTGGGCTCGATGATCCAGCCACCAGTGAATGACCTGTTGTGTCGAACGAATAGCCTCTCGCCCATACACAGCCCAGGCGGGGCCTCTGGTGCGGTCCAACTTCCTGAAACTGTATTCCGGCCACGGACGCAGCCTCGACCATCCATACCATGAGTGCGCCTGTTGATTCAGGGGATCGTATTTTAGAGCCAGTTCGAGCCCCCTTGCGATGGGATTTGTCTCATAGGTCTCCTCGCCGAGTTTGAATCGATTCTGATTCAGCCGGCGAAGAAAAGCAGGCCACATGCTACGAAGGATTTTCTGAGCCAATTCGTGGCCGATTCTCTTGCGATCTCCCTGGCTGATTGAAATGAATGAAGGATATTCCGCCCCGTGGAACAATTGGTAATCGTTGGCCGCGACGATCTGAATCACCAGGTGTTTTCCAGGCGGGATGACTAATCCGTTCGGTCGAATACTAAGGCGTATGCGCACAAGACCCGACGGTACCATCTCCAGTTCGAAATCAGATTCGAATGCCAGCCGTCCGGGGAGCTGAGGATCGTGAATGTGGATACTGAACGGAAGACGCCGTTTGGCGCACTTCATCCAGAAATCAAAACCAATCGACCTTACGAATACGTCCTTTTTGGTTTCACCAATTACGAAGAACGTGGATCTGAGCGAAGGCCGATGAGATTCTCCGGAGAGATCGGGCCGTTTGGTTAGAGTGCCCATCAAAGGGCCATCCTCCGGGTGAGGCCAGCGGAGCAAGGTGTTCCTGGCATCCTGATAATTGCTGGCTTCGACAGGACCGGCAACGTAATGCCGTTCGCCAGTGATTCGTGCCTCATTACTTACATCAAAAAAGCGCACTTCGTTTGCCACTGCATCCTCAGCAAAGCGAATGGATAATGCGTCACGCCTGGCAGGTGGGATGGGCTGATGGCTATGGCCATCTCTGATTTGAAACAACTCCTGTTCCTCTTCCAGCCCAACGGAGCCCAGGGCGGCATCCATCGAGGTGACAACATGATTGACGTTAGATTTTTTCGCGAATCGAAAATCAGCTCTTCTGCTAAACAACAGTTTTCCATCCTGAAATCGCACAGAACTTTCATCGGCGCCGTCTGCCAGCGTCCACCTTCGATGAAAATCCAAGTCAATCTCATCGACATGTATTTGTTCAATGGTCCCAGAACCAATCAGTTTCTTTTTGTCGACCTTGAAAACTGGGCGACCCGATTCCGACTGAAGATGGAATTCTCTGGAGCGGGCAGCAAGATCTATCGGCCAGTCATCTGGATTGGTCTTTCTAAGATCGGAATATTGGCCGGCCAGGACGAATTGCAGCTCTCCCTCATCAAGGGGCCGGTCGAAAACGATGAACTCATCAAAGTCAGCGGAGGTGCTTACTGGCCAGATATCGCGTGAACGCAAGGTTCGGGTCGCAAAAGCCAGCAAGTCAGGGCTCGGAAGATGCCATTGAGTCTTCCGATCGATCCCGTCGATCCTTTTGCCATTAAAGAAGAGTCCGTAACCCCGTCGGTCGTCCCACGTCACCGCCACGTGCTGCCATAGATTCTTCTGCCAGCGTGGAACCAGTTTTGTCCCGTACGTACCAAGCCTGATGTGCTTATCCGTTTTTTCTTTCCCACCGAACAGTGCTTCGAAAAAGGCCTTCCGTCTTGTGAGGTAAAAAAAGGCGGCATAACCATGTTCTGCAGATATCGAAAGAATGGTAGGCCCTGTGAGGCTCGAGCCGGACAGAATATCTTTATTCATTCCATCCCAGGGCGTACGCACCCAGAAAGCAATTGTGCCCCGCCGTCGAAGGACATTGCCCAGAGTTTCGTATGCAAGGATGCTCTTTGATTTAACTTTCCCTATAGAGCCATCCGACTTCCGGACGGTGCGATCCGGAACAGATGAGAGCTTCACCGCCATGCCGATTTTGCCTTCTACGAATTTAAGATTTTTCTGTGCCCAAGGCTCAGAAGCGCCATGGCTGACCACGGCATTGGGGGATTCTTCAAAGGGCAGATAGAAGCGCACCCCACGCTCTCGGAGGGTGTCAGGATTTACATCGGCCCAAGCGCCGGCGATGACTACCGTAAAGAAGATGTGCATTTCAATAACGTCTTCAGTTGCTGCTGAGGATCTGACTCACCTCTGACGGTCCATGGAGATGGGGAAGAGATGCTGGACTGTGGCGATTAAAGATTTTGCCTTAGATGGGGCCTGAGCCGTAATCTTCGTTTGGCAACCAGTAAGAGACGAAGACTGGACATGAGTTCCAAGCTTCAGGGTTTGAGAAGCAAGTCTTAATTCGAGCCTCCCACTCAATTCCATTCTAATGCTGCCCGACTGGTGGTGCATCCTGGCCCTCTTTCCGTCCTTCTTGAGAGATCCCTGTTTCGTTTGCCGGCACGCTGAAGCGTCTGTCTAATGCTGTGGACCTGAATTGAAGATGTACTGGATGAGAGTTTCTTCATAGTGATCTTTCTTTTAATCAGAATTGGCATTCTCCCTGCGTCTGCCTGAAAGGAATCCCATGTCCATAAAGATAGGAGTCATCAACAACGTTATCCAGGAGCAAGGCGCGGAAGCCCTGAAAGCCGCCGGCGAGCTCGGCTTCGATGGTGTCGAATATTTCGTTCCTGCGCCCTGGCAAAGTAAACAGTGGTTTTGTCCTGACTTTCAAAATGAGATTCGGGAGACGTCCGAGCAGACGGGAGTTTCCGTCCCTTCGCTCTGCCTTGCGTATATGAATCAGACGCCGTTGTGTTCACCCGATCCCGTGGTGCGCTGGGCGGTCGTAGAATCCATTCTCGGCTACGTCGAAGTCGCCAAATCCATCGGTGCAGCCGAAATCCTGCTGGCATTCTATGGCAATGGGGAATTGGCCTTTAAGCGAGACCTGGGTAACGCCGTCGAGCAATTGAAGGCCGCAGCGCCTGCAGCCGAAGCAGCGGGAATCGGTCTCGGTCTCGAATCGACGTTGAGCTCGAAACAATACATCGACATCCTCGATAGAGTCGGCTCGCCCGCGGTCAATATCTATCTGGACATGTGTAATCCTTACGTCTGGCATCACGAAACCGAGGAACAGATACGATCCCTCGGCGACAGGATTGGCCAGATCCATTTCAAAGAAGGCAGCGGGGACAGCGCCGGCGGGGAAGACCTCGGCGAAGGCTTCAACAACTGGGATGAAATCTGTGCCGCTTTGAAGGAAATCGACTACGACGGCTGGGCCGTTCTTGAAACCAGTTCCAAATCCGGCGATGCAAAGGCCGATGCAAAGAAGAACCTGGAACGAGCCAGAGAATTGGCTGCCCGGTGTCAGTAGCGACATGAGATGGCAGCGTGGGCCGTCACCTCGGCTTATGTGGTACGGGGAGAAAAACGCGTAAATGAGTTTCGCGTTTTGGATATGCCCTCTTAATTTTCATCTTGCTTTTCATCTTTGCTTTCTCCCGCTTTGACTGCCACGTTCCGGTCCTGAGATGGCTCTGGGAAGAAAAGGAAAGACAAAAGCCGAAGATAAAAAGGCGGAAGAAGAAAAGTGAGGATTAGAAGCAAGATTAAAAGTAAGAGCCCCGAACCTCATTCTTGATCGCCCGATGGGCGACCCGAACGCCGCAGGGGGGCGAAGCAAGGGCATCAGCTATTCGGGCTTCTGATCCCACTCGCACACAAAGTAACGCTCGCCCTCGAGGGTCTGCCTCTGGTCAGCCGGGCCGGTCCACGCGGACATCCTTCCGCAAAGCCTGGCGACGAAGTCTTTTTCCTCTGCATCGCCGATGTTGACGATGTAGCCGCCAAGGGCTTTGCATTTCGCAACTGAGGAACTCCAATCCATCACCTCCGGAACGAACAGATAGTAATGGCCCTTCCACTCCTTGATGCGCTCGTGCAGCTTCGCCCAGTCACGGGTGATCTCGTCCCATTCTGCAATAAACACATGCTGGCGGGCGTCGTTGCCAGCGTCATTCCAGGTGCCGGGCGCGCCGGATTTGAGGTCGAGCTCCCCGTGGGTCTCGACGACGTTTTCGTTCTTCCCCCAGTTGTCCGGTTGGCCCCGTCACCAGTTGTAGAAGGCAGGTTGCTCACCGGTGACCCACTCGAAGCCCTTTTCCCTGCAAGCGCCTCGAATTTCAGGCCGGATTACGGGCTACCTGCGCTTAGAATTGTATAAGAACGGTCGAGCCAGTTGGATGAACCCGCAGACCCTCAGTAAGAATCGCCTGCGTTACCTCAAGGACTGAACATGGATCTGCTCACAGAACGCGAACAGTCATTCCTGATGATGGGTCTTTATCTCGGCGAGCTTACTGAAGACCAAACGGAAAAGGCGGCCGACGCGCTGACAGCAGCCCGGAGAAGCTACAGCTCTGTCACCCCCTGGGACCTGCTCGTTGAATGGGGATACCTGAATCGGCAGCAGGCGAACGAAATCTTCAAGCATACCCTGATTGAGGAAGGCCTCATTGAAGAGGACGGCAGCGCGGCTGGACTGCCGATTGGTACGAATACGACAGAATCCGAAGAGGATGGAAAGAGCGGACAAGGGGAAAGCTCACCTGAACATCCGCCGCTCCCTGACGAAGGCATCCCTGCGCCACCGGACACACAGAAGAAGCTGCCCGTTCTGAAAAAGACACAGAGTCGATTGAAGGCTTCACGCTCCAGGTCCCGTCAATCTTTGCTTCCGCTCTTGCTGATGGTTCTGGTCATTGTGGCCGGGACGACCGGCTACTTTCTTGGAGTTGGGAAAAGGCAGCCCGTCCCACAGACTCGGAAGGTAGCAGCACATACACCCGTTAAAGAGGAACTCACCGAACACCGCTCAGGGCCTCAGATCCCGCTGAGCCCGACAGCCGGAAACGGTGACACCCCGGCTGCGGAGAATAAGCCGGTGTCATCATTGCCCCCTGTCGGAGCGCCACAGAGCAAGGCCGGTTCCTCCACGTCCGATGAGCCTGAGAGATCCAGACTCCCCAATAAGGAAGAGTTTGAAACGTTCAAAAGAGTTGAAGAGATGTTCCGTGTGCATCTGGCCGCACATCAGTTCAAACGTGCGCTGCAGGAAATCGAAGAGGGCATGAAGAGTGCCGGTACCGGATCAGTCGTGCGCCGCTACGAAACCATGCGCCAGCAGGCGCTCGTTACTGCGACTCGCGAATTCAGAAAGCTCTCCGACAAGGGCGCATGGCTTGCCGGTGAAGGCCGTTTCAAAGAAGCCATCGACACCGTGGAACAGGCTCTCGAATTCGGCGAACGGTTCAAAGAGCCCGTGGAGAAGATCGTCGCTGTCTATCGCCAGAAGGTGGAGAACGCGACGGAGGCAGAGACACCTCAAAAGAAATTGTTGCCCGAGCCAGAGACAAAGGAAGAGGAAGCAGAGACCGATGAAGTCACAACGGTAGTCCCACCTGCACCGGTTGAGGACTCGCTGTTTGATCAGGCGGCCATGAATGACGTAAGAGCATTGGTGGTGGAGCACAAGCTCATTGAAGAATCACTGCGCCCCCTGATAAAGGAGAGGAAGTACAAAGTAGCCGGAATCCACGCTGCAAAGCTCGTAGCTGACGGAAAGGTCGTATTCCTTAAATCAGTCTGTGAAAACCTCACGCAGGATCTTCCGACCATTCGCGAGATGATCGATTCGTCAAGAGCGCACCTGGAAAAGAACATCGGGAAGACTGTTGCCTGGACCGGCATCGAGTACGAGCTTGCAGAGTTCACGGAAGGTGTGCTGGTTTTCGAGCGGGGCAACCAGGAGAAGACCGTCAAGTTTGATGCGCTCCGCATGTCAGACCATTTGAGTTTCATCGGATTCAGGCAGAAAAGTTCGGACACGGATCTTCTATACCTTGCCGGCGTTTCATTTTTTTGTGATGGCCTTTTCAAACGCGCGGGTCAATGTTTCGATGAAACGCGGCTGACGCACCCTTCCATTCCATATGAAGAGTACATGCAGGTCGCCAGAGAGGCCGAAGCACTCAAGTTGCTGGATGAGCTTCAGGCCAGGGAGGAGGCCCGGGAATGGCGAGAAGTCGCACAGCTTTCCGGGCGGTTCAAAGAGTCGCACGCCTCATCAAAGACCTTCGCTGCCTCAACGGCCTTCCTGGCCCAATGCCATGACGGGCTCCAGAAAGAGCAGGACAAACTTGCCGGGGTGGTTTTTGCCGCAGCAGAGGACGCTGAGAAGGCGCTGAAAGAACGTTACCAGATTAAACTTCAACAACTCGACAGAGAGACGAAGAGGCGAATGACGGACTCCTACACCTTTCAGGTTCAGTCCCAGCGACAGAACATAAACGGCCAGATTGTCACCAGCGTGGTGCGGTTGTCTAAAAAAGAACAGCCGGTGGAACTCAAGGCTAAGAGAGCATCCATCGAACTGGTGATGGACAGGATCAACCAGGGCGCGACTGTTATGAATGCACGAATCAGATCCGATCTGAACGATGAGCTCGAGAGAGTCGTCAGGAAGATCAAGGAGACGGAAAACTGGACGGCTAAAACAGCGCGTAATCTGGAAAGTGCGCATTCAAGGGAGCTCTCTCAGCTCAGCGACAGGAAGCAGAAAGTCATGAGGCGGATAAAGGAAGGCGGATTGCTGACGGAAGAGAGCGTCAGGAAGTTTTTGATTGGCGGGTAGCTGGCGGACGACTCGTAGTGACTGGATTCAACCGGCCGGCTTGAACCTGCTCAAACGGGTTACTACAAACTCATCCTGTCTGCCTTGAATCCTGTAACTTGAAACCACGAAGTTATTGAATGTCCATCCCTAACACCAAGGATCCTGATACCGGTGTGCAGGTAAGCCGCCTCACGCTTGGAGAAGGAAATTATCTGTTGCCCTACTACACCGCCGAGGCCCTGAGCCCGGACGGCTCCCTGATCGCCTGCACCCGGGAACGCGATGGATGTGTCCACGCCGTCCTTATAGAAACGGCTGACGGGTCGGAGAGGGTGATCTCTGATGACAAGGCCCAACTCCTAGACGAGTCCATCGCTTTCCATCGTGAAAAGAACTGGGTCTTCTACGGCGGACAGGACGGCCTGTGGTGGTACAACGCAGACACCGAAAAGACTGAACTGATTTACGATTGCACGGGTACTACGTTCCAGGCGAAGAGCGAGATCAGTGTCGGTGATGAGTACGTTGTGTTTTTCATTTTCGAGCGGACGCCCATCGGGAAGGATCGCGAAGGCAATCCTCCGAAGGTGCCTCCGGTCGGCAATCTCCGTTCGTTCATCGTATCGGTGCATATTGAGAGTGGCGCGGCAAGCGTTGTATGGGGTGAGCACACTTATCTCTCACACCCGGTCATCAGCCCGTTAAGTGACGACGTCATACTTTATGGGGATCAGGGCGCGAAGGAACGCCTTCAGGAGTTGTTCATCATCTGGCGTACGGAACGCGATGGCCGGGAACCGTTCAAACTCTACAAGCCCTACAAACAGCGCCCTACTTATGTCGGTCACTCGTTCTTCACTCAGGATGGTTGGGTAGGCACGCAGGGCATGCAGTTCGGCGGACAGCGGCCGGACGGCCAGTACGCGGACATGTACGGCTTCAACGGCATCATCAGAATCGACGGCACCTGCGACCGCCGCGCCAGGTGCCCCGGGGGCAACAAACCGCTCCATTGCCACGCGGCCTTCGCTGATTCCTGGTGGGTTGGGGACACGCTGCCCGGTGAAGGCAGCTATGACACGCAGATGTTGTGCATCATGAAAAACAACTGGGAAACGGGATTCGTTCAGGCGGAACCATTCTGCGCACACGGCTGCACCCACGAGCGGCCGTTTCACGTACATCCCCGTTTCACCCGAGATGAAGAGCGTGTCTTGTTTAACAGCAACTACCGCGGCAACTGCAACATCTACATAGCCGAAACCGAACAGTATTTCAGCCGCTGGCAGGATCGTGTGCCATTCGAGCCCAGACCCGCGAGAAACTGCAGGCCATCCGTTGAAATCATGCGTTCCCGGGAGAAAGGCCCGGAGGCATAAACTTCCAGGCATTCAGAGTCTGACTCTAAGACTTCTCTGCGCCATGCGAAGATGTTGTAGTGCTTGCTGGGTGCGCCGGCGTCTCGCCGGCATAGCGACCTCCGGTCGCTTCCGAAAGCCAGCGGGACGCTGCCGTGCCCAGGTTGCGGACGCAAGTCGGCCGAGACAAAGGCAGTTTTACGGATTTGAACGACAATTTTCAGGGGCAAAGCCCCGGGCCGTTTGCCTAGCCCAGCCCAACGGGCTGGGTTTTCGGGCAGGTCATCCTTAGGGGCAATGCCCCGGTCATTTGCCTCAATAAATGGCATCCTTATAAATGGCCGGGGCGTTGCCCCTTTTCAGATCTTTGT
>JASLXP010001202.1 GCA_030740295.1 Planctomycetota bacterium
TTTCGAGAAAAATCGATGACCGATTCTAACCTCCAGCTATTGATTCGGCAGCACCAGATACTCACCCGGTTTCAATGTCACTTTCAGCTCAGTGAATCTCAATCCGTCCAGGTCCATGGTCCGCCGCAGAGTCGAGGTCACCGCCCTGTCGAGTGGATTGTTGACCGACAGGTGCCAGCCGGGCGGCTTGCCGTTGAGGCCATCGTTGATCCGTGTCACTTGTATGAACAGGTCCTTTCCAGCTTCGTCCGCCACGACGGGATGGCCGGCAAGGATATGTGTTGCTTCTGATTTACTGACGAAGAGGGGGATGTACGCACGGCCATCGTGGTCAGCACCGAGGGCTCGGTAGCCACTGTTCTCTTTTGAGTAGTAGTGCGTTCGATAACCATCGTACTGATACAGGCCGATGCTCCATCGGCGATTGAGGCCGCTGATCCGAAGCGGGACGTTTACCTGCAGATTCTCCGGTCGCGGGATGGATAATTCGGCCGCGCCGTTGACCGTCTCGACTTCGAGTAGACCTCCGGCTGAAGGCAGACGTTTGCCCCGAGCCAGTCTTAAGCCTGTTGGCTCTTTCAGATACTCCACCGTTTCGGCAAGTTGGCTGGCGTCGGTCATCGACATGTCGAGAGGCCACGTCATGGTGAAGAACTCCGCGCCGTACCGGTCACCTTTCCTGACCGTCCGTTTCTCCATATTCGCGGTGACGGCGAGCCAGTAGGCCCGGGCCTGCCCGACGGTGAAGGTGACTGCTTCGCCACGATTGATGAAGAGCTGCGTGTTGCTGGGCCTGCTGCTGAACAGACCGAACCAGTCTCCCGTGTCAAGTTTGAAGCGACGGCTCTTTACCGGGCGTACGGAGGCATCCATGACATTGCGGATTCCACCGCGGCCGCCGATCACAAGCAGTATGGGTTGGCCCTTCACCAGGGGCGTCCAGCCGGAGTGCCACAGCAGCAGTCGCTCAATCTTCTGATCCTGTTTGAAGGTGATCTCTTCAGTGAAGAGCGACGGGAACGCACCGCCGAATACACCGGGGCCGCCCCATCCACTTGGCTCGACACCAACGGTGTATGGAATCCAGAATGTGTGGCTTGCCCACATATCGATCAGCTCGGAGGGTCGGAGCGGTCCGAAGGTGTACCAGGGATTGATGCTCGGGACCCCGGGCTCGAGCTGGCGATTGCAGACCATGCGTGCCCGGGTGGCGCCTTCGTCGCCGAATTCGAGAATCGGATACTGGTAGGGGTTTTGACCGAACCGGCCTTTATCCGACCGAAGGCGGGGCTGGGTGAACTGGCCATTGCACATGAGGTTGTTGCCCTTGGGGCCGCCGTCCCATGTCCTTCCTGCATTTGCCACGGGAATCCATGGGAAGAGGTATGGCCAATGTGGGCCGTGGGCCATGATCATGTTCCCGCAGTCGTTCACGTGGTCGGAACAGAAGACGGAGATGTAGGTGCCCTCTTTGTAGCTGCGATTGGCGAAGCTCACAGCACGGCCTCCCTTCAGATCTTCCGCAATGAGGGCCATGGTCCGCTGAACAGCGCCCGACAGAAACAGCACTTTGTTGAATTCTCTTTCGCCGTTCAGAACGAAACGGCGGAAGAGCTCCTTCCCATCATAAATGCGAATCTCTTTGAGCCCGGCTTCTGAAGTGACGTGAATGGGTGAGGGAGTCAGGCTGCGTCCGGTGACGAATCGCTCGGAGCCGAAAACGATGGTTCTTTTGCAGTGCGGCCAGCGATGAATGATCGGGCCGTTGGATGGAAAAACGTTGAGGCCGTCATACGAATTGTTCCAGCGCAGCGCGTCCCTGTAAACGGTCTTGAGGGATCTGGCCTGCGCATACGTAAGCGCCTGGTTGGCCGCGACCGCCTGTTTCAGCTCGGACGGAGATCGCACGAGGTTCATACTGATCGGTGACGCCACTGCCTGGCAATCGTTGGTCGTCAGGTAGTCTTCAAGGGCATCGTCGATGAGTTTGCCCTTTTCATATGTCAGGATGGCTGCCGCGCTGAAGGGCCGGACATCGTACATCTTCATGCCGTTGCCGGACTGGCTGAATTTGAAGTAGCCGAGATTGTTGCCGTTCCGCAGAGTGGCGTAGAGCCCCCAGTCGAGCGATGGATTGCCCTTGGCCCAGTTGCCGTCCTTGTCCTGATACTGAAGGTTGTAGGTCCGCTTGTCTTTGCCGACCAGGACCCGGTCTTCCGGAAAAGGCGGGTTCTTGCCGTAGACAAAAAGATGGTTGCCGATGTTGCTTTCCATGCGATAGCCGGCGAAGAGCTGCAGCTTGTCCGTGGTGTGTTTCTTCACCTCGGCTTTGAGGGCTTGGAGCTTCTCCGGATCGAGCTCTCTTAGGTCTTCGAGAAAGACAAGGAAGTCGAGCCCAGCCTCTGCGGCCGCGCCGGCGTAATCAGACACGCTGCCGGCCGCCCCGCTGATTTTAGTCTGCGCGCCGAAGAGCCCTCGAAAAAGCTTGCCCCGCATGGGCGGCCTGCGGTATTCGAGAACCTCTTCCTCTTTGTGCACCCACTCGGCGAGACGTTCAAGAGCGCCGGGGCGAAGCTGCGGCTCGAGCAGACGATTGGGATCGGTGACGTGCCCGCCGAGCGCGTCGGTCTCGAATCCCTCTGCCGCGAGCCAGCGATAGGTATTCGTTAACAGTTTTCCATAATGGCTGGGCCGGCCGTCGATGCCGCGGCTCAGGATTTCGTGGTTGTATTGCCATTTCATTCCGCTGCCGATGGAGAACTGATGCCAGGTCTGCACCGCAGCCAGGCGCCCACCCTTCTTGATATCCCGGATGGCAAAAAGTACCGGATCATTGACAGGCTTCTGAGGGATGAGCGCGCCTTCGACCGGCTGGATTCCGCCCGGATCGTATTTGGGAACCGCCGCATAGCTGGTCTTGCCGGCCTTCAATACAGGCTGCCAGCTTTCATCGATCAGAATAGGCATCGTATGCGCGCCGGTATAGTGACGCTCGATGGGATACCAGACCAGCTCGACGCCTTTGCTGACCGGTGAGGGCAGGACGCGATCCGTCAGTGAGCACAGATTCCCTCGCGTCAGTTTTGTCATCGGTTTCGCATGCCGATCTTCGAGCAGCATGACCGGAAACTGTATGCCCCATTCTTTCAAAAGGTGGTTGGGTGCGGTGCCGCCGTAATGCGGGCTGTAATGCAGAAAAATTCCGCCCCCCGCGGCAAGGAACTTTTTCAGCACTGCGAAATATTCATTGAGTTTTCGGTGGCGTTGGGCAAACAGGCTGTGCTGGCCGGCGCGCTCGATAGGGAAATCCAGAACCACCAGAACATCAAATTTGCGGACCCGTTCCCAGGTCAGTTCGAGAGCGTTCTCGGTAAAGTCGACCTCGAACCCCTGCTTTGCGAGCTCACGCATGTAATCGAAGCCCACATACTCGTATCGGTTTTCACCGGGACAGGAAAAAAGGATGGAGGGCTTGCGAGCCTCAGCGGCGAGCGGGGTCAAGCCCAGTGAGATGAAAACAGTAACGGTGACCGTGACTCGAATCATGATGTTTGCCTTGCTGACATGCTTTTCCCGCTGACGTTCGTCTGAGCCATAGCTATCGAGCAAATCCCAATTCACTCGAAACAACTGCGCCCCGCTCATCTTTGACGGTAAAGAACCAGATCAGTGCACCTTCGGGCAGTTTTCCGACACCCACCATGCCATCTCCATGTTCGGCCTTTATGGTCTTCCATGCACGTTGCTTATTCGGTTTGCTCTCGGTGGTGTAATTGAGCCAGGCGTCGACGATTTCTGTTTCTGATTTCATCTCGGCTGATGGGGCCTCCCCTTCCTTCAATTGCACCTCGGGCAATGGGGCGCTTCCCAGCAGATGCTGGTCGATGAACATCCCAATCTCGATCGGCATCCAACCGGGTTTGTGGCCGTGTGGCATGCGTACGGTGATTCGCAGGTTTCGGTTTTTTACGATGCTGTAGGTCTTGTGATATTGTTCCATCCAGTAAGCAAAATCATTCGTGCCGTTAACGAAGAAGACAGGCATCTGCGCGTTGCCCACATAGCTTGACGGGTCGAAGAGACGCACCCATTGGGCTCTCAGCTCGGGCGTCATTGCATCAAAATTCCGATTCCACGCGCTGCCTTCATGCAGAAAGCCGCAACCGTATACAGGTACGGCAGCCTTGAAACGACTGTCAAGCCCGGCCACGATACACGTCAGATAGCCGCCCCAACTGATCCCGGTGACTGCTGTCCGATCCGGGTCGACCTCCCTGAAGCTGCGGATGAGCGAGTGAGCCAGGATGACATTCGCAACCGCGTGCGTGGACCAAATCTCATTCAACGCCCCTCCAATGGTGCTGAATTTCTGTCTGGGTCCCTGGTCGGGGCCGCCGTCTGGCAGAGGCTTCCGGCCAGCGCCTTTGCCGGCCAAATCCATAGCGATGGCCGCGTAGCCCCGCTTCGCCCACAGTTCGACCCACTCCGGGAATACCGTGCCTCCACCGCCGTGCACCAGCACAACTGCCGGCAGGCTTATGTCTTTCGTCGTATCGCCTGCGAGAGTGCCAGGGGTTGCATAGAGGGCATAAACGCTCGTCTGCTTGCGATCACCATATGGCAGTGATTTGTAGAGCAGAGAACGGATTTTTCCGGCAGGCCCTTTCCACTCGAACTCCGGCGGCTGCCTGAGGGCCTCGAGATCCCAGGGCGAGCCCTCCTCTGCGGCGAGAGGCAAGGTGAACATACAACTCATTACGAAGTGACAGAAACGCATGTGAAACTCGTTCGTCAAAGGGCAAAGAATCTGGCATTTTCATCCCTGGTGGCTGATTCCGGCACTATTCTCGTTTTATGGTTTCAAATAATCCAATGCGACCGGCGAATCGTTCTCTCCTTCTGCTGATGGGTGTCCTCTGCATCGCGGGCAACGCGCCCTCCGAGCCTGTGCCGGCCAGTGACGGTTATCTGCTCTATGAGCTGGCCCTCGATTCGCCTCTCATCAAGGCCTACGACTACCTGAAGATCCACCGCAAGGACAGTGAACTGGCCGCGTTCACCCGCGAGTTGATGGAGCGCGTGCACGGGACTGAGAATTACCGGCGCCGCCGCCTGCTGGCCACTCTCAAGGCGCAGCTCGATTATAAATTCTCCTACTTCTCTACCGACGACGATGCCAGTGTCGACCTCTTTTATGAAAAGCTGCACGCCATCGAGCGTGGGGAAAACCCTTTCAAATACGACATCACCGGCCTGCGCGGGTACTACGCGGTGAACGACAACTCCTGCCAGCCATTCAAGGTCTCGACACCGTTCGACTATCGGCGCAGCCAGGAGAAATATCCCCTCGTGCTGTCGCTGCATCATCACGGCTGGTCTGACTGGTACCGTCCCTTCCAGGGCTACGCCTCTTTCCTCAGCGATGCTATCGTCGTCGCGCCGCACGGGCGCGGGAGCTGTGATTATCTCTGGATTGCAGAGCAGGACGTGCTCGAATGCATCAAGGCCGCCAGGGATGAATTCAATATCGATCCGGATCGAATTTACGTTACCGGATGGTCCATGGGCGGGACGGGTTCGTTTCATCTGCCGGGCCGGTATCCGGACATCTTCGCGGCCAGTTTCCCCAAGGCCGGAAATGCCGATTTTACTGCGTGGGAGGAGGCATGGAAGGAAGACCGGCAGCGCATGGATTCGCCGCGATTACCGGAACGCATGTTCCTGCGATGGGAGACCGCGCCCGTCACCTTCGCGGAAAATTTTCTGCACACGCCCATCGCCATCGAGCATGGTGCGCTCGACTCGATCAATCCGGTGAACCACTCGCGCAACATGGCAGGGCGGCTGAAGCAGCTCGGCTATAAGAAGGTCACCTTTAAAGCCGGTGACGGCGGGCATGGTTGGGGATCGATGTTCAGCGAGCGATGGGAGTGGATGAAACCTCACAGGCGGACAAAGCACCCCAAACGAGTGCGGCACAAGATTTCAAAACTGCGACACGGTAAGGCATGGTGGCTGACGATTACTCGACTCTCAAAACGGATGAAACTTGCCGAAATAGATATGCAGGTGGTCTCCAACAGACGCATTGAGGTAAAGCGCCTCGATAACATTGAAGGCTTTGCCCTGGCGCTGATTCCTGAGCTCGGGCTGGCTCAGGACGAAGTGGTGCTCGCACTTACTCACAAGGCAGAGCCGATCGAAGTGGCCCTGCCTTCACCAACCCCGTCCAAAGTTTCGGTGCAGTGGGACAACGGCAGATGGAAGGCGACGGCTGACGATTCCAAGAGCCATCCTGTTACCTGGCCCCCGGAAAAACGTGCCGGACTCGAGGGGCCCATCGAAGACGCGGTCGTGGACGCCTTTCTGGTCGTCATCGGCAGCAAGGGCGATGAGTGGGACAAAAAGATTGTGAAGGGCGAAGCCGAACGATGGATGCGCCAATGGCGGCGCCGGTATCAGACTGTGCCCAGGGCGAAGTTTGATGTAGACGTCACAGATGAGGACATCGATGCTTTCAATCTGATCCTCTTCGGCGGCCCATCTCACAACCTGATCGTGAAACGCATTAACAACAGACTGCCGGTGAAATTCGGCGACGGTAGAGTGCTGGTCGGCAAGACCGAATACACCGGTCAGGGCGTCGGCCTCAAAACTATCTATCCCAATCCTGAGAATCCCAACCGCAGCGTCGTCGTCTTCGGCGCGATCGACTGGCAAGGCATGTGGCAGCTCTCCCATCGATTCGGAACGTGGTTCGACTGGATGCCCCTCGACAACCGCCAGTGGTTTGATTACTGCGTCTTCGACGACAAGACCCGCGGCTTTGAGACCTTCCACGAAGTCGGCTTTTTCGACGAGGACTGGCGTCTGAAAAACGGCGTTAAATACAAAGCGCTGTCTGACTGGCGAGCGAAGGCGCCGGCTCGTGAATATCCAAAACTCAAAGAGATACCGGCCGATCGGAATGTCCGCCTGACCGAATTGTGGCCGGCCCAAATCGACACTGCCCGCGAGCCCTTTCGAATCAACCGTTCATTCAAGGGCCTGCCGCTCTCGATTGGGCACAAACGCCAGCAATGGGGACTGGGCCAGTGGATCGAATCGGCCATCACCTACGATCTCGGCGGCCAATTCAAACGTTTCGAAGTAAGGGCCGGTATCGACGCGGAGGGCCAGAAAAAGATAAGTGAGGCGCGCCTCGATGTGGAATACACAAAGTTCATCATCCTCGGCGACGGCCGCGAGCTGGATGCTCTCCGTTCAATCCAGTTTGGCGACAAGCCATACCTGATGGACGTCGATGTAACAGGAGTGAAAAAGCTGACCTTGATGGTCCTGCGCACCTATCCGCAAGGCTGGCTGTATGGAAATATCTGTTGGGGAGAGCCGTTGCTGAGGAAGTGAATGGTGGTGGAAGAGGTGAATTGTGAATAGTGAATTGTGAATGGTG
>JASLXP010001203.1 GCA_030740295.1 Planctomycetota bacterium
CGGAAAGAGTTCATCGAGAGCTGCTCGCACCCGTTGACGGTTCGGCCGGAGGACAGACCGTTCTGCCTCTGTGTGACTTTCAATCTGCCCCACGCGTATGGAGCGGGTAACATGCAACTGCGGCCGTCAGACGACGAGTTATACAAATCGCGCTACCGGGAGTCGTTCAATGACATCCCCCTTCCAAGGACGTACGTTCCTTTCAACGGCATCGAAACGCCGCGCATTCCTCGAGATGTTTACAATGGAATCTACCTTCCTTCGTACGATTATGTACGCTCGCAAACCGCTCTCCGCGAACGCCGCGTACGCGAGTATCAGGCCATCACGGGGATGGATCGTTTCATCGGCCACCTGAGGGAGACTCTGGAGCGTCTGCAGCTTGCGGACAACACCATCATCGTCTTCTCGACAGACCACGGTATTCACCACGGTGAACACGGCCTCGGCGGGAAGTGTTTTCTTTACGAAGAAGATCTGCGGATACCTTTTGTTATCTTTGACCCGCGCTTGCCAAAGGATTCGCGTGGCCAGGTCAGGGATGAACTGGTAGTCGTGCCTGACCTCGCTCCGACGATGATGGATCTCGTTGGGCTGGACTCGCCCGAAACCATGCAGGGCCGCAGCCTGATACCGCTGCTTCACGGCGAAACGCCCGAGTGGCGGGAAGACTTCTTCTCGGAGCAGTTGCTGGATATTCAGAACTACCCGCGCAGCGAAAGCGTCCGGTCGAAAGACTGGAAATACATTCGCTACTTCAAGAGAACGGAAGACCCGAATCAAAGGGGGCCGTTCCGTGGCACGCTCGACAATTACAATGACAGCCTCACCTCCTCTCTGCACGGCGAGGAGCCGGTGTACGAGGAACTGTTCCATCTGGCGGAAGATCCGGGTGAAGTTCACAACCTCGCGGGCGAGGCAGTGCACGAAGCCAGGTTGAATGAACTGCGGGCGCGGATTCTCGAGGTCTGTCGCGAGGCCAAAGGAGATGATTCTCCGCCTCTGACTCTGTCGGTTTCAAACTCGTAGCCGAGCCCAGGAGTTGGAGTAACGGCTTTATTTAGCCGGGTCTTCGGATCTGGCGTCGCTCAAAGAACCCGGCTAAAGCCGTTACTCCAACCCCTGCTGAAGACGCCGAACTTCGATCTGTAAGTGGAGAAGAGGGTGTTGTAGAAACGTCAGCGGGAGTTGGAGTAACGGCTTTAGCCGGGTTCTTCGCAGTACGGCAGACCCGGCTAAAGCCGTGACTCCAACCCCTGCTGACGACGCCGAACTTCGATCTGTAGTGGAGAAGAGGGTGTTGTAGAAACTCCCGTTCAGCCACCAGAAAATCACTGTTTCGCTTGTCTCGCCAGAGCTCGACCGAAAGCGACATGAGAAAACGTCTAACGAAGTTCTGTGCTTTTAGCTTCCTGATGCTCGGCTTCACAGCCTCCATCCGAGCAGAGGGTCGTCTTACGCTGTCCAGAGATGATGTTGTCGTGTTCGCCGGTAGCGCCAACATGGTACGTCTGCAGCGGGCGGGATACCTCGAGGCCATGCTCGCCAGTGCCTTTGCTGCTTCCCGGCCGAAGTTTCGGGACCTGTCCTGGGAGGCTGATACGGTGTTCCGCCAGGGCACGGTCATCGAGCGATGGCGGAAGAATGGCTTTGGCAATCTCGAAGATCAACTCGGTCGAGTTGGCACAACAGTGGTCGTCGCACAGTTTGGAAAGATCGAATCGATGGCCGGCCCAGACGGTCTGGACAAGTTCACAAGAGCCTATGAGCGGCTGATCGACAGATTCAAGAAACGGGCAAGGCTTGTTGTGCTGGTCACCCCCACTCCATTTGAGAAGCCGCCGAGCGCGCTGATTCCCGACCTGACCATTCACAATTCCGCACTGACCTTGTATGTAAAAGCGATCGCGAGAATTGCCGCTGAAACGAAGCTCATTCTTGTGGACCTGTTTACGGGAGCCAAGAAAGGTCTGACCGAGAATGGCATGCACATCAAGGCCGAGGCCCAGACCCACATCGCTCACGAGATCGCGCGGCAACTGAAGATTCCGGTTCCAGCGAAAACGAATCTTGAACCTCTGCGTCTGGCTGTGATCGAGAAGCATCGCCTCTGGTACGACTACTGGCGACCGGCCAACTGGAAGCTGCTCTACGGTGATGACGCCCGGCGGCAATTCACGCGCGGCGGGAAGAACTACATTCCGTTTAAGGAAGAATGGAAAAAGCTCATTCCACGAATCGCACAGGCGGAACAGCGAGTCCTGCAATTGGCCGATGGCGGCGAAGACCAGGGACACAGCCGTCCTGAACCAGAGGTGCTTCACGGGGACCCGAGCGCCAATATCAGAAAGGAGCAGGCTTCGTTTGCCCTGTCAGACGGTTTGCAGGTCAATCTCTTTGCCTCGGACCTGCAGGGCCTAACCTCACCCCTCGCCATCCGGTGGGATCCTGCGGGGCGTATGTATGTGACCACCACGACGACTTATCCCCACGTCTTTCCGGGCGACCTTCCCAACGACAAGATCATCGTTCTCGAAGATTCCAACCGCGATGGCCGCGCAGACAAGTCGACCGTCTTTGCGACTGGCCTGAACATCCCAACAGGTCTTGAGCTGGGCGACGGCGGCGTCTATGTTGGCCAGAACACGGACCTGCTGTTTCTTCAAGATACCGACGGGGACGGCAAGGCGGACAGACGTCGTATTGTGTTGAGCGGATTTGGAAACGGCGATTCTCATCAGACCAGCAATTCATTTGTCTGGAGTCCGGGCGGCGAATTGTATTTCGGTCAGGGAGACGGGATCGAGTCGCGCGTTGAGACCCCGTGGGGTGTAAGCAGTCTTTTCCAGTCCGGCTTTTACCGGTTTCGCCCGCGGCGTCTGCAACTGCATCCGTTACTCAATGATTTCATGGGGCCGGGCAATCCTTGGGGCGTCGCATTTGATGAATGGGGACAGATCTTCAGCATCGATGGCGCGGGTGGTGTGACCTGGCTCTCACCGGGTCAGATTCCTGCCAGGCATCGGCTGCGCCTGCGCACCATCGGCAAGCCCGGCGGCTACTGTGGCATCGGTTACCTGGACGGGCGGCATCTTCCAGGGTCGATGCGAGGGGATTTTGCAGTGGGTGATTTCAAAGCCAATCGGATTAAACGCTTCTCCGTCAAACCCGATGGCGCCGGGTTTTCCCTGCAGTGGGAAGCCCCCATTCTTCAGTCGCGGCATCGCAACTTCAGACCGGTCGATGTGAAGGTTGGTCCGGACGGCGCCATCTATGTGGTTGACTGGTACAACCCGATCATCTGCCACCAGGACAACGCTTATCGCGACCCGACACGCGACAAGGCCCACGGACGCATCTGGCGTGTGTCCTCTAAATCGCCTGTCATCAAGCCTCTCAATCTGACGAAGGTCACGATCAATGAAATCCTTGACGCGCTCAAGTCCCCCGAGCACTGGACCCGATACCAGGCCAAACGTGCTTTGACGATGCGCGATGCCACTCTGGTTGGCGATGCCCTGGATGCATGGGTTCGCTCTCTCGATGCTAAGCACCCGCGGAATG
Source organism: Planctomycetota bacterium (assembly GCA_030740295.1). The sequence continues at coordinate 3,565 of JASLXP010001203.1, forward strand.
AGCATCATCTTCACGAAGCACTGGGTGCGTACGCAACGATTGAAGTCGTGAGACCAGATCTTCTTGGGCGGTTACTGGAGGCAAAGGATCCCAGGGCCCGAGCGTACGCCACGCGCATTGCGGGCCGCTGGCATGATCGGCTCGATGATCCACTGAAGCTGTTGGCCCGGCGCGTTGTGGACGAGCATCCACAGGTACGGATGGAGGCGGTGATCGCGTGCGCAGCGATTCCGTCAGCGCGGTCGATGGAAGTGGCAACGCGGGTAATCGACATGCCGATGGATCATTGGATCGACTACGCGCTGACGCAGGCTGCACATCACCTGAAGCCGATATGGATGCCGGCGCTCCAGAGAGGGGAGCTTACGTTCGCTCATCCCAGCCACCTCGCCGCATTGCTCAATAGAGCTGGTGGCCGCAACGTACTCAGGAGCCTCAAGAAGATCGTCAATTCGGAGGGCTTGACTTCACAAACGAAGGCCTCGGTGGTTGCCTCGATTCTGGCGGTCGGAGGCCCGAAGGAAATGGAAGTGTACGGATTGGATACAAGGTCGTTTACACGGGCAAACCGATATGATGCCGATCTGCATGCCCAGGCCCTGGCCCTGCTGATTCAGGTTGCGCGTTTTCGGCCGGTGCGACCATCCGGTGATCTGAGCGCATCATTAGATCGTCTGATCGACCAACCACATCCAAAGCTCAAAACACACGCGCTCGTGCTTGCTGGAATCTGGAAAGTCAGAGAGACGCAAGGCAAAGTGCTGGCAATTGCGAAAGACAGTTTGCTTTCGCTGCCGGTGCGCGCGGCCGCCTTCGAAGCGATGGTTGCTATGAAGCTGCCCTCGAGCAGGGACATCCTCGTCGGCTACTCAGCCAATCCGCACAAGTTATCCCTGCGAGCCGCCGCCATTCAGTCGCTCGTAACTGTGGATGCGCCAGCCGCCGCCCGGCAAGCGGCGCAGTTTTTTGGCGAGGCCGATCTCAAGAAAATGGAGACCACCCCCCTGCTCACCGCATTTCTGAATCGTAAGGGTGGCGTCGAAGCCCTGGCTTCTGCGCTGCGGACGGGGAAGTTGGAGCCCGCGCGAGCGGAACAACTCCTTCGGGCCCTCTATGCAACTGGACGATCGGCCAGAGCGGTAATCCATGTACTCAGCCAGGCGATCGGAGCATCGGGGCAAGTGCCGGAATACAGCGAGGAACATGTGAAAGGCTTAGTGAAAGATGCAATGAAACACGGCGATGCGGAACGAGGGGCCGTCCTGTTCAAATCCAGCGCATGTATCACCTGCCACAGAATTGGCGACGCGGGTGGCGTCATCGGTCCGGACCTGACATCGATTGGCACAACACTTTCCTCCGAGAGAATTGTCGAGGAATTGCTTTGGCCCAACCGGCAAGTGAAGGAAGGATTCTCAGTGGTGCAGGTGCTTACTAAAGATGGAGTAATACATCAGGGCTACGAACGGAGCGCCTCGAAGAGCCAGAATGCCGGCGACCTGGTCATGCGGGAGCTCACATCAGAAAAGCTGATCACGATTAAGAAACAACACATTGCTGAAAAGCGGGGCACAGACAGTCCCATGCCAACAGGACTCACGGCTCTGCTGACACGACCTCAGGTGTTGGATCTGATTCGATACCTTTCAGGCTCTGGAAAAATCAAATGAAGAATCTGGCGACCCTTCTTTCCTGGTGCACTTGTTTTTCGTTTCTCATTTCCTGCACATCCGCGGAAGAGCAGGAGCCTGAACAGGGCTTTGTTTCAATCTTCGATGGCAAGAGCCTGAATGGCTGGTCGGCCATGCCCGCCAAGACGGCAAAAGCGTGGACGGTCAAGGATGGAATGATTGTCGGCGATGGTGACATGGGCCGAGGCTACCTTGTCTTCGAAAACAAGGAGCTGGCAGATTTTGAGCTTAAGCTCAGCTACAGATTCCCTGGAAAAGGCAACAGCGGAATCAGCGTCCGTGCGCGAAAGGACAAAACCCGAAAGCGAACTTTCCAAAGCTATCACGCGGATCTCGGCCACCTCGGTATCGGCAAACGCATCCTCGGAGCGTGGGACTTCCACACCCCCGGTCGCAGAGAACACGCCTGCTTCCGCGGAAAACGACTCGTGATCGACAAGAATGATAAGCCCACTGTCTCAGCGATTGAAGGAGCACTGACCGTAAAGGACATCAGGAAAGGCGAGTGGAACACCGTCCACCTCATCATAAAAGACAACAACTTCAGATTCTTCATCAACGGGAAGCTCGCCTCGGAATTCACGGAGCACTTGCCCGACGAGAAACGCCTGCACAATGGGGCGATCAACCTGCAACTCCACGATCCCCGGATGACCGTACATTTCAGAGATCTTCGGATCAGGCTGTTGGAATAAGTAAGTAAGCAAAATTCCCTTCAACAGTGTCGACTGCGAGAGCTTCACTCCTTTTCCCAGGCAAGTGAATAATCGCGCTCGTGGGGTTTGGGGTGGCCGCCGGGGCCGTAGGCGCCCTCTGCGCTGGATTCAGATTCCAGGGGAATGAAAGTCTCCCTGATCCCGCTCTCTGTCACATCACATTTGAAAAAGCCCAGCCTTGGGTCACCGTTTTCCCACTGGTCGCTCCATTGGGGAAAAGCGATGCCGGCACACTTGTAGAAGCGAATGCCATCAAATATCTGCACGGGGCGCCGGCAATGGATGTGCCCGCTGAAAACGATCTCAACTCCGGTCGATTTGAACGCATCAAGGATCCTCGAACGGTGCGGCTCGTCGATGCTGAAGTACCAGTGGGTGTACTCCTCTTGCTTCGTGATGTCCCAAGTCTGCTCGTCCGGGCGGTCTACGAAGAGCGGGTAATGCATGGTCATCACGTGGTGCTCGGCCGCTGGCAGCGAAGGAAGTTCCTGTTCGAGCCACGTCCACATCCGGTCTTCCTGCGGCAGCCCTGAACCGGCCAGGGCCGCGTAAAAGCCGCTGAAACGTACGTCCTTGTGCACGAACGACCACGGGAACTCACCCAGAAAACTGGCGAACCGCTCGAGTGCATCGGCCGTTGCATTCAGAGATGGATCATCCCGCCCGGCAGCTCCGTCAATCCGGGAAGGCTTGTTGCCGACGTCCATGTTGCCCGGGATGGAGTGGCTCGGATACGGCAGTTGGGCGAGCTCATCCTTGACAGCCTCGAATTCAAAATCGTGAAGGGTCCCATCGCGCGTCAGGTCGCCGCCGACCAGCAGCAGATCGGCTTCCATGCTTTTGAGCTGCTTTAAGGCCGTCTGCCAATTCTCCATGAATCTGGGATTGAAACGATAGGAGCGTGGCGACCCGGGCTGCATGTCGCAGGCGTGAAGAAAGGTCCAGTTTTTCATGATGGTTCACATGTGTTTTCGAGTAGGAATCTCATACATACGGCCACGGATTTCCTGGTCAAGCGGGGCACCCGATCTCAGCCGCGTTGCGAGCAAAGCTGTCTGACGTTGCTCAATACCTGCATCCGGTTTCACAGACCGCTTCCTCATTTTCGAGATCCTCTTCGGATTTCAGGTGCAGCAGGTCAGAAAGTTCTCTGCGGTTGTTCGAGAGGGCCTCAAAAGCCTTTGCGGCAAGCGGCATCAATGATGGAGTTGAGAGATGGATAGCGAGTTCCCGGTAATGGACCAAGGCATACATGGACATGATGAAAGCGTTGGGGCCGCAATAGACCGCGCCGTTATCGGCAATGACGATGGTGCTCTCCTTTTCGTGTATGGGACGGATGTGGTCAGCAAATGTTGAAACATGTTTCTGTCGTCAGCCTTCGAACCGCGTGGCGGCTGCGCGTTTAACCAGGATTCTGTTGAATATTCCTTGCAGCGGATCCGCCATCTAATTATCTTCTTCCGCCCCAGTAGCGGCGACCTCGGCAACCCGCCCCAGATTACTGCTCAGTCACGGCCCATGTGGGCCCGACCTGACGGCTTCCTCGATGGCCTCATCCAGGTAACGCTAATGAAGCGCCGCTGTCCTCACAATTGAGGACAGTGGCCTTTGTTACCAAGTATCTTTCGCTGCACTGTAATCAAGT
>JASLXP010001204.1 GCA_030740295.1 Planctomycetota bacterium
TGCTCAACCGAAGCCAGCGTTTGTTCGAGGGTAACCCTTACGTTCGCCGTCGGACCGTTACCGATGATGAAGAACCCTGCGTCGAATCCACCTTCGTGCATTCTGGGAATGTCCATATGGTATGCAGGATCGTGCTTTCCCAGATCCATCGGACGCTCCCCACGTGCGACATGCTCGACAGGTGTATCATTATGTCCGTCAATAATGAGACATTGATTATGGACCTCCTGCGCCTCTTCTAAACTGATGTCACTCATAACTCATCACCTCAAACCAGTTTCTCCCCCCTGGAAAAAGGGGGAATAAGGGGGACTTGCTTTTGACTGGATCCAGCATCTGCTTTCGCCTCAGAACCGCACTCCGAATGTTCGAGCGACTCGTCCGCCGAAGCCTTGGCGAAAGTGGAAGTCGGGAACAAGGCCTGTCCCGACCTCTCGACGTCCGACGCCTCTTGCCTCCCTACGGCGGATCCACGGGAACAGCCTGACTCTTCTTCACGAGCGGGTCGTATTTGAACCCCTTCGTACCCTTCCTGAATTCGGATCTCACCCGCTTCATAAGCTCAGCGTCCTGACAGAGATCGATAGTGGTTCCGGCAAAAATCTTGGCCGACTGGAGCATCGCCCTTTCGCCGAACGGCATGGCAGCCTGTGCGGCCATATCACGATGATGTCCAGGTGTTCCCTTTGCGTAACAGACGACCTGGAAGCGACCGAGAGGGGTGAGCCAGGAGACACTGTCTTCGTCCGTAGATCCTCTTCCTTGAGACCCGCTCCCTTTTGAGATGCTGGTGTCGAATCCTTCATTGTATCCGAGTGCCGCCGCACGTTTCTTGTCCTCGGCTGTGACGCGGGGTGCCCCAAAAAGCTCCACGTTCTTACGGGTGATCTCGCACATCTGGGAATTGGGAAGCCGTGGGTATATAGCGGTGATTCTGGACCATTTCATCTCGGTGCCGGTGGCCTCGGCCGCACCTCGAGCACATGCAGTGAGCCGGTCCCGGACCTCGTCAACCTGTGCGCGGTCTTTACCCCTTACAAAGTACCAGATTTTGGAATAGGCTGGTACCACATTGGGTGCGTCACCACCATTGCGGATGACGGAGTGGATCCGAACATTCTCCGGCACATGCTCTCGCAAATAATTGGCAGAGATGTCGGTGAGCATTGAACCGTCCAGCGCGCTGCGACCATTGTGCGCGCTGGCGCCATGCGCCGTTTTGCCGAAGAATTCGTAGACGACCGAGTCCAGAGCGGATCCACCGAAGTTGTTCACGCCGGTTGCGCCGGGGTGCCAGGCAAGGCACGCATCGATATCTCTGAACGCGCCATCGCGGGCCATATATACTTTTCCGGCGAGGGTTTCCTCAGCAGGACATCCATAGTAGACGATCTTTCCTGAGGAACCCCTGTCTTCGAGGATGTTCTTTGCGGCAACCGCACCTGCGGCCGGGGCTACGCCCAGAAGGTTGTGGCCTCAGCCGTGACCCCATTCCGCTTCCTCAGGTCCGCAATTGGGCAAGGCGTCGTATTCCCCAAGAAGCCCAATGGCGGGTTTCCCCTTTCCCCATGTTGCTCGGACAGCAGTGGGAATTTTCTTGAAGGGGAACTCGACGTTGAAGCCGTTCGCTGCCAGGTACTCACCAATGGCATTTGCGGAATTTACCTCTCGAAAGGGACGTTCCGCCCATCCATGAATCTTGAGCGCAAGCGCTCTGGCAGTTCGGACTTCCGCCGAGACTGCACTCTCCACACGTCTCTTTTTTGTCTTGGCATTCATCTACGATCTCCTTGCACTGTCGAAGGCAGGGTGAGCTCAGGAGGTGATGGCATCGACGACCGCATCTCCCACGGAGGGTGTCGCGGCTGAGCCACCGAGGTCCGATGGGTGATTGGAAGGATTCTTCAGTACGGCACCTACTGCTGTATCGATAGTTCTGGC
>JASLXP010001205.1 GCA_030740295.1 Planctomycetota bacterium
TGAGGAGTTGCCGCTGCCTTTCCGTCCTGTGTTAATCTGTACACGCCCGTACCGAAAAAGGAACTCATCATGTTAAAAATCGCATTTCTCTCTGCAGCGCATACGCATACAAAAGGTTTCCTTAACGCCGCTCGCGATCACGAGAAATGTGAAACAGCTGTGATCTGGGACGACGTGTCCGATCGCGGCCAGCGATTCGCCGATGAATATGGAACAGATTACTCGGGTAACCTGGATGCTGTGATCGCCCGTGACGACATTGACGGCTTTATTATCTGTGCCGAGAACACGCGCCACCTGCCGCTGCTCGAGGCTGCCGTACCGGCAGGCAAACCCATTTTCTGTGAAAAGCCGTTTACCACGACGACGGCGGATGCTGAGAAGGCCGTCGCTCTTATCAAAGAGCATGGAACGATCGTGCACATGGGGTACTTCACCCCTTTCACCGCCGAATCGCAGGGGGTGATCGAATTCCTTGATACCGGCACCCTCGGAAATGTAACCCATGCTCGAATGCGAAATGCCCATCATGCTGCTTACGGTCACTGGTTCGATTCGAGTGACCTGGCATGGTTTTATAATCCGGAACTGAGCGGGGGAGGCGCGTTCATGGACATGGGCACGCACGCAGTTCATTTCGTCCGAACTCTTTTCGGGCCTGCGAAAAGGGTCTTCTCACACATCAACAACGTCTCTGGTATCTACACGGAAGTGGATGACAACGGCATCGCGCTGGTCGAATTTGAAAGCGGATGCCTCTGCACTGTCGAAGCGGCCTGGACCCAGACGGGCGGCCTGGGCGGGCTCGAGGTCACCGGCAGCGAGGCCACTCTCTTCAATCAGCCCGGCAAGGGATACGTTTACGCTTCGCCGGGCAAAGAGCAGGCGAGCGTCGCCTCCGGCGCAGAAAAACCAACGCGAGTGGATCGCCTTGTGGCGGCCATCGAGGGCACGCTGAGCAGAGATGAGCTCGATGCGGATCTCGAATGCGCGGTGGACGCGGTCAGGATCATGGAAGCCTGCTATAAATCGAATGAAGCCGGTACATGGGTGGATGTGTAGGCAGTTCAAAGTGCCGAAATATCAGTAGACAGTCAAGACGGACATCGTGTTAAGGGAAAACATTTATCCCCTCTTGGCTTTTCACCGGGATCAATGGAATGGCGTCACCTCCTGCGTATGATTCGATCTGGTCCAAACGAGTTGGGCTCTAATCTGTTTCACGCATCAGATCATTAGATGGCGTACATCTTTATTGAGAAAGGGTCCGATAGGGGCAAGGCCATCCCTGTTCCGGATAGAGAGGTTCTGTTATTTGGACGCAGCCCTCACTGTCAGGTCAGCTTTGAAGATAGTCTTGCTTCCCGGGTCCACTTCGTCGTCGAGCATCAGAGAGAGGGCCGGCTGCTGATCGATCAGCAAAGCCGTAATGGCACCTTCCTCAACGGCGAGAAGGTAGCCTGTGCTAAGCTCAATCATGGCGATCAGATCGATGCAGGTAATACCACCTTCACCTATTCGGAAGATGAAGAAGTCAGGACGGATACGGGGCCGGTCGGGAGAGAAATCGGCGGATTTAAAATAGAGAAGCGTATCGGCCGGGGTGGCATGAGCACTGTTTACCGTGGCGTTCAGGTGGCTCTTGATCGGACGGTGGCTGTCAAGGTGCTATCGCCCGCCAGGACAGAGCAGCCGGAGTCGGTAGTAGCTTTTTATGGGGAAGCGAAGGCCTCCGTACAGTTGATACACCCGCGCATCGTGGAGGTTTTTTCGTTTGGGGAAGAGGAGGGTCTTCATTATATCGCACTCGAATTCATGCGATTCGGCAGCCTGCAGGATCACCTGGGACGACTCAACAAGCTGCCCTTGAAGGATGCCCTTCCAGTAATGATTGATGTCGGCGATGCTCTCGAATTCATCGAGCAGGAAGGGATCGTCCATCGCGATATCAAGCCGGACAATATCCTCCTGACCGACCACGGCCGCGCAAAACTGGGAGATCTGGGTGCTGCGATGCACATAGACTCCCCTGATGAGACGTCGCGGCTGGTAGGCACACCGCATTTCATGTCACCCGAACAGGCGGAGCTCAAGCCTGTTGATTGCCGGTCGGATATTTACGGCCTTGGCTGCACGATTTACCGTACGGTCGGTGGAGCCAATCCATTCACAGGGGCAACCACTGAAGAAATCATTCAAGATCAACTGATTGGTGATGCACGGCCTCTCGGGGAACTCAATGCCGAGATACCTGAAAGACTGCTCTCTCTGGTGTCGCGGATGATGTCGCGCTCACCAGAGGGTCGCCCCGAAAATGCAGCGGAAGTAAGAGAGGAATTGGAGGCATGTCTACGGGAGGAGGCCGGGGCAAAGCCTGTTCGTACCACCGAGAAATTCGAGTCACCCAAAACTGGGGAGATATTGATCAAAGAGATCAACGAGCCCGCGCCTTTGCCTCCAGGTTTGCGGGTGCTTGTAGTTGACGATCAGCGCGTTTCTGTTCTCGCTGCCGAACGCGCCTGCAAGGTCCTGGGATGCGTCACTGAATCCGCCAGTTCAGGCCCTGAGGCATTGGACCTGCTGGACAGCGAACAGTTCGATTTCCTGCTTACGGATCGCATCATGCCTGAGATGTCCGGCGACGTGCTGGCGATAAATGTCAAGGCCCGTTTTCCTGACATGCCGGTGGTGATGCTTACCTCTCTGGGGGCAGAGATGCTTGAAGCGGGAGAGCAGCCGGAATGCGTGGACCTCGTGCTCTCAAAACCGGTGACAAAGCAGCGGCTGAGCAGCGCGTTCAGACTGGTGCGGGCCGGTCTGATTGAATCCTGAATCGTTCGATTCAGATGAAACCTAATGCTGGTAGATCGGCAGGTAGCGATAGGGCACGCCCAGAATCAGGCATGCCATGGCTGTACCGTAGATGTTGCCCGCGCCGCCTTTCCAACTGCCGTCCGATTCCTGTCTGGAAATGAGGTCTTCACGGATTTTTGGATACCACTCTTCCCAGAACTCTTCACCCTCCTGATACATGGCCTGAACCGCGTAATAATGCGCATAAAAGTAATGGTGATCTTTGGCCTCGCGGTTCTTGATGAGATACTCGAGCCCCGCCTTCACTTCCTCGGCTTTGTATTCCCCGGATAATTGCAGTGACATGCATCCTGCGGCTGTCCGTGCGAATCCTGAGCCGCCGCCAGGCCGGTATCCGAAGCCTCCATCCTTCTTGTTATAACAGGCGCGCACATACTTAATCGCATTATCAATTGTAGCCTTCGGTACGTCGATACCAGCATTCCGGGCGGCTCTCAGCGCGACAACCTGAACCACCGTGACGCTGATATCGTCATCCGAGGGAATCGGCTGGTATCGCCATCCGCCGCGGCTGTTCTGCGTGCGAACGATGAGGTCCACACCTTTCTTGAGTTTGTCGCGCACGCGCTGGTTCTGGGTCATGCCATAGACCTCGGCAAGGAATAGCGTGGCAAAGCCGTGGCCATACATCGGGCCATGAGAAGTGTGTTTCGCGATGAGCCCGCTGGGAGCGCTGGCGCTCAGGACGAAGGCCATCCCTTTGGCCACCGTTTTCCCATACGTACCGCGCCCCGGAATATTGCCTTTGACCATGAGGGAGAGAAGCGCGAGCGAACAGATACCCACGTTTTTGCCCACTCTGGCATTCCAGGAGCCGTCGGCATTCTGCCGGTTCGCGATGAAGCGAAGTCCCTTGCGGATCGCTTCGTCCGCATCAGGAGTGAGCTCCACGAAGTTGGGGCCCTTGGCGTGCGCGGGGAGGGACAGGCAGCACAGAGCTAGAGCAAATAACAGTTTCTTGGTGAACATTGATGAATTATGTTGATATCAGGCTGGCTGAGCCTACTTCCGCTTCTTCCCTGCCAGTGATTTGTAATAAGCCTGGATCAGCTTCTCGTATCCCCTGGGATAACGCTCGCTGCGCGACTGGCTTGCCTCATCGCGGAAACGCTCGGGCAGGTTGCCCCAGTCGCCGAACTCTTTCTTTGAGTCGTCGAGCTTTCCGTTTTCAACGGCGCCTGGATCCTGTTTGCCCTGGTTCGGCTGCTCTGATTCCTGTTGTTGCTCTTGCTGCTGCTGTTGGTCCTGTTGTTGTTGATCCTGCTGCTGCTGTTGCTCCTGCTGTTCCTGCTGGGCCATTTGCATGGGCATCTGCTGGGTGAGCATTTCTTTGGCCAGTTCCTGCAGCTTGGAGAGTGAGACTTCCTGGGCCTGGGCTAACTGGTCGAGGGCATGCTCCTGCTGTTCGGTCGCGTCCTGGTGCTTCTCCTTGTCCAGGTCTGTTTTGGCCTGCTCCATCTGGCCGGCGGCCGCCTGCATTTTTTCCGCGATATCCTGCCATTGCTGGGAAAGTCTCTCGCTCAGTTCGCGAGCCCTTTCAGCGTGTTCTGCCTGTTGTTCACTGAGCCCTTCATCGGGCTGTCCTTCCTGCTCCTCGAATTCAGAGGCGGCGTCCTCTGATTTCTCTGCCTCTTCGCGGGTCTGCCCCAGGGTCTCCTTTTGCTCCTTCGCCAGCTTCTGGATGTCTACGAGATTGCGGGCCATCTGGAACAGTTCATCAAAATTCTCTGGCTCGCCCCCAGATGGTGCATGTGGACTGCTTTCATGCGGGCTCTGCTGTTCGGCCTGCTCCATGCGGCCCTCGAGTCCTTTGAGGGCTTCTGCGATGTCTTTGATTTTTTCGCTGAGATTTTCGCGTGCCTCGCCCAGCTTCTCTTCGGCCTTTCCCTGATCTGCTTCGGTCTCTTCGCTGTTCCCTGCCTGAAGATTCTCTTCGGCTTTCTTCATCGCTTCCCCAGCCTCGGCGAGGAGTTCTTTGGTCTCGCTGTCAATTTCGGACAGTTCCTCTTCGACGGCACCCGCCTGCTCAGCCAGATCGCCCTGGCGTTCGGCCAGTTCTTCAGCCTGCTCGTTTGCCGCCTGTTGTTCTTCACCGGATTCGGCCTCTTGTTTCTGATCCTGGCCGGATTCCTCGGCCGTCTGCTCCTCGTCGCCCTGCTGCTCTCCGGCCTCCTGTGCCTTCTGCTCTTGCCCGTTTTCCTGTGCCGTCTTCTGTTCTTCGCCGGATTCCTGGGCCTTCTGTTCCTGGCCTTTCTGCTCCTCTGCTTCCGCCTGCTGTTCTTCTCCGGAATCCTGGTTCTTGTTTTTAGATTCCTCCGCTTTCGCGGTTTCTTTGGAGAGCTCCTTTTGTTCCTGTTTCAGCTCCTCTATTTCCTGAAGGGCCTTGGCGGCTTTGGCCAGGTAATCGAGCTGCTGTTCCTGCTCTTCAAGTTGCTCTGAGAGTTGCTCGGCGTCGGCCTGGGCCCGCTCTTCTTCGGAGAGGGCCTGGGCCTTCTGTTCTGCAAGCTCCTCCAATTCGTGTTTGGCTGCCTCGAGCTGGGTGTGAGCCTGCTGCTGCTTCTGCTCCGCCTGGCTCTGTTCTGATTGCTGCTCCTGCTGGCTCTGCTCCGATTGCTCCTGCTGCTGCGCTTGAGCCTGCTGGTCCTGTTCGGACTTTTCCTGATCCAACTGAACTTGAGGGTTTTGCTCGCTCTGCTGCTGTTCTTCAGATTGCTCCTGCTCCTGCTGATCTTGTTCGGATTGCTGGCTTTGCTCCTGCTCTGACTGCTGCTGTTGCTGGCTTTGCTCCGATTGCTGCTGATTCTGCTCTGACTGGCTCTGCTCCGATTGCTGCTGTTGTTGGCTCTCCTCGGACTGCTGCTGCTCGGAAGCCTGTTCCAGTTGCTCTTGTGCCTGCTGCTGGTTCTGTTCGGCCTGTGCCAGTTGTTCCTGCGCCTCCTGGCTCTGTGCTTCATCCTGTTTGGCGATTTCTTCCTGGAGCGCTTTCGTCTGCTCCGAGAGATCCTGTTGCGCTTGGGCCAGGTCCTCGTTGCTCTCCTCTTTGTTTTTGGTTTTCTCGTTAAGCTGTTCCTGATCTTCGGCAAGCTGTGCTGCCTTCTGAGCCTGCTCTTTTGCCTTCTTATATTCCTCTATCGCATCTTCCTTCAACTGCTCGGCCAGTTGTTGGGCCTCCTCGGATTCGGTCTTCTCGGCGAGCTGCTCGATGGCCTCGCGGATGGCCTGCTTGGCTTCCTGGATGTTCTCCTGGGCTTCGGCCTGTTCCTTCTGGGCCTGCTGGTTCTTCTGCTGGGCGATCTGCTCCTCGGCCTGCTCCATGTTTTCGCTTGCCTCCTGGAGCTTCTCTGAAGCCTTGGGCGCGTTCTGCTCGGTCTGCTTTGACAGATCCTGTGCCTGGCGAGAGAGCTCATCCTGTTTCTGCTGAAGCTGCCGCTGCTCCTGCTGTGATGCCTGATTCTCCTGCGCCTGTTGGGTCTCCTGCTGAAGCTCCGCCTGCTTCTGTTCCAGCTCATCGAGTTTTTCGAGAACGTCGGCGAGATCCTGCAACGGATTGTGAGTCTGGTTACTGAGCTCCTTTTGAATGTCTTCGAGCTTCTCCAGCAGCTCCTGCTGCTGTTCGAAAGCGGAGGCAAGCTGGTTCTTTTCAAGCTGCTCGGCGGCCTCCTCGATCTGCCGGTCGAGTTCCGCGTCTTCAAGCTTCTCCAGGGCCTTTTCCGCCTGCTCTGCCGCTTCGGCTTTCTGTTGTTTCTGCTTCGTCATCTTCTGCAGGGCCTCACCAAGCTGCTCGAGCTGTTCCTGCTGAGTCTGCTGCTTCTGCGCGAGTTTGTTTGCCTTTTGCTGATCCTCTTCGGGAAGCTCTTCCTTGCCGAGATTCTCTTGGGCGAGATCGCGGGTTTCATGGTTGAGCTCCTTTTGCTTTTCAATCATCTCGCGGATGATTGCCGCGGCCTCGACGGCCTCAGCCCGCTGACGAAGCAGTTCGAGCAGAGCTTTCAGACGCTCGACGATTTCGTCCTGCTTGACTGTCGCTTTGGCGAGATTCTCCTCCGGTGGCAATTCGAGCGCCTTGAGCCGGGCCGATCGCAGCAGCGAGACGACGAGTGCCATTTCATCTTCTTCCAGATCGCCCAGCTCTGTCGAGGTGCCATCAAGCTTACCAAGCTGGTCCGGATTCCCGAGGCGATTGAACTTGAGCAGTTCGATGAGCGTCCCGAACTCATCGGAGGTGTCGCCTGTCAGCCGGCCGATCCGTTTCTGTTGCAGTTCCTCAGAAAGAATTTTGCTGTTGCGTTCGAGTTCAGTCTTCTGAGGCTGTTCCTGTCCGAAAACGGGGAGCCAGACAACGACTGCGAGCAGAATGAAATGCTTCATGTTGATTTGGTGGGTGGGAGGAGCCTGGAAGGATTTTTTATTCTCTATTTATCCGGTGGATTCGCTTCCTCAGAATCGAGATCTTTTTCGCCCCCTCTGAGAAGCTTGTCCACACCGGTTTTGTTTTCGGTTTCCATATTCATAAGGCGCTCGATGCGATCCATGGCCTCGCCCTGGCGCAGCAAGATCTTTCTCAGCATGGCCTGAGGAGACAGCAGACGAACTTCAACCGACCTGGATTCCGTCAGGTTGGTTTCAGGCGTTTTCTGGTCGTGGGCTATGAGGACGAAACGAATCACATCCCCGACCGCGAATTTCAACGGAAGAAGGTCCCAATGCCGGTCTGTGACGTCGATGGCCCTCTGGCCTTCGGCATCGTACCAATCGATTTCCACTGGGTTGATTTCTTCCTGGTCGATTACCTTGGCATAGCGAAGAGCAATCCTGCCCACACCAAAATCATCGGACGCTTTGAATTCCAGGGGGATGATGCTGCGCGGCGTGGCTTCCATCTGAAACTCAGGTCGGGTAATACTGATTCCAGGGGGCGCGTCTTCGAGCGGGGTAATGGTGTGAAGAACGGGCTCCGGGTTTGTCAGCCGGCGGCCCTCGATAGAGTGGGCGTCCACGAGTTTGAAAAAATACTTTTCCTGAGCCTTTACCGTGCGTTCAAGAGTGAAACTGTCGCCCTCATCAATGCCGACAGGAACATCTTCTCCGCCCTCGATGCTCAGAGTCACCGCATCGACCGGTTTGTTCGTCTTTACATCAAACCGCAGCTTCGTTCCGACAAGGGCCCGAACGTCACCGAGCTCCGTAGTCCTTGGGGCCTGGTGCGTGTATGGGGGAAAGCGCATCGCTATCTTGATTTCTGACACCCGCGGCAATTCTGTCACGCCCAGTTTATGAACCGGGCTCACGGCATCGCCGATCCGAAAAAAGTATTGCCAGTCCCTAGTGACCGGGTCGAGTTTGAACGCGAAACGATTGCCTTCGCCTCGTTCCACCTCATAGACATGACGCTGCTGGGTCTCCGGCTCGATGAGCACGATGTGGCCAAAGCCGGGAATGCGCCCAGCCGCGGTCGCAGCGAACTCAATCATTTCACCCCGTGCGACAGTCAAGTCACCGGGCAGCACCTCTGGAATACGCGTGAGGGTGGGATACTTGACCTCGCCAAGAAGCAGGCGCTTGAAGAATGCGTCCACGTAGTCCGGGAACTTGTAGGACGAAAGCCCGAATGCCAACCCGACACCCACCGCAATCAGCGCGGCTTTCTTCATCCGCGCAACCGGCAGGATATCTCCGAACGACATCGTGCGAGTGGACTGGGTCGTCTGCTCTTCGACGACATCCATCATTCCTCTCGATTGCTGGTAGATCGGGTTCTCTCGCATCCGATGAAACTGGACGGTTGAAATGAGCCTTGCCCCAAGTTCCGGATGTTTGCGCTCCAACTGCAGCGCAATCTCGTCATCGGATGCGCGGTGCAGGAAGCGACGGATGTGCTTGAACGCTACCACCGCCAGCACGACGGCCGGCGTCATGATCATCAGAATCCGATACTGTTTCGGCAGATTGAACTGCCAGTCAATCACAAACGAGACCGTCCCAAGCGCGACCGTCCAGACCGCCAATGAGCAGACAGCGATCAGAAAGGCCAGGAGGTTCTGCCGCATTCGAACCTGCTGAATCCGATGTTCAAGATCTTGGTAGGGCATGAATCTGGTAAGGAGAAATGAAGTTGCTTATTCTATCCGTGATGAACACGTTCAGGCTAACTGGTTTGGGATGCATATCGGTCCTCTGGCCGGTCAGGTCATGGACATGGGATTCTTCGCTCTTGTTACCCAGTACCACAACGCCCTTTACAGCTTCAATCAATAAGATAAAACTTCTAACGCACTCTCGAATCGACCGTCCGCTTAACAAGAGTAATTGCGCGCCGCGCAAAAACTCAGAAGAAACCATTACTCATTACGCATGCATGTCGGACTCATAGGCGCCAGCAGCTTTGGCCAGAATCACCTCCGGGCTTACCAGGAAAGCTCTCACATCTCCGCGATTTCTCTGGCTGGCCGGAACTTGGAAAAGCTCAGAACACTTCAAGCGGAACATTCAAAGGTTCGAAGCATCACGAACAACTTCGAGGATTTCTTTGCTGACAGCGAAATCGGAATCATCGATATTGTCCTGCCTCACGATATGCACCTGCCGGTCGCGGTGGCAGCCATGGAAAACGGCAAGCACGTCATTTGCGAGAAGCCTCCGGCCCGCACCATGGACGAGGCACTGACCATGCTGGAGGCGAGCCGTGAGCATCAGGTTCGCTACTTCGTCATCATGAACCAGCTCTACAACCCGGTGCATCGAAAAATTCGTGAGGTCATTGACAAGGGAGCGATTGGCCAGCCTTTCCTGGCCTTCGAGTATGGCTTGCACCACGTTGGAGTCATGACCGATCAGAACAACTGGCGGGCCACGAAGGAGCAATGTGGAGGTGGTCCGATGATCGATGGCGGGTTCCATCAGATCTATCGGCATCTCTTTTTCCTTGAGAGCTACGGCCGACCGGCCTGGGTGACGGGGGTCGCGGATCAGATCGCCATCGATATTCCTGAAAAAGGTGAGGATTTCGTCACCATGACGATTGGGTTTGACAGCGGCATCAAGGTGCAAGTAACCCGCGCTTTTGCTGTTCCCTTCTCACCCCCGCATGGCCCTTGCGCGATCTGTGGCACCGAAGGCACTATTGTTCTTGATGGCAAGGAAGACACCCCGTTCCGGATTATGGATAAAGAGGGCGACCATTGGATTCCAGTAGGTGAAGGCCCCCGTTCATACAATGAGACGATTCCGCCGTGTATTCACGACTATCTGGAATGCCTCATGGAAGGAGAAGAACCGGAACCTGGGCTGCCGATGGCGTATCGTACTCTTGAAATAATTGAGGCATCGATTACAAGCAGTCGTCTGGGAGAGCGGATCCATCTGAGATCAGATCCGCTGGCAAGAGAAGGAGGCAATTGATGACACAGGGCCGATTTCCGTAACCTCGTCTTCAGCATCCCATGGCCAGCGAACTCGACACAGCATTCCTCAAGGAAATCCTCAAACGGGGACTGGTAACTGAATATCAGGTAGACCAGGCCCGAAAGACTTTCCAGACCTTGGAAAAGCAGGGCACTGCCGGATCCGTGCCTCAGGTTTTCATTCAATTGAGATTCCTGAAACCGGACCAAGTTCACTCCATCCTGGGTGAACTGAAGTCATCATCTGAGCCTTCGTTATCTGTACCCTCGCTATCCGAACCGTCCCTGTCCGTACCTTCTCTGTCGGAGCCTTCGTTATCGGAACCTTCTCTGTCGGAGCCTTCGCTGTCTGAGCCCTCGTTATCTGAGCCTGCCCTATCGGAACCGTCCCTGTCCGAACCTTCTTTAACAGAGCCTGCGTTGGCCGAGCCATCGTTATCCGATCCTTCCCTAGCCGATCCTGCACCGCAGCCGGTCGCAGTTC